>NZ_CP162133.1:3117012-3436525 GCF_040833955.1 Leptospira sp. WS60.C2 | reverse complement strand
AGCTTCCCCGCCCTAAATGTGAAATCGGGTACTATACTTTTAGCAAGTAGGTAGAATTCAAATGAAAAATCGGAAAACACTCCAAACTCTCAAAAATAGTCGAACCGAATAAAAAAATTATGTCCCTTTAATGGATTGATAGGTTACAAATATATAATCTTTGTTAGATGGTAATTTGTGAACGTTGCAATGACTTGCGAACGAGACAAATTAGACAGTGAAAAATAGATCGAACGTAGATTTGAATCCTTTGCAAAACAAAGCTTATGTATTTTTATCTTACGTAGCAAGTCGAAGGAAAAGTTGGGATAAAAGAACATACTCTAATGCAGGTATTTCATAATGAAGCTTCATTTTAAAATCGAGAATGGCTTCAATTCTTCCTACATTGGCTTCGAAATTTTTTTGTCTGTATTCATACAGTAATAACAAACAGATCATTTCTAAAAAATCGATTCCAGTGAGGCCTTCTTTGTTGGAACGAAACTCTGCCAACTGTTCTCTTACCCAGTTTTCTAACTTAAATAATAAAATAGAATCGTGACAGTGTTGGCGTACGTTCTCATGCCATTCTTCTAAAAATTCATCTGCAATCTCAAAAGGATTGAGGGATCCCCCATAATACAATTTTGATTCTGAAATTTCATTCCTTCTGATTTTTTTAATTTCTTCCTGTGGCAGATAGTGGAATGGAACACAAACTGATCGAGAAACAATCGTTTGTTTTAAGGTATTCAAATCATTGACGATTAGGATGAACTTTGTATGAGGTGGTGGTTCTTCCAATGTTTTCAGTAAGGTTGTTTCTGCTTCATTGTTAATCCGATTGGCTTCAGGAAACAGAACAATTCGATACTCAGAAGTATGTGGTTTAAAAGGGATTCGATTTGCGAGTAACCAACGAATGGTAAAATCCTCTGGATCTTTTTCTTTTCCAATGGCTATGTTTTTTCTGCGTGGAAACTGAATGAAATCTGGGTGGATGCCTCTTGCAAACTGTCGGCAAGAATCGCAATGCCCACACATTGTTCCTTCCAGACAAAGAATTTGTTTTGCAAATCGTTCGGCGGCTAACCACTTCCCTACACCATCTGGTCCATGGAAAATGATGGAACCTGGAATTTTGGACCTGTCTTTTAAAAACGATTTTAGATAGGTCAGTGCAACATCTTGGCCTGACACCTGCTCGAATGAAAACAAAGCATCAGCCATTTTGTTTTAATATACCGGAGTAAGCCAATTCATGTAACTTGGTTGTTCACCACGAACGGTTTCAAAAAAGACAGATTGGATTTTTTTCGTGATGGGTCCCATGCTTCCATTTCCAATCACTCGTCGATCAACTTCTTTTACCCAGGCCACTTGTACACCTGTTCCCGAAAAAAACAATTCATCGGCAATGTAAAGTTCAGATCTTGCGATGTCACGTTCCACAACTTGGTATCCCATATCTTTTGCAATTTGTATGATACTTCTTCTTGTAATGCCTTCGAGAATCGAAGAAGGAATGGTGGGAGTATGAATCACACCATCACGAACGATGAATATATTTTCAGCAGAACCTTCTGATACAAATCCTCTTGCATCAAGAAAGATTGCTTCATCCATTCCATTTTGAACTGCTTCCGATTTGGCAAGGGCTGAGTTCACATACCCACCACTCACTTTGGAGAGTGTTGGGATTTGATTGTCTGAGAAACGTTGCCAAGAAGACACCATCGTTGTGAGACCATTTTGTGTATCGAGGTAGTCATCGAGTTTCAATGCATACACTGTGATGTCTGCTTTTACATCATGGAACCTGGGAGAAAGTTGTAAGGCAGACGTATAGATGAAGGGTCGTAAGTATACATTTTGTTTGGCTTCGTTTTTACGAAGTAGATCTAAGATGATGGTTTGGATTTCTTCTGGTGTGATCTCGATCTGAAGTTGCATGATCTTGGTGGAGTTCACAAGACGTTTGCAATGTTCGGGCAATCGAAATACATAAAGATTTTTTTTCGCCTCGTTGTAGTAACCTCTGATTCCACCAAAAACTCCAGTGCCATATTGTAAGGCATGAGTTTGGACACTGACTTTTGCGTCTTCGGAAGGAACAATTTTACCTTCAAAGTATGTATATGGAAATGAATTCTGAGCCATTGAGATTCCTATCCTTCCAAACTCCAGGAGTTTCAAAATTAGAAAATGAATTTTATCTTTTTTTCTCTCGAAGCATAAGCCGATGGTTTTGATATCGTTCTAAAGAGTAGTACTAAGTTTCGCTCTTTTCCAAAAGACATAAGAATCGTTACACTAAGAAGACATAATATGAATCCATCTTTTTATCCCAACCAATTTGATTGTATCGTTGTCGGTGCAGGTCACGCCGGAACCGAAGCCGCTTATATTTCTGCCAAAGCTGGTCTCAAAACATTACTCATCACGATGAACTTAGATACAATCGGACAAATGAGTTGTAACCCAGCCATCGGTGGAATTGCCAAAGGACATATGGTTCGAGAAGTCGATGCCCTTGGTGGACTGATGGGTCGAGTGATTGATCAAACAGGAATTCAATTTAAGATGTTAAACACATCCAAAGGTCCTTCCGTTTGGGCGCCGCGTGCACAAGCAGAGAAAAAACAATACCAGTTAATGGTGAAACACCAGCTGGAGAAGTTACAAAATCTTTCGATCAGACAAGATACAGTCGAAGATTTGATTGTGGACGGAAACCAAGTGACGGGAGTCATCACTGGTAGAGGTTTTTCTTTTTATACAAATCATGTCATCCTCACCACGGGAACATTTTTATCGAGTGTGATTCACATTGGAACTTACCAAAAAGAATCGGGTCGTATTGGGGAACCAACCACGAAAGGTTTATCACATACACTCGCTCGTTTTGAATTGCGACTTGGTCGATTGAAAACAGGTACCCCTGCTCGCGTTCATAAAAACTCCATCAACTTTGAGGGACTTGAAATCCAAGATGGTGATGAGAATCCGCGTCCCTTTTCTTTTTCCACAAAGAAGATCGATCGCAGACAAATTCCTTGTTACATCACATATACCAACGACACCACGCATGAATTGATCAAACAAAACTTAGAATACTCACCGATGTATTCGGGTCAGATCAAAAGTGTAGGTCCACGGTATTGTCCTTCGATTGAAGATAAAGTGGTGCGTTTTGCAGAAAGAGATCGTCATCAAATTTTTATCGAACCAGAAGGTTACGAAACCAATGAGATGTATCTGAATGGTGTCTCCACAAGTTTACCCGAAGAAGTACAATGGAAGTTTCTACGAAGCATCAAAGGTTTGGAAGAAGTGGAACTCATGCGTCCAGGATATGCGATCGAGTATGATTATGTAGATCCAACAGAACTCCATCCAACACTGGAAACCAAAAAAGTAAAAGGTCTCTACCATGCGGGACAGATCAATGGAACGACTGGGTATGAAGAAGCAGCAGCGCAAGGACTCGTTGCGGCTTATAATGTGATTCGGTCTGTCAGAAAAGAAGAACCTATTTTATTCAAACGAAGTGAATCTTACATCGGTGTTCTTGTAGATGATTTGGTGTACAAAGGTGTGGAAGATCCTTATCGTATGTTCACAAGCCGTGCCGAGTATCGTCTCCTACTCAGACAAGACAACGCTGACAAAAGACTGATGCAATATGGATATGAGATGGGTCTTGTTGAAGAATCCTTATACAAAGAGATGAAAGATCGGTATGCCAGAATCGAAAAGATCAAATCCCACCTTTTCGTTTCAGCAATGAAACCTTCTGATGAACTGACAAAGGTGCTCGAAGAAAAAGAAATCAGCAATTATAAATTTGGACACTCGCTTGCTTCCTTTCTCAAACGATCGGATATTAAAATCAAAGACATAGAACCAATTGTTTCTGAGTTATCGATTTTAAATGAAGATGAAAAAGCGGTCTTGGAGATGGAAGTAAAGTATGAAGGGTATTTGAAACGAGAACTTGAGACAATCGAATACCGTAAGAAGTTCTTAAACTTTCAAATCCCTGCCGACTTTGATTACGGCAGTGTGAAAGGATTGAAAACGGAAGCGATTGTGAAGTTGGAAAAACACCGACCACTCAACTTGGAAAATGCACTTCACATTTCAGGAGTTGATCCCTCGGATGTGGACTTACTTCTTTATCATTTGGTGGACCGTAGATAAGTGACACATCACTCATTCATCTAATCGGTTGCTCATTTTGGAAACTACCGAAGAACGAAAACCAAGGAGGAATCCCTTCTTGGTTTTTTTATGCGTTGAGATGCGCTAGATAAAACTTTCTGCTTCCCCAACGAGATTTGATTCGATGTTTGTATTAAATCTCATTCATAAACAAGGACGTGGGTTTTCTCTAGGATCCAGTTGTCTCCCTGTTTCACGTGAAACGAATGGGACTCTAAACTTCCATCAGCCTTGTATTTCAATTTATGAACCCTGCGATTTTCTCCTTGGAAGAATTCTCTTTCGACTAAGTTTCCTTTCGCATCGAACTTAAAGTGAATTTCGCCAAGTCCTTTCTTTTTATCATCAGTCAAGTATTGGATTTGTACGTTAGGTCTTTTAGGATCAATTTGAAAACGAAAGGATTCCGTATCTTTGGTCTCCATATTCTTTCCTTCTGCAGCAAAGACGTTTCCTTCTCCATCACTTTCGATGGAATAAACCATTACAAGTTTACCTTCTGCGTCTTTTACATTCATCTTCTTCAAAGCACGACCTTTGAATTGAAAGTCTTTGCGCTCCACTAAGTGACCACCGTTGTCATACACTTCTTCACTTGTGACTAGACCATCTGTATAACGAAACATTGTTTTACCATCACCCTTCCCTTCTTTGTCGGAATAAGATTCTGTGATCAACTTTCCGTCAGAATTGTATTCATATTCTGCGACATAAATCACCTGACCTTCGGCGTTACGTACGATCTCTTTGTTTGGAACTTTTTTTACCTTTTTAAAGATGTAGGCATCTTTGTGGGACCACTTGCCTGGTGTGTAACCTAAGATAGGAAACGAAAGAATGATGAAAAAAATAAACGTACGAAACATGGAAATGATTTCTCCTACAGGAGACATCGGCGAAAATCTATAAAACGATAATACGATTATGTCAGAAAAAACGATCCAAGAAGAAATCCAATCCATCATCCCAGAGCTCTTTCCAACGATTGAACCTGAATTCGATTGGGAAATGGTGAAAGCCTTTTATGAATTTTTAAAACGTGACAATGAAAAGGGAGGATTCTTTTCCCGAAACGATTCTGAAAAAATTCTAGAGAGACATATTCTGGAATCAATGATCTTTGTTTGGAAATTGAAAACAACAGGATATGTTTCACGTGAAACAAATGTCGCTGATGTTGGGACAGGACCTGGCCTTCCGGGTTTTCTCTTTGCCCTTCTGAAGAAAGCTCCCCATGTCTATCTCGTTGATTCTCAAAAACGAAAATTGGCCCTTTTGGAAACCGAAGTCACAACTGGAACTTTATCCAAGTTAAAGAAGCGTGTGGAATTTATCTATGCTCGCACAGAAGAGATCAGTTCTAATTTTGATGTAGTGACTTCGAGAGCCATGGTTCCCTACCCCTACATTGCAGAAGTCACGTCACGAATGGTGAAACAAAAAGGAATCTTATGTCCCTTTCTAGCACAACCGTATTCAGATCTGGAAAAAGAAACTGAGGTTCTCTCGAACAACGGCTTTGTAATGAAAAAAGAAATTCCCATTCCGGAATTAGAGTTTGTTGGAAAGAGACATATCAAAATACTGCAAAAGAATTCACTTCCAAAAAAGGGATACCCCCGCGACTGGAAAGAAATCGTAAAGGAGACAAAAAGCAAGAATGGGTAAAATCGTATCGATCAGTAACCAAAAAGGTGGCGTTGGAAAAACAACAACTGCGATCAACTTAGCATCCAATCTTGTTGATCTGGGAAAAAAAGTTCTTCTACTTGATATTGACCCACAAGGTAACTCAGGATCAGGACTTGGGTTAGAAGTGCAGTCACTGAATAAGACAACATATGAAGTGATGATTGGAGAATTGTCTGCAAGAGAAGCGATCCAAAAAACCTTCGTTCCGAATCTCGACATCATTCCATCCAACATCAACCTCTCAGGACTAGAGGTAGACTTTCTCGGAATTGAAAAGAAAGAGTTCAAACTCAAAGATGCACTCGCTTCCATCAAAGAATCTTATGATTATATTTTAATCGATTGTCCTCCTTCTCTTGGTGTCCTTACCATCAATGCACTTTGTGCTTCTCAATCTGTCATGATCACGTTGCAAACAGAATACTTCGCACTCGAAGGACTTTCTCAATTGATGAGAATCATTTCATTAGTGCAGTCACAATGGAATCCTTCATTGGCATTGGAAGGTGTACTTCTTACGATGTATGACAAACGAACCAACCTCGCAAACCAAGTGGCAGATGATGTCAGAAATTATTTCAAAGAGAAAGTGTATGAAACTGTTATCCCTCGCAACATTAAATTATCAGAGGCACCGTCCTTTGGTAAACCGATCAACTACTATGATCCAGATGGAGTTGGTGCAAAAAGTTATAAAAGTTTAGCGGAAGAAATTGTAGGGAGGGCATAAGTTATGGCACTCGGAAAAGGAAAAGTTTTAGGAAGAGGGCTTGGGAATTTAATCCCAGTCAACGAGAACAATGTTGAAATATCCAAGGACGAACAGTCTGGTCTGAGAGAGATCAAAGTTTCAGAAATTGCTCCAAACCCGCATCAACCACGAAAACAATTCTCCGATGCATCCATCCAAGAGTTATCGAATACCATTGTCGAACATGGTGTGATCCAACCGATCGTAGTTCAAAAAAATCCATCGGGTTCTGGATTTCTTTTGGTCGCTGGAGAACGGCGATTGCGTGCATGTAAACTTGCTGGTTTTGCAAAAATTCCAGCGATCGTTCGTGATCTTTCCGAAGCGGATATGATGGAACTTGCTCTCATTGAAAATATCCAAAGAGAAAATTTAAACCCAATGGATGAAGCGTTGGCGTACCAAGCTATTATCGACAAACGAGGGTTAAAGGTTACAGACCTTGCCACTCGCGTCGGAAAAAACAGAGCTACCATTTCTAATCTGATTCGCTTGTTATCGCTACCAAAACCATTGCAAGATTGGGTGAAGGAAGGAAAACTTTCGGAAGGTCAAGCACGTCCTCTTCTCTCCATTCCTGATTCAAAAAAACAATTCGAAGTTGCGCAAAAAGTGATAAGCGAAGGCTGGAATGTTCGGGAAGTCGAAAACTATGTTTCGAATCTTTTGAATCCGGAAAGAAAATCGAGTTCTTCAACAAATGTTCCTGATAAACGAGATGCAAGTATCGTGAAACTAGAAACAAAGTTACGAAACAAATTTAGTTCCAAAGTGGAAGTCTCTCACAATGAAACCAACGGAAAAGGAAAGATAGTTTTTTCGTATGCGAACTTAAGCGATATGGAACGAATCTTAGAGCAACTCGGTGTGAAATTGTAATTTCGCTAACCGCTCATATAACTCACTTGATCGTAAGAGTTCGTCATGCGTTCCTACGGACTCGATCTCCCCTTCTTTAATCACAACAATCTGATCTGATTTCACAACCGTAGACAACCGATGGGCAATCATAATGGTTGTTCTTTCTTTCACTAAAAAGTCTAGAGCTCTTTGGATCATTTGTTCCGATTCTGAATCGAGAGCAGACGTTGCTTCATCCAGTAAAAGGATTCTCGGATTTCGTAAGATAGCTCTTGCAATCGCGATCCGTTGTTTCTGTCCACCAGAGAGTCTCGTTCCCAAATGACCTAAGTTGGTGTCATATCCATTAGGAAGTTGGTTTAAGAATTCGGTCACATAAGCACTTTCTGCGGCCTTTTGGATTTCTTCAAAACTAGCGTTTGGTTTTCCATACGCGATGTTTTCTCGTAATGTTCCGCTAAAGAGTATGGGTTGTTGCGGAACAAAGCCAATAAGAGAGCGTAAGTCTTCCAAACGTAAGTCTTTTATATTGATACCGCTAATGGAGATTGAACCAGAAGTAGGATCATAAAAACGAAGGATGAGTTCAAAGAGCGTGCTCTTTCCTCCACCCGAAGGTCCCACAAGAGCCGTTGTTTGGTTCGCTGGTATTTCTAAACTGATTCCCTTGATTGCTTTTTGCTCAGGACGTGACGGGTATGAAAATTCTAATTCTGCAAGCGTAATGGTAAGTCCATTTTGCGAGTTAGAATTTCCATTGGCCTTTCTACTTTTTTCTGTCACGAAGACTTCGGAAATTGCTTTAGGATGAATCGGATCTTTGATTTCCGATTCGGATAACATAAGTTCCATGAGTCTTTCTGTAGCTCCAGCGGCTCTTTGCAAATCACCTAAAACTTCGGAAACGGCCCCCACGCTATTTGCGACCATGATCGCGTAAAAGGAAAATGCAATGAGTTCCCCACCAGTGATTTTTCCTTCGAGCACGTCAGTTCCACCAACCCATAACATAAAACTGATCCCAGTGAGAATGAACAAAATGACAGTTCCAATGAGAAGTGCTCTTTGCCTAATTCTTGCCACAGCCACAGAAAACGCATCTTCCACCGTATCTGAGAATTTTTCAATGTCGACTGCCTGGTGATGGAAGGATTGTAAGATTTTGATATTGAGGAGTGATTCACTTACGTAGGTTCCAATGTTTGCAATTTTATCCTGTGTGTTTCGGGATAAGTTTCTAACTTTTTTCCCATAAAACAAAATCGGAAATACAATGAAAGGGACACTAAGGAGAACTATCATTGTAAGTTTCGCATTAGTGATGAATAGAAATATGATCCCACCCACAAACATTAAAATATTGCGAAGGGCAATGGAAGCAGAAGATCCAATGACTGTTTGGATCAAAGTGGTATCGGTTGTGATACGAGATTGGATTTCCCCAGGAGAGTTAGATTCAAAAAAACTGGGATGGATGAAGATGATATGTTGGAAAACATCTTTTCGAATGTCGGATGCAACTCGTTCTCCGATCCACGAGACAGTGTAATGCCGAATGTAGGTTCCAATCGCCAGAAGAATTCCAACGAAAATAATAAATAAGAGTGCATAACCTAATTCTTGTTTGGATCTTGCTGAAAAACCAGCATCTACTAAATGACGCAACCCCTGTCCGAGACCTAGTGTGACTCCCGCTGTGAAAAGTAATGCAAAGGAAGAAAGGATCATTTGCATTCGGTATGGTTTGAGATAGGAAAATGTTTTGGAAAGAACGCGTAGATTTTTCGACTTTGGTCGATCAGGTGTTTGCAACGAATTATCCTTTTAGATCAATCAGTAGACCCCTAATTTCATCTAATTGTTTTAAAATAACAAAGGCACTGTTGTTTGGTGAAAACATTGTTTTGGCGAGAAGATCTAATTTTTCATCTACAACCTTTACATACCGAACATCCTTCTGGTCATTTCGTCCACGTTGAGGTGCTTGCATCACTTTATAGTTTCGTTTGAGAATGAGTTCCGCAATTTGTTTGATGTGTTTCTTGTAAGATTCGAGATTTTTGTGATTGGGGTCTTTGATCAGATCTTTTTCTAGGTCTGGTAAATCTTTCCAAAGTTCGTTCAGTTCTCTTGTTTCTTCTTTTCCAGAAGGAACGATGGATTCTAAAATTTCTAAAAAACTTTGTTTGGATTCATCGACAGGAGCAAAGGAACCATTTAGCTTTTCTTTGGAACCTTTTTTTGTCGATGAAGAGATCGACTTGGGGTTGTTGTTTTGAATGATCATAAACCCGCCTAATGACGAGTGGGGTTAATTGTACATTTACCGTGAAACACAACTCCTTCTTCGACGATAAGACGTGGAGTCACAATGTCCCCCTCTAATCGGCAACTAGAAAGAAGTGTCACACGCTCAGTAGCATAAATGTTACCACGGATTTCTCCGCCAGCAACCACCACACGTGCTTTGATATCTGTATCGACAATTCCTGATTTTCCAATGAGTACCTTTCCTGTAGTTTCTAGAACTCCACGGAATTTGCCGTCGATGCGAATGAGGCCAGGGAACTTAAATTCTCCGGTGAATTCTGCACCTTCACCGATGATGCTGTTAACTAAAAATTCTTCTTCTGTAGATGGATTGGACATTATTCTTGGATTTGGTTGAGAAACGAAAACGGATTCAACGCTTGGGTACCAACATGTACTTCATAATGAAGATGGTAAATCGGATTTTCAGGAGATTTTCCGACATATCCCAGAATGTCACCCTTGGAGAGTTTTTCGTTTTTCTTTACTCGGATACGATCTAGATTAGAGTAGATCGTTTTCCATCCAAATCTGTGGGAAATTTTTACATAATAGCCAGTTGCTGGTGAATAACCAGTATCAAAAACAAGACCAGGTGCCGTGGCAATGACTTCTGCCCCAGGAAAGGATCCGATATCCAATCCTCGATTGTATTCCTCTTTACCAGTAATGGGAGAGATATACTTTCCATAAGGAAAGAGAACATATCCTTTTGTTGGCCAGATGGAAGGAGTGTTTTTGATGATACTCTTTCTTTTTTTGATGAGTTTGATGATTTCTTCAGAAAGTTCAGAAGATAGTTTTAAATTGTGAATGTCTTCTTTGATACGAAACGATTCGTCAGTGATGTCTGTTTGTGGAGTACCTTGTAAAGCAAGGAACTGACCCGCTTGGCCACCCATCCCTTTCGAAACACGAGATGGATCTCCACCCAATTTGATGTAGAGATTAGAAATTCGATCATAGTAATATTGAATCGTTTCGTGTAAGGAGTTTACCTCTTCCTTCATTTTGGAAGATTGTCGAATGAAGTCTTTATTGGTTAAATTGAGTTCCGTTAGTTGGTGGATCGATCCACTATGTGATAAAACATTCACTGCACTGATCACAAGTAAGATCACCATAATTCCAATAAAGATGGAAATGGCTTTGTAAGAGATGACAAAGTTAATGGTTTTACGATCGGTGTGAGGAATGACCATGATCGTCAGCTTTTCACGGCCTTTTTTGTCCAAATCCTCATAACGTTGGGATAACTTAAGCTTCCATTCCTGGACTTTATACCGAAGTCGGTAGAAAATTAGATGTAGTCTTTGTTTTACTTCCACGTTCGTTATAGACCTACGATGATTTAAACAAAAGTTAATCCACCCACTATATCTTTCGATTGAATTTTCATTTTCATCCAATGGAAATTACAAATCTTGCTATTTATGGGATATTCGACCATAGACACACATTGCCATTTAGACATAATTCGAGAACAAGGACAAAGCATCGAAGAAACCCTGGAGAAATCCCGAAAGGTTGGAGTAGACCGAATGGTTCAGATCGGCATTGATCTACCAAGTTCTAACGAAGCTGTTCGTATTTCAGAAACATTTTCAACAAATGACTTACAGATCTCTTATTCAATTGGTTGCCATCCAACAGAAACGCATGAATTTCCAAATGCGGATCAAATTCTAGATTTAGCCAAATCCCGAATCCATGATCCTAAGTTTGCGGCGATTGGTGAGATTGGTGTGGATCTTTATCATGATGCAAGCACACGTACGCAACAAAATGATGTATTGCGAAAGTTTTTAGATTTTTCAGCGAATCATCAACTTCCAGTGGTCATCCATTCGCGTGATGCGTTTGCCGATACGTATGAAGCATTGAAAGAATTTAAATCAAAAGCATTCGGAGTGATCCATTGTTTCACTTATGATTACGAGTCGGCAAAACAATTTGTAGATCTTGGCTATTATATTTCTTTTTCTGGAATTGTTACGTTTAAATCAGCAACGGACATTCAAGAAGCGGCAAAGAAAATTCCTTTAGAATCTATTTTAATCGAAACGGATGCTCCTTTTTTATCACCGATGCCACACCGTGGAAAACGAAATGATTCTTCTCACTTGCCTTATGTATTAGAAAAAATGTTTTCTCTCCGAACAGAACCGAATGCAGAAGTGGCAGACAAAATTTATAAAAACTCAATAAAATTTACCGAAAGAAAGGCCTATCACCATGCTTGATATCAATCGTATTGTGCAAAATCCGGAAGAATTACTCTCCACCTTACAAAAACGCGGTGTTGTTTCTTCTGACATTGAAGCAAAAATCAAAAATGTATCTGAAAAACAAAGAAAACTTAAACTAGAAGCCGAAGAACTTCGTGCAGAACGAAATCGTGTTTCGAAAGAGATTGGGATTCTAAAGTCGCAAGGAAAAGACATCACAGAAATATCCAATTCCATGAAGGGTGTCGGCGATCGAATTAAAGCGATTGAAGAGGAACTTTCAAAAGAAGAAGAATCTTTACATGAACTGAATTTGGGTCTTCCCAATTTACTCGATCCTGCAGTTCCAGAAGGGAAATCAGAAGAAGACAATGTTCTTGTGAGACAATGGGGAGAAATTCCAAAACTTTCGTTTGAGGCAAAGACACATTTTGATATCGGAGAAAAATTGGGAATTTTTGATTTTGAGCGTGGAGTGAAACTTTCGGGAGCTCGTTTTTACACCTATCGTGGCTTAGGTGCGAAATTAGAAAGAGCCTTGATGAATCTAATGCTCGACACTCATACCTCAGAAAATGGGTATGAGGAGATGTGGGTTCCTGTTCTTGTAAACGATGAATCCATGACAGCCACCGGGCAACTTCCTAAATTTGCCGAAGATTTTTATCGTTTGGAAAAAGACGGATTGAATTTAATTCCAACGGCAGAAGTTCCACTCACTAATTACTATCGGGATGAAATTATCTCTGAAAAAGATTTACCAATTTCTGTTTGTGCACATACATCTTGCTTTCGAAGAGAAGCTGGTTCTTATGGAAGAGACACACGTGGTCTTGTGCGGGTGCATCAGTTTCAAAAAGTGGAACTAGTAAAATTTGTAGAACCAGAGAAATCAGGTGAAGAACACGAAAAAATGCTGAAAGATGCGGAATCCATTCTGCAAAAATTGAAGCTTCCGTATCGAGTCATGTTACTTTGTAGTAAAGATATGTCGAGTGCGTCTTCTAAAACCTATGACATTGAAGTTTGGATGCCAGGACTTGGTCGATTTATGGAAATTTCTTCTGTTTCTAACTTCAAAGACTATCAAGCAAGGCGTGGAAAAATTCGATACAAGTCAAAGGAAGGAAAAAACCTGCTCGTCCATACTTTGAATGGTTCCGGTCTTGCGATCGGTCGAACACTGGCAGCAGTGATTGAAAACTACCAAAAAGAAGATGGAACCTTCCAAATTCCGGATGTTCTACAACCATACATCCGCTAAGAATTTTTGGGCAGATGACCGAGGTGTCAAATGCCCAATCTACTTTCTCCTCTAAACCTTAATTTTTTTGTAAAGAAATCCATAGCTAATATCATCTTTGGGTTTGGTTTTAAACGTTTTGCGATGAAAAACTTTCGAGGGGGGAATAAACAAAATAGAATTACCTTCCCAGCTACGTTATTTAAACAAGCTTCGTTTCATACACCATTGATTGCGTTTAAACGAGATACAATTTATCCGCTAACGATTGTAATTAAACGAGCTGTAATTAATCCGTTATCAATTGCGTTTAAACGAGTTACAATTAAATCCCTTCGTCCTCGTACATCATTAAATCTGAAGATAGTCTCTCATGCAATTGCTGTTCTTTTTTTATCTTCTCTTTTAATTTCCTCTCCCCTGCTCAGCCAAGTTCGAGACGAAGAAGTTCGATTACAAGTATCTCCCATCCAAGGACCTATCAATACGGAATTTCAGGAATTTGGTCCTACGATGACGCCTGATGCTAAAACTTTGTATTTTTATTCCAAAAGAACAAATCGTGGTTATACTGAAATTTTTAAATCAGAACGAAAGAAGGATGGGACTTGGGATTTTCCGGAAGAGGTTCCCATTTTAAATTCACCGTTTGACGACCAAAGTCCATTTATCTCAAGAGATGGAAAAACATTATTACTATCTTCCAATCGTGATGGTTCCATCGAAGTAATGTTACCTGGCGGAAAAGTTGGAATCTCTCGTGATTTATATGTTTCTTCCTGGAATGGTAAAGTATGGTCCATACCTTCTGCTCTACCTACTCCTATCAATACGGAAGAAATTGAAGAAAATCCCCATTTATTAGGTGATACATTATTATTTACTCGCTACCCATTCGGAAAACCGAATCTTGCAAAAGTATATTATAGCCAATTTAAAAACAACCAATGGACAGTTCCAAAACCTTTACCCGCTCCTATTAATGATGGCAATGCAACTATTGCGGCAGCTTTTAATGACGACGGTAAGATTCTCTTTTTTGCCTCTAATCGACCGGGCGGGTATGGAGGATTTGATTTGTATATGGCTAAGATTGATGGAGAAAAATTTACAGACATTGAAAATCTAGGAGCTCCCATCAATTCAGAAGAAGATGAGGCTTATATTGTTTTTCAACAGGTGAAAAAAACCTTTTTATTCTGTCGGAGAGTGGAAGGAAAATCATTCGATGTATTCACCGCATCCATACCCAACCAAGAGAATGTAGTACAAAAGAAATTAGAAGAAACGAAAAAAATCTCACTCGATTCAGTTTATTTCGAAAGAGCTTCTTCAATTCTAAAGCCAGAATCTTCAGGTCCATTGGACTCCATTGTTGACTATTTACATGAAAATGGAGATAAAAAAATGAAAATCATCGGACACACTGACTTAACGGGAACATTTGATGATAATATGATTCTATCAAAGGAACGTGCTGAATCCGTTAAACAATATTTAGTCTCCAAAGGTGTGGATCCAAATCGACTTGTCACGGAAGGCAAGGGCCCAACCCAGCCAATGGTACAAGGTACGGATGAAGCTTCGTCCAAAAAAAACCGACGAACGGAATTTGTCTTACTCAATCCTTAATTTTTCCTTGCCGATTCTATTTCTAAACAAAAGGTTAATTGGATGTTCCCTATTTGCCGACGTATGGTTTGGAAAATCGCGATTTTACTTGTTTACCTCCCAATTGTACTCTTTGCGCAAACTAGTCCAATTTTGGAAAAAATAAAAAAAACGAAAACGCTTACAGTTTCCGTAAATGAATTTTATGATCCATTTTATATAGAAAATCCAAATGAGAATTTTCCTGGATTAGATGTGGAATTGGCTCAGGAATATGCAAAATTTTTGGATGTCGATTTAAAAATCATTCCACTTCGAACCTTTGATCAACATGCAAGAATGTTGGAAAAAGGCGATACCCAAATTGCGATGGCTGGATTGTCTTCTTCCATAAGTCGCTTTCGAGATGTTTATTTCACGGATCCATATCTAATTTCGACACCAGCAGCTCTTGTTAATCGGACCGCATTACCTCCCGAACCAGAAGGACAAATTGTGACCGTTCAGTTGTTTCGCAATTTGAACGATTTAACAAACATTACTGGCATTTCTTATTCCGTTCTTGCCAATAGTTCGAATCATCAATTTCTGCGAGATGCCTTTCCTAAAGCGCAAGTATTCTCTTATTTTACCAATGAAGCTGCGATGAATGAATTGAAAAAAAATAATGTAAATGCGTTTGTTGCAGATTCATTTTATATCCAGGCTCTTTTACAAAAAGACTCTTCCTTAAGAGCTAATTATTTACCCATTTTAGGTGTGGTGCAAGAAGATCATATTAGCATGGCAATTGCTAAAAGAGATATTGAGTTTTTGTACAATCTTAATTTTTTTATCAAAGAATTAAAGCGAACTGGTAAGATCCAACAGCTTATTAACAAATATTTCAAATCCAATCAATGGGTAAAAAAAGAATAACTTAAAATGTTCAATCGTTTATCTATTGTTATTGTTCTTATCTTTTTACCTCTTGGCTTTTTATTATCGCAAGAAGAAGAATCTCAGCGTACCATTATGAATTTTAATGGTTCTTTTCGTGTGCGAGCAACCAACGTAGGGCGAGACGTATTATTGGAACGAAGAACTCCCGTCACTCCCATTACAAATTTGGAAAGAGAAAACGCTGAGCGACTTCAATCAGAACAAGAAGCGGTTCAGACTGATTTAGAAAGAAGACAACAAGGGCTTCCTAGTCAATTAACTCGTCGTAAGGAAGATGTTAGTTATTATGATTCGCGCTTTCTTTATAACATGAGTTTTTCTGCCAATAAGTATGTCGAAGGTGTTTGGGGGATGCAGGTAGGAGACATACCTTTTGGTGGTAGGGGACTTCGTGCAACAGGTCCTGATGGATTCGATCCTGGGCTCATTGGGCCTGGTTCCGGTGGAGAAAGAGGTAGAACGGCCGCCGTTAACGTACAAACAAACTTTTTATATCTAAATTTTCGTATTCCCGAGTCCGGATTGTTCATCAAAGTAGGACAACAATTATTTAGCTCCGCGCAAGGCCGTGTTCTATTTTCAACTGGAACAGGCGTTAGTATCTTAAAAAATTTCCAATTTCTTCGTTTATCTCTAGAAGGAGGAGTTTTAAGAGCTAGGGATCAAAGTTTTTTGGATGTAGACAAAAATGGTTTTGCTGATAAAAACTATCAAAGTTCTAATATCTATTACAATCGCTTAAAATTCGAGTACTTCCGAAATATAAGAAATGAAGTCTATGCCTATTTTTTAGACGATAATGATAAGACTGATAACGAGACTGCAAGACTGGCATGGTATGGATTACACAACGAATTTAATTTTCAAAAATTTTCCTTTATAGTCCACGGTATTTTGAATACTGGAACTGTAAAAAAATTGAAACCAATCAATGACTCTAATGATGTTACGATCTTTAACACGACCAAAAGACATTATATCAAAGGTGGTATGTATGATTTTCAATTCACATACCGTTGGAATGAGTCACTCAATTTCAATTTAATTGCTCTCGGTACTACAGGAAGACCAGGTTTTGACGAAAACGGAGAAGAAGCTAATCTGAAAGGAAATGGTTATCGAACTCTTGCTCCTGGGTTTTCAATTTCCAACATAGCCACTGACTTCACTGGTGGTTATGCGTTATTCAATGGATCTAGCTTTTCTGGATTGAATGAATATGGTTTATTCTCGAACATTATCGCCTTTGGTCCATATCAATTTACATTCGGGTATTACCAACTTTGGGCTACAAAATCTCCAGAAATAAGAATCAATCGTGAGTTTAACCAACAAAATGGTTATCGTACATCTACATACATGGGGATGGAATATAATTTTAATGTAAGGTATAACGTTACTTCAGATTTTCAAATCATATTCCGGTCTGGTTACTTTGTGGCAGGGGATGCACTTTTTGTGTTACTAGATTCCAAGTACGGTCGCGTCTTACGCGAAGCTTTTATTGTATTTGAACATAGGTTCTAATGGAAAACTGAAACAAATTATTTGATCACTTGTGTCCCATCAATTTTCATTATTCCAAAACGATATAGATATTTCGCTATATTGTATTGATTTACATTTCATTCTCTGGTTATTTCGAAATTGAAAGAAAAGTTAAATTCCATTTTTTTGGCAAATCATTAGAATTTGAAATTGTAGAATCCAGTTAGATTCAAGTATTTTAATCCGAACAACAAATTATAACGTTAATCTTGATTTAATTGCTTTTCCCAATGTATATTGGTCTGAATATTCCAATGTTCCTCCAATTGTAATGCCATGTGCAATTCTTGTGATCTTGATTTCCATTGGTTTGATCACAGTAGATAGATAGGAAGCAGTTGCATCACCTTCTAAAGTTGGATTGGTTGCAATCAAAACTTCTTTGATATTCCCCTCATCCAATCGACGCATGAGTTGGCGTATCCGTAATTGTTCTGGACCTATTCCATCCAGCGGTGAGATGGCTCCATTTAGAACATGATATTTCCCAGCATATTCTTTTGTGTTTTCGATAAAAAAGATATCTTCAGGCTGTTCCACAACGCAAAGTATAGAACTGTCTCTTCGTTCCGATAAACAAATGGAACAAACTTGATCCTCAGTGAGACCACCACATTCATCACAAAATCTAAGTTTGGTTTTTGCTTCTTCGATATTGGATAACCAAGCCTGGAATGTGGAAGGATCCATTCTTAGGATATGAAAACCAATCCGAGTTGCGCTTTTTTTTCCAATACCGGGTAAACTTGAGAAAGACTGAATGAGCTTTTGGAATTGAGGATCAGACAGGAGGAAACCCTCCGTCTTTCTGCATTTGATTGAAGACACCTTCAAAATCACTTGGATTGAATCCCAAAACGTTTTTCATTTCGTGAGCCATCGCTTCTTTTGCCTTTCGTTGCACTTCATTCGTTGCTGATAAAATTAAATCTTCCAACATTTTTTTATCATCCGCATTGAACATAATCGGATTGATATTGAGATTAGTTAAGGTGCCATCTGCAGAGGCTGTGACTTCTACCATTCCAGCTCCAGCGGACGCTGTTACACGAATCTGCGAGAGACGTTTTTGTAATTCTTCTTGTTTCTCTTTGATGTTTCCTAGTTGCGAGAATGCCTCTCGCATTTGTTTCATTTGATCAAAAATTCCCATACATACCCTTGGACTTATAAATTTTTAAATTGGTTGGGATCCACTTCCATACCAGAGAATTTTTCTTTAAGTAACTTTTCCATATCCTCTGATGGATTATTATTTTGGATTGGTTGGTTGGTCTTTGGTAAAGAAGCAGATTCCTTCTGGAACGCTTGGGATTCTTGTTTTTTTGATTCCAAAACTTTTTCTTGGGCGGGAATCGTTTGTTCATCCGTTTTGGGAATGGTTGGCTTTGGGGAAGAGGAAGGTGCCTGAACTTGTTTTGGAACCGTATCCACGGAATCAGGGATCAAACTAATGTCACCTTGAACAAGTTTTGTCAGTTCTGAAATTTTAGCTAAGAGTCCTGATACACTTGGTTTTTCTCGATCCAAGATCAATTTGCGAAATTGTATTTCCAAGTAAACTTTCATCTCGTAAGAGCTTCGTAGTTTCATTAGATTCAATTTTTCATGAATGGAAAAAATACGTTCTGCAAGTAATACCAAGATCTCTCGATCGAGTTCACGGTAATTTTGTTTTAGTTTTTGTAAATCTTCTTGGGGAATATTGATGGATTCTCTGTCTGCTAAGTTATCTTTGATGAGTAACAGTGAATTTAGGAATTCAATAAAATCCCAAATGAATTTTCCTAAATCAATGCCTGCTTGGAATAAATTTTCCAATGTTTCAAAGATTTGAGCACTCTGTGTAGTATCGATGAGTTGGTTTAAAAAATCCGTAAAGGTATCAATCCCATGATACCCAATCATCTTTCTAAGTTTAGCACCCGTTAAGTTTCCATCAGTAAAAATAACAGCTTGTTCCATAAAAGAAAGCGTGTCTCGGACAGATCCATCTCCCTTTTTTGCGATCCAAAATAATCCTTCCGAATCGTATTTTAAACCTTCTTTGGCACAAAGTGTTTCAATATAGTTTTGTAAAACAGTAACAGGTACTTTACGGAAATGAAAGTCTTGGCATCTGGATAAAATCGTTTCTGGGATCTTATGATATTCTGTGGTAGCAAGAATGAAAACAACATGTGCAGGTGGTTCTTCCAAAGTTTTAAGAAGAGCATTAAAGGCAGCACCACTGAGCATATGTACTTCGTCCAAAATATAAACGCGATACTTTCCACCCATCGCATTAAATTTTACATTTTCTCGAAGTTCGCGAATGTTATCGACTCCACTGTTGGACGCAGCATCGATTTCAAATACATCATTAGAATTGCCTTTCGTTATCTCAAGGCAAGATGTGCAGGCATTGCATGGTTCTACACCATCTGGATTTTCACAGTTCAATCGTTTCGCTAAAATTCTCGCGATAGTTGTTTTTCCCACACCTCGAGGACCAATGAAGATATAAGCATGTCCAATTTTTTTGGATTTGAATGCGTTTTGTAAAGACCCAACGGCGAGATCTTGGTAAATCACATCACGAAAGAATTGGGGTCGGTATTTTCGAAAGAGTACTTGGTGGTTATCGCTCATTTATTTCCGTATTCAAGGTTCAGAAAGATTGGAATCTTAGGTTTCCCTTTGAGTATCAAAATTCATAACTTAGAAGCAATGAAATTATTTTGATCGGTAGTACTAATTTTGAAATAGAAATAGGGGAAAAAGTGGCGGAGAGACCGGGATTCGAACCCGGGGTGCTTTTGGCACACATGCTTTCCAAGCATGCACAATAGACCACTCTGACATCTCTCCAGTGATTTCTACTGCCTTCCATAAAAAGAAAGCCTCATAAGAATTCTACCTTTTCTCTTTGAAAAAACTAAGAAATTCAAATTTTATGTGAGATTTGGGAATGAGGGTGCACCTTGGAAAATGGTTCAAAAGGTAAATGGATTCGGTAGTATAAGAGGAAATCCCTTCCCCAGGTTTTGCCGGAACAAAATAAATCACTTCGGGAAGTTTGACACGTAGGATTGCCCCCGCGCAAAGAAGGCATGGTTCTAAAGCTGTAATTAAGATGTGCTCCGAGAGATAACGACCCTCTATTTTACTTAGAGCATCATCTATCGCGAGGATTTCACTGTGTTTTGTAGGGTTTAATGTTTGTTCGACGGAATTAAATGATGAGGAAACTAGGATTCCCTCTTTTGTTATAATCTCGGAATAAGAAGGAATTTCGTCTTTGTGAAGGGAGAGTTGTTTTGAGTATCGCTCTAGAAACGACTCATAAAAATCCACGCGCGCCCAAGAGGATTTGAACCTCTAACCTTCTGATCCGTAGTCAGATACTCTATCCAGTTGAGCTATGGGCGCAATGAATGCTTGGAGCATTTTTACCCAGTCCGAAAGAACGGGTATCACTATGGTTTTTTGCAAGCGGATGGAGTAAATCAAAAATCCCGCAATTCCTAGATAAAGTAGAACGAAAACTAAGTGAATCGTTGCGGCGAGGTATAGACCGACAAAAGGGAGGAGAGAAAGGATTTGGGCCGAAAAAATTCCCACTAAAAACAAACAGGTATTAACTGCAGAATACAAAGTTATGCTCACAAAGTCTGGAAATTGACGTTTCCAAGTGAAAATGGGAACCCAAGAGAAATAAAGGGGCAATACTGCAAATATTTTCGCCGCTTCATCAGTCAGAAGGTAGGCTTTTGTTTTTAACAATTGATCTTTGATTTGGGTGATTTTCATGGCGGTATCATCGGAGACGCAGGGATTCGAACCCTGGGTACGATTGCTCGTACGACGGTTTAGCAAACCGCTCCTTTCGGCCACTCAGGCACGTCTCCAGCGACTCGGAGAAGGTAGGATTCGAACCCACGGTGGGATTACCACGACGGTTTTCAAGACCGCTGCTTTAGACCACTCAGCCACTTCTCCAAGAGTACCTATCCGTTATGTTAAATGCGAGTGCAGTGTCAAATGAATATTCAATGAATGGTCTAGAAGAATGGAAAAGTTGCGGATAAAATTAGAAAAGTGGGTGAATGGCGGATATTGTTTAGCCCATGCGGATGGCCATGCCGTGTTTGTCGAAGGTGGAATTCCAGGTGAGTTGGTAGACATAACACTTACGAAACAAGGATCCAAAGAATGGTATGGCTATGTTCATTCCGTCGTGGAAGCATCTTCACTGAGAATACCATCAAATTGTCCTGTTTCAAACGAATGTGGTGGTTGCAGTTATCGTCACATCACATACGAAGAAGAGCTAAAACTGAAACGCCATCTTCTAGAATCGATGTTTCCTGATCGGAAAGGCAAACTAGAGGTCATCTTTGGTCCAGAAGAAGGATACAGAAACAATGTCCAATGGCAAGTCGATGGAAATCAATTAGGTCTTTTTGCCAAAAATTCGCATCGGATCATTTCGGAATCTTCTATCGTTTGCAAAAATGTCAATAAACGTTTGTTAGCTCCAAAATCCAATGAATGGAAATCAAACCTCAAAACTCCCAAAAATCAGAAATTACCGTTTCCATCCAAACATCCTAGTCGAAAAAAAGACAATTCCCTATTTCTCAGACTTTCCGGTGAGAATGTCGTTTCGTATGATAGAGAAGAGACTCAGATCACTCTAATGAACACTCAGTTAAAAGTTCCGTCTCGGGGTTTTTTCCAGATCAATCAATTCTTGATAGAACCTTGGCTTAAAACAATACAATCACTTCTTCCAGAAAAAGCTCATGTATTGGAACTTTTTTGTGGATGTGGTACGATTGGGATTACACTCCGAGAGAAAATAGCTTCCCTGTATGGGATAGAGTCTCATGATAAAAGTATTTTGTATGCCAAGAAGAATGCAAAAGCGAATGGGATCCAATCATTTCAATATGAAACAAAGGATTTATACCAAAGACCTTTATCTGCTGATTTTGCTAAGTATCCGATTTGGCTCGTGAACCCTCCGAGAGCTGGACTTTCGAAAGGAATCATGGATTCGGCTTCTGAACTGAAACCAAGCAGTATCATCTACTCAAGTTGTAATCCAAGTACTTTACGAAGGGATGTAAGTTTATTTGATTCGATTGGCTATGAAATGGATGCCATGTACTTATTTGATTTTTTTCCAAGAACCCATCACTATGAGGTGTTAGTTCGAATGAAACATAAAAACAACTCACCACTGTGAAAGTGAGTTGTTTTTGTAAAATAAAAGAAGTCTTTTAGAAATCTCTTATTTCCCTTTCGTAGAAATTTTAAATGGTAGATAGGCTGGGCAAAATCCAATGGCAGAAGTCGCAATCATCACAAGGCCGATCACAAATAAAACAATCGCTGTCGTTCCTTCTACAACTCCACCCAAATACAATCCACCTAACACCAACCCCACTACTACCCGAATGATTCTGTCGTATAAACCCATATTTTGAAACATAGTTAGTCTCCCTTCAGAATCAGACGATCCGTTTGGTGAAAATCTAGCGATTTTTTTCTAACCAATCTAAGATAAGTTTGGTGACTTCTTCTCTTTTTTCCCAATGGAGAAAATGGCCTGCGTGATCAAATCCGATTTTACGAAAACCACGAGGAAAATCGGATTCATCAAGCAGATGTTCGAAAAGATTTTTATGAAAGCAGCCATCGTTCAGGCCATATAGAACTTGAGTCGGCACTGTGATGTGTGTATCAAAAATACCCATAAGACTCTCTCGTCCTGCTTCTGTAAAAAGATCATTTAGATTCCGATAATACGCAAGAGCAGAAGAAAGGATTCCTGGGTTTTGGAAGTTGGCTTTGATTTCAGCAAGATGATCTTGGTTGGGAGTGAATCCTGGCGACCATTCTTTCCATAAAAAATCAACCAAGGCGAATTGATTGGATCGAATCGTTAGTTCTGCGATATAAGGAATTTGGAATAGTGCAATATACCATGAATGCAAGGTTTGTAAGGGAGCCCATAAAAAAGAATCTTGGAAGGTTTTCAAAAGTGGAACACCCAAACTTGTGATCGAGTTAATTCGGTTTGGATAGTACATACCAGCCGCATAAGATACAATGGCTCCCCAATTGTGTCCTACTAAATGAACAGAATCCCATCTACGATCATCCATCCAACCAAGTAGATCGTTCACCAAATCGACAACATGTAATTTATTGGAATGTGAGATGGTGGACGGTTCATAGCCTCGCATAACGGGAGCTATGCAATGAAATCCTTTTTTTGCGACGGATTCCATGATGGGATAAAACGTTTTATGATTGTCTGGAAATCCGTGTAAAAAGAGAACTGGGTCTCCAGAACCCGTTTCTAAGGTGGTAAAAATAGTAGAGGAATTTCTAATCTCGGAATGAATCATTTTGAACCAACTTTGTTTTTGAATCGGCCTTCCGAAAAAATTGTATCACAATCTCTCTTGTATCCAAGTCCTTACTCAAATATCCGTATTGTTTTTCATTCTGATAATAAAATCCATTTGGCCAAATATGACCTCCACCTGGAATTAGATACCCTTCTACAACCTCATCATTTGCACAATCAGTTAGTTTTGTGTATTCGATGTCACGTTTCCAAAATTTGTTGATATGTCTTTTTTTGGATTTTGTTTCTTCCATGCAGGAAAACTGAGAACTCCAATATTTCAGTGAATCAGAAAAAGAAAGAACTTCACCGGCAGGGATACGACTTGCATTAGGAGATAAGTCTTTCGGGATCGAAACAATACCTCCCGTGTATGGAATTACATCATCGCCTGTTCCCATGATGAATCCTATTGATTTTGTGGGCGGATTTGGACACAAATCTACGATGCCTTTAGAAGTTACTGCTGCCACGGAATACCCAGATCGGAATAGGTCGTTTGCTTCGCATAACAATCGTTGTGTCATAAAGCCACCATTTGATATACCAACGGCATGGATGCGATTTTGATCTACGGAGATTTTTTTGTCCAAATACTCCACCATATCTCGAAAGAATTGTACATCTTTTGTGTTTCGTTTATCTGTTAAGGAATGAGCTATCTTTCGGCCATCGTTCCATCGATTGGCATATCCATCTGGATAAACGGCGATAAATCCATATTCTTCGGCTTTTTCAGACATTCTGGAAAGATAAATCATTCCTTCCCCACTTCCACCACCTCCATGCAAAATGAAGACAATAGGAAGTTTTGATTCTTCTCTATTTTTTGGGATGTAATAACGAAATGTACGAATGATTCCATCTGATACAATAGATTCAAGCGTGTGATCTTTGACTGGTACTACATTTGGCAAAGATTTACAAAAGAAAGAAAATGGAATCGTGATCATTAGAATCTTCGTAAAATGAGCGAAACGTAGAGATGGATCCTTCATACAAAAAGAGATTCAAAAGTTTGAATCGTTTTTTTGACATTAGATTCACCTTCTAACGGATATTTGGGGTGAAATTCTTTGTCGATTGTCGGATCATACGGTCCCGATTTTCCTTCAAAACAAACTGCAACGTCTGACAAACAGACCAAACTGTGCCAGACACCTGGTTGTAAATCGATCCCTCGTTTTGGTCCGTTAGAAGAAAGTTTATGAAATTCTTTGATGTCACCGTTTTCTTCGAAAATTAAAAATCCAATCTCACCTTCCAAAACAACAAAGGTTTCTGGTTTGGGATCCGAAAGATGGCGGTGTGGTGAGATGTAAGTATCCTTAGAAAGAACGTTCAAAAACCTTTGGTAGACTTCTTCTTGTTTGTGGAAGTTGTGGTTGGTGCGTTTTCGTTCTGCTTGTTTTGCTTTTGTGACGAGGGTTCCGATTAAATCGGAATCAATGATTTGAATTTCCTGCAAGTTGACCTTCCAATTCCTGCTCGATGAAGGCTAACATATCCGGAACACACGCCGTACAAGTATCAGCCGCTCCCATCTCGCGGGCAACTTCTAGTATGGGACGGTTTGTTTCTTTGACAACATTTAAGATAGTTTCAAAGAAAACTTCTGCACAGTGACACTTGATCATAGTTCTGAGAATCATTCTCAGAACTTTTCGAAAGAAAGACAAGAATTTTTCTCCGAAACCCGAGGAAAAAAATTCGATCCTGGGGGGAGTCTATTCGAGACATAAGCTATCAATTGAATGTTTTAGCGTATCATTGCCAATTGTTTTCTGTAAAGATTCTCAAGTGTTTTCAGCGCAAAAGTCCAGGTAAATGATTTCGCATTTTCTTTTCCGAGTTTTTGCAATTCTACTAAACGTTTTTGGTCTTTGAGAAGCGTAAGAAGTTGGGTCTGAAAGGAATTTACATTTTGCGGAATAAACGGTTCGAATCCTTTTCCCAATACTTCAGGTAAAACAGTAGCATTGGAAGAAAAAACAGGTGTGCCGACCGCTTGTGCTTCTAATACGGGAAAACCAAATCCTTCAAATAAAGAAGGATAGACAAACAAAGTTGCTCCTTGGTAGGCAAGAGGCAATGAATCATAAGGCACATGTTCTAAAAAATAAATACGATTTGGGTTTTGTTTTTGAAACCTTAATAATTCCTCTGGGATCTCTTTACTGATCCCTCCGACAACAAGAGGAAGTTTGAGAACCTTTTGATTCCATAAGGTTTCCAATTGAGTTAGTAAGAATGGAAAGTTTTTATGTGTTTTTCCAATGCCAACAGTGAAGAGATAGTGTTTTGGAAGGTTTTGTTTTTTTAAAAATGTATCCAGTTGTGTTTGGGATTTTTTTGAAAAATTTTTAAGATCAATTCCATTGTAAACAACTGTAATTTTTTCTCTTGGGTACCCAAAACTTTTGATCAAATCATTTTTTGTATAATTGGAAACGGCGATAATTGTTTTCGCAAACCACTTGATGGAACGAAGTACAATTTGTAAGTACAGACGCTTAGATATGGATCCATGGGATTCTTTAAAATGATAAGGAATCAAATCATGAATGGTAACAATGCATTTGCGAAGGTAAATCAGTGGAACATTAAAATGGGGGATATCGAGAATATCCATCTCCGCCATTTTTGGATGACCGAGAAATTCTTTCGGAGAATAGATTTTGGTTTTGTATGTAATGATTTCTGCGTGTTTAGGTAGGTCATATTTCCTTAGCATCTCTGGGTCACCGAAGAGATACAGTTTGGCATCATTTTGACTGATCGGCCAAAATTTTAAAATATGTTGGATGCGAATTCCGATCCCGGAATTTTCGATCATCCTTGCATCGTATCCAATTTTTTTTTGCATTTGATTGATGATTATGTCCTTTCTTACCAAAAAAAGGAAATGTGTGTTTTCCTAAGAAGTCAAGTCTAGTCAAATAAGTAGTGAATATTCTGCATTCAAATTTTGAAAGCAGGTAAACATCGAACTTACTTTCAAAAAGGAATCGGATGGAACACTTAATCGAAGAAATCCTGAAACAAATTGGTGAAGACCCAAGTCGTGAAGGTTTAGTCAAAACTCCTAATCGAGTAAAAAAGGCGTATGATTTTCTAACGAGTGGTTACAAAGCAGACATTAACCAATTGGTGAACGGTGCCATTTTTGAAGAAAGCACTACCGGTATGGTTCTTGTTCGAGACATTGAAATGTATTCTTTATGCGAACACCACCTTCTTCCGTTTTATGGAAGAGCTCATGTGGCCTACATTCCCAATAAAAAAATTATCGGAATTAGTAAAATTCCAAGAATCGTAGACGTTTTTGCACGCAGACTCCAAGTGCAAGAAAGACTTACTGACCAAATTGCCCAAGCCATTCAAGAAACATTGGATCCACTCGGTGTAGGTGTTGTCATTAAAGCAAAACATTTGTGTATGATGATGCGTGGTGTCGAAAAACAAAATTCGGAATTGTTTACATCTAGCTTACTTGGAGTATTTAAAACAGATCCTACCACGCGTAGTGAATTTTTAGATTTGATCCGAACCGGCTCCCACTAAGTTCAATTTTTAAATTCTTTTTTTCGGATTCATGCTGGACTTTTTTTCAAAAAAGTTCAGTCTTTTTCCTCTAGAGGGACAGTATGCCGAAAGAAAGAATTGTGGCGCCATCCAAAGAATTTGCCAAACTTGCAAATGTTAGCTTAAAAGAATATAAAGCTAAATACAAAGAATCCATTGAAAAACCTGAGAAATTTTGGGCTGAACAAGCAAAACGCCTAACATGGTTTAAAAAATGGACCAAAGTTTTAAAACATGATTTTGCAAAAGCAAAAGTAGAATGGTTTGTCGGTGGAAAACTGAATGTTTCCTATAATTGTTTAGATCGTCACCTCGATTCCCCTCTCAAAAACAAAGCCGCTCTCATTTGGGAAGGTGACAATCCTGATGAATCTAAGGTTTTCACTTATCATGATTTGCATCGTGAAGTGAATCACTTTGCCAATGTCTTAAAAAAATTCAAAGTGAAAAAAGGGGACAGGGTCCTCATCTACCTCCCGATGATTCCCGAACTTGCCATCGCGACCCTTGCTTGCACGCGCATTGGTGCGGTTCACTCGGTTGTGTTTGGTGGATTTTCTCCAGAAGCGCTTCTAGGTCGTATAGAAGATTGTAAACCAACCTTAGTCATCACAGCCGATGGAGGTTACCGAGGTGGCAAACCCATTGAACTCAAAAAAAATGTAGATACCGCTCTTGCCGACACCAAGTACAAAGTGAACGATGTAATTGTTGTGAAACGGACCGGTGACGAAGGAAACCTGAATTGGAAAGAAGGTCGTGACCACTGGTATCACTACCTCATGAAAGACCCTGAGGTAAAAAAGGAATGCCTTGCTGTTCCGATGGATTCAGAAGACCCTCTTTTTATTTTATACACCTCGGGTTCTACAGGAAAACCAAAAGGTGTCTTACATACAACAGCTGGTTATTTGTTAGGTGCCAATCTAACATTTGCAACTATCTTTGACTACAAAGACACCGATACCTATTGGTGTACGGCCGACATCGGATGGATCACAGGGCATAGTTATATTTTATATGGACCCCTTTCGAATGGGGCAACCTCACTCATGTTTGAAGGAGTGCCTAGTTACCCAGACATGGGACGATTCTGGGATGTGATCGATAAGTACAAAGTTACAGTGTTTTATACAGCTCCAACGGCAATTCGGGCACTCATGCGAGAAGGATTGGAACCGATTCAAAAACGATCACTCGCATCACTTCGGTTACTCGGTTCTGTGGGAGAACCTATCAATCCTGAGGCTTGGGAATGGTATTATGCCAATATTGGAAAATCTAAATGTCCAATTGTAGATACATGGTGGCAAACGGAAACAGGATCCATTATGATCTCAGGAATCCCAGGTGCGATTCCGCAAAAACCTGGTTCAGCGAGTTGGCCTTTCTACGGCATCCAACCTGTGCTTGTGGACAATGATGGTGTTGAGATCAAGAACAAAGGGGAAATCTCTGGCAATCTTTGTATCGCAAAACCTTGGCCATCGATGATGCGAGGAGTTTACGGGGATCCAAAACGATTCTTTGATACCTATTTTTCTCAATTCAAGGGATATTATTTTACAGGGGATGGAGTCAACCGAGATAAGGAAGGATACTTTCGCATCACAGGAAGAGTTGATGATGTTCTAAATGTTTCAGGCCATCGCATTGGTTCAGCGGAAGTGGAAAGCGCTCTTGTAGAACACAAATCGGTAGCAGAAGCAGCTGTGGTTGGTTTTCCTCATGACATCAAAGGGCAAGGGATTTATGCCTATGTCACGGTAAAACAAGGCGTGGTGACAAATGACCAACTGAAGAAGGAACTCATCACGATGGTGGAAAAAGTGATTGGGAAAATTGCAAGACCCGATGTGATCCACTGGGCACCAGGTCTTCCGAAAACTCGTTCTGGCAAAATCATGCGTCGAATTTTACGAAAGATTGCCAACAACGAATTTGATTCGTTAGGTGACATTAGTACCCTTGCCGATCCTTCGGTAGTTCTATCCTTAATTGATGATAAGAAGAAGTATCATAGTTAAGTAGATTATTTCGTAAGAAAGAACTCCTTTCGATTCCTAGAGAACGAATCTGGCATCTGGTTTTGGAAGGAGTTTCATAGCTTTCGAAGTAAGCATCAAATGCAAACTGCCAGATGCAAAACGTAAATTTCGTTTTCTTATATCTCCCAAGGGATAGCGGCAAACGGTCCCATCACTCTTAGGAATTCTATCTCTTCAAATTCTAAATCTCTTTCTCTTAGTTTTTTTCTATATTCATTTGCTTTGGATTCATTCCTGGAAGAAAACCAAGCAATAGCAAAGAGCAAATACTCTCTGTTTTTCCGATAGGTAGCGATATGGTTTTCCAGTTCTGTCGCAGTAAGAGTTTTTTGGTTTTGAAAGTCTTTGACTAAGGAATCAATCGCTAAGGTGTCCCGATTTTTTCCGAGATTCGCATAACTTTGGCGGATGAGAAATAGGATTTCTTTGGCATCCGAATTGGGATCATATTTAAGAAGGTTATAAAAGCCTCGTCGAAACAAAGTCAATGCCTCTAAATATCGCTGTTTCTCTTGTAAAAAAACTCCATAACGAGTGAAGTATCTGGTTTCCTTTAAAAAAACGGTAGTGGTCCAAATGTATGCTTGTTCTAATAAATCGGAATTACGACCACGCCTAGCAAGGATCAGGGTTTCATACATTCCTTCTTCTCTGGGAAAGTAGATGAGGTAACGAAGGCTTAAATCATCTGCTTCTTTCCATTTTCGATTTTTTATGTTTTTGAGTAGGCTCGATTGTAAGGCATCCTTTTCGGAGATGAAGGTTTTGTCACTTTCCAACGTTTGCATATAGGTTTCGTAATCGGTTTCCAAACCCAGCTGGCGTGAAAGGATGGCTGCCAAATACAATCTGTATTTTGCATTGGGTTTTTGCTCTAGGTAGAGTTTGGTGTAAAAGAGAGCTTCTCTCGGTTTCTTTTCTTTTTCATAAAAATCAGCGATGAACAAAACCAAATCTAACTGATCTTTTTTCCGTTTGATTGATTCTTCATAGGCATGGATCCCATCGAAGATTTGTCCAAGTTTCATATGAGCCTGGGCTAATAAATTGTAGTAACGGTAGTCAGGATCGGGGTTTAGTTCTTTGGCTTTAATGAGAAAATCAAAGGCCTTGGCGGGAGTTTCCTGAACAATTTTGTCCTCAGCCATACGAAGCAGGTCCTCGTAACTGTAGAACGCTTTGACGGGATTTAGCACTCCTGGTTCCGCTAAAATTGGGTACAAGACTAGAAATAGACTTGTTACCAGAACACTAAATTGCCATATTCTCCTAGACCGAAGTATCATCTATGGATTCTCATCGGTCATCTTCTAAAATATCTTAGAAATACAAATAAACAATCTCAAAGAGGATCTCATGAATGTAGAGTTAATCATTATCGTCATGGCGCTAGTTTCCATTGCCACGGCGATTTTCTACGCCGCAAGGGTAGTACGTATCCAAGTGGGCGCAGAGGGTGGCAACGATAAAGAAACCGCCAAATTAAAAGAAATCTCCGCCGCGATCGCAGAAGGGGCAATGGCCTTCCTTCTCAGAGAATACCGAGTCATTCTGCTTTTTATCAGCTTCATGACGGTTCTCATTTACCTATTATTAGATAACCCGAATACAGAATTTAACGAAGGAATTTACACTTCGATCGCTTTTGTTTCTGGAGCCCTCATTTCCTGCCTTTCTGGTTTTATCGGAATGAAAATCGCGACGGCTGGAAACGTAAGAACCGCACAGGCAGCTAAAACTTCCCTTTCCAAAGCATTCCGAGTGGCATTTGACTCTGGAGCAGTGATGGGATTTGGTCTCATCGGTCTTGCAGTTCTTGGAATGATTGGTCTTTTCCTTCTTTTTACTGGCGCCAATCCAACAGTAGCAAAACACATCCTCATGGAATCCCTTGCCGGTTTTGGTCTGGGTGGATCCTCTGTGGCACTTTTTGGTCGTGTGGGTGGTGGTATTTATACCAAAGCTGCTGACGTTGGTGCTGACCTTGTTGGTAAAGTAGAAAAAGGAATTCCAGAAGATGATCCTCGTAACCCTGCAACGATTGCAGATAACGTAGGAGACAACGTGGGTGACATTGCTGGAATGGGTGCTGACCTTTTTGGTTCGGCTGCCGAAGCAACTTGTGCGGCTCTTGTCATTGGAGCAACAGCTTCAGCTTTAGCTGACAATAACTCCGCTCTATTATACCCACTTTTAATTTCTGCAATAGGAATTCCAGCATCCCTCATTACGACTTTTTTTGCTCGAGTGAAAGAAGGTGGAAACGTAGAAAAAGCTCTCAAACTCCAACTTTGGATTTCTACCTTCATCGTGGCTGGTGCGCTTTACTTCGCAACGGATCTATTCATGATTGATAGTTTCCAAATCGGTGACAAAACCATCACAAAATGGAATGTTTATACATCTGTCGCATTAGGTTTGTTTGCTGGTATGTTCATCGGTTGGATTACAGAAATTTATACTTCCCACTCTTACAAACCAGTGCGTGAAGTTGCTGACGCTTGTGATACAGGGGCTGCAACGAACATCATTTACGGTTTGGCACTTGGATACAAATCCACTGTGATTCCAGTGATTTTACTTGTGATCGTGATTGTTATCTCCAATATCCTTGCTGGAATGTACGGAATTGCCATCGCTGCGATTGGTATGATTTCTACCATTGCCATTGGTCTTACCATTGATGCTTACGGTCCAGTTTCTGATAACGCGGGTGGAATTGCGGAGATGGCAGAACTAGGGAAAGACGTACGTGACAGAACCGACACTTTGGATGCAGCGGGAAACACGACTGCGGCCGTTGGAAAAGGTTTTGCGATTGGTTCAGCAGCTCTTACATCACTTGCTCTATTTGCAGCGTTTATTACAAGAACCCAAAATGCTTCTAAAGAAATGGGAGAGGGTGCGATTGATTTAACTTCGATCGAACTACTTGATCCTCTGGTATTTGGTGGTCTTCTTTTTGGAGCGATGCTTCCGTTTATTTTTTCAGCGATGACAATGAAGTCAGTAGGTAAAGCGGCTCTTGATATGGTGAAGGAAGTTCGTCGCCAATTCAAAGAGATTCCTGGTCTTATGGAAGGAAAATCTAAACCAGAATACGCTAAGTGTGTTGATATCTCTACCTCGGCAGCACTTCGAGAAATGATCCCTCCAGGTCTTCTTGTTCTTTTAAGCCCGATTGTTGTGGGTTACTTGTTTGGAGTAAAGTCTCTTGCAGGTCTTCTTGCTGGAGCCCTTGTTTCTGGTGTGGTTCTAGCGATCTCTTCCGCCAACTCTGGTGGAGCTTGGGACAACGCGAAAAAATACATCGAAAAAACTGCTGGTGGAAAAGGTTCCGAAAAACACAAAGCAGCGGTTGTGGGTGATACAGTAGGTGACCCGTTCAAAGATACATCTGGACCTGCGATTAACATTCTCATCAAACTAATGGCAATCACCTCACTTGTGTTTGCTGAGTTTTTTGTTACGAAAGGTGGAATTGTATTGAATTTCTTCAAATAAGAAAGCAAGACGTTCTGCAAGATCGAAAGGATTTTGCCCTTCTGAATCTGAAGGGCGATTCCATTTTGATCATCCAATTTTATTTTAGATGAATTGGATTTTTGGAAAAGCCGGCGTAAGATCGTCGGCTTTTTTTTTTCATAAGGTTGTAAAACTGAAACTAGTATTGGTTCCTAAGGTGAGTCCGAAGGTGGATTGGATGTTTTGGTTTAAAGTGATGGTATAAGTGATACCAGAAGTAAGAGAACTGCTTGGTGTGAGCGTGATGGTTCGATTGGAGGAACCTCCGGTTAGACTTGGACAAGAGGGAGAACAAGAAATGTTTGTATTGAGAGAAGTGGGTTCGATCGCTTGTGTCATCACGATGGTGATGGTTGGGGTCAGCGCCACACCCGTAGCTCCATTTGCTGGTGTTGTTGATTCTATACTAAAAGTGGCAGATGTTTGAGTTACCAAAGGTAAAATTAAAACACCAAGTAAAGAGGGAGATGGTTCAGGCAAACAATGAACGGAAGAAAAAACAAATAGAAATAACACTCTGATTTTTTTCCACATATCCAATTGCTCTGTTCTTAGTTTCGACTAATTTCCTTTTGTTACCGTACATAGTTTTGCGTAAATCCCGAGGAAATTGTAAGTTTCTAGTTCAATAGACGTAATTTCTCGGATGTTTCCCTGCTTCTGGGCTTCTTCCATTGAGGCATTTCCAAGTGCCACAAGCCCAAGGTAGGATTTCGCACAGGCAAAACCTTCCTTTGTGGCTGGGGTTCCCGTTTCCATAAGGGAGATTCTCTGGTTTTCATACAACATACCCTGGGTTCCAAAACCAGAACTGGCACATTGTAAAAACACGATCGGAAACATCATGAGTAGAACCAATTTGAGAAAATGGGAACGTAGAGAAAAAGAAAACAGGATGGATAATAATGGACAGTGAATGTAAATTCTATTTTTGAAGTTCTTTGTCCAGGAGCTCTGACAATTGGTTTTGTAAAAGGATGATATCATCATAAAGTTTTTCGATTTGTAATTCTTTTTTTCGAATTTTCTCAGTCAATGCATCCAACGATTTGTTGTGTTTTTGGTTTTTTTTGGAATGAAATTCTTTCAGCTTAGATTCGATTTCTTCGTAAATCAAACCACTCTTTAATTTTTTAGAGAATTCTTTTAACGACTCAATGTTTTGTTTCATACACCTGTGATTCGCAAACACAATTCTTGCAAAAAGAAATATTGGTTTTTATAAATATGATCCAAACTATGAATTTCTTTGAACCTGGATTTTTTTGATACCCAATCATAACTGGCGTTTCCGATACTTACCAGTCCAAAATAATTTGTTGTACAAGATTCGACATAGGTGTCCCCAGGTGAGGGTAGTTTTCCTGGAGAGTGCCAACCTGATTGGCCTTTGTTTTGGAGTATTGTGATGGAAGGATTTCCTATTTGGATGCTGAGGCAGTTTACCAAAAAGAAAATCCAAACCCATCCAACACTACACTTCATGACAAGTTAGTTGGTATCAAAAAAATAAAAATAAGAAAATCGAATTCCACGGTCGATCGCATTATCTTCTTTAGGAAGCATACCAAACGATAAACTGAAACTGAAAGTTCCTAAACTTTGTGTGTTCATGGAAATTCCTGGAAAAAAATTAAAATAGCGAAGATTTCGATCGGCAGTTTTATCAATCGGCTCTCTGTATTCTAATTCTGTAAATACACGAATCGAATCAGTGATTCCAAAGGATGGAGCGACACCTACTTGGTAGTATCGTTTGAACTCTTCTAATTTCGATTCTCTTCCGTGTTTGTTGGTTTCCGATTGGAACCTGAACTCCGTCATGATTTGAAACATTCCGTATTTGTATCCAACTCCAAAATTAGGACGGATTAAGTAATAATCAGGATTTTCATATTCGCGAAACAATGAATTTCTTTTTTTATCATATACGCGTAAACCACCACCGATCAATAACTGGGAACTACCCAAATCAAAAACCTTTCCGTACTTAAGACCCAAATTATATCGATCCCAAGTCACTTCCTTTGCTGTATCTGTTTGGGAGTACTCAGTTCGACCAAGAGAAGAAATGACTGAAAAGGATTCGGTAAACTTATATTCACCTTCTACACTTACATTCTTATTGATTTCTTTTACTTGGTTGAAGTTTTTATCCCAATATCCTAAGTTTCCTCGGATTTTAGAATAAACTGCAACCGGTTCAATTTGTAATGGATGGGCAAAACCTTTATCTCCATATTGTGCGTGAATATTAGATACTAAGGCGAAAAATAAAATTAATACTAAATAAGTTTGTTTCATTGTTAGAATCCTATGTTGGTGAATGGGTAGATCAATCTTGCTAACTTATCTGTTAGTAAAGTATATCCTAAGTTATTTGCATGAATACAATCTAACATCAATTCAGCCCTCGAACTTGGTCTACCACCTAAAGTATTTCGCAAATCGACATAGATTAGAGTTGGCTCTTCTCTTGTGATCTCCACAAGTAAGTTGTTGAAGGCATCAAGTTGGCTTGCTGTAAACTCGGCTGCATTGGGAACGACCAAACCCACTCGATCAAATTTGGTTTTACAACCCTCATCAGAACCTGCAATGACAGGAGGCATAAATGGATTTGGATAATCATACCCATGGATGATCCATTTGAGAGGTGCTCCACCAAATCGAGCAATTTTGTATGCATTTCCAGTGATGATGAGCTGTTTTAGATTTGCTTTGATTTGAGCAAATCGTTGGGCTTGAACACCAGGAATATTACCAATGTATTCATTTAAATTGGCCTGGATGTCATTTCCACCTAATGAAAGTATCACTACTTTCATGTCGGCACCACCTTGGTCAATGACTTGAAATTGTAATCCTTGGCTCACCACTTGTTGTAAGGTTTTGCCACCAAGTGTAGCACCCGCAAATTTATATCCAAAACGATTCTCTAACTGAGGTCTGAGAGTTTCCACGAGGGGAATTCCAAAGAGAAGGTCTGTCCAACTATCGCCAATGATTCCTGTTTTGGCAGGAGTTTCTCCGTTACAGATGGCAAGTGTTGAGCAAAGTAAGTTGGATTCAAAATCATCCAATGGGTCTTTCTTTTTGTCGCAGTGAATGAAAAACAGTGTGATTCCGATGAGTAAAACGAAACTGATTTTTTTCATATTTGTGTGTCTTCCTTCCAGATATGGTTCATGATATAAGCGCACGAGAGATCGCCGGTCAGATTTACTGAAGTTCTGCACATATCCAAAAACCGGTCAACACCAAAAAGAATCGCAATGCCTTCTATCGGAATATGAAAGGTATGCAGAATCGAAGATAAAATGACAAGGCCGACACCAGGGGTCGCAGCCGTTCCAATTGATGCCGCTGTGACGGTTCCAACTAACAAAAACAAATCTACTGTGCTAAGTTCAATTTGGTATACTTGGCTTAGGAATACCGTGGCAACTGCTTGGTAAAGAGCAGTACCATCCATATTGATGGTTGCCCCCAATGGTAAAACAAAATCAGCAACTGTTTCTTTTAGTTTTAACTTTTCTTTCGCAATTTTCAAAGAATATGGCAAAACCGAACTAGAACTTGAAGTAGAAAAACCCAATATTGGAATCTCACGAATTTGGTGAAAGAACACAAACGGGTTTTGTTTCGTAAACAGAAACAGTAGGGCGCTATAAAACAATAATACTAAAAAGAGGCCGGCTAACACCGTTAGAATGTAAGTCAGTAAACCATATACCAAAGAGAATCCAATCTGCAACATGGCAAAACTCATCAGACCAAACACTGCCAATGGTGCTAGTTTCATCGCAGTTGATACAACCCATAAACAAAAACTTTCCAAAGAATGGCAAAAGGCTTTGAGCGCTGTACCTGATTCTTTTGAGGTCAGAAAGAATATCCCAAGGATCATACCTAGGAACACAATGGATAACATTTGTTGTTTTGACCAAACATTCACAATGTTTTTAGGGATGATGTTTGCGATAATTTCTGGAATGGATTCTTCTGTTCCTTTGTCGCTTTGTGTTTGGACCGAAATCGTTTGATTTTGAATTTTGGTTTGGATTTGGTTTCCCGGTTTCGTAATGGAAGTTAAAAGGATTCCAATACTCACTGCGACAATGGTTGTAAAAATAAAATAGAGTAAGGTTTTACTTCCTAAGTTCCATAGGTCTTTTAAATTTTTTAAACTCGAAACTCCAAGCGCAATGGAAACGATCACAAGTGGTATCATGATCATTTGAAGCAGGTTTAAAAAAAGGTCACCAGGAAGTTTCAACCAACTTAGATACGGTTTGATTGTTTCGGCACTCATAAGACCAGTTTCGGGATGGAAACCGATCCCAACAGCTAAACCTAACAACAGAGAGATGAAAATTTGTTTCCAAAAAGCAATTTTGGGAAGGGACATTCCCAAATCATCTGCTGAGGAAAATTTATGTAAATGAAATTAAATGCTGATATATGTTTGGAAAAGTTGGATTCTGTGGAAAATTTTCGCTCCATTTTTGATTTTGCGCATTTCCACTGTAAACTCATCCTTTGCTCTTTGGATTTCTTTCATTGTTTTGTGAAGGACTGCTTTTTTTTCAGGACGGTTGTCCCATTTATAAGCAGCTTCTTGACGCATTAATTTTTCTTCGAGTTGGCGAATCGTTTTTTGGTGGGAAAGTTCTACCTTGTATTCTTCTTTTTGGAAGATAGATAATGTTTCCTTACGAAGAGTCTCTTTTTTACTTTCAGCTTCTGATTCTACAATCGGATAACATTGAATAAAGGCTTCTTCTAATTTGGAGAGAGGAATTTCTTTTTCTGGGATATAGGTTTTCCCTTCGATCCATTCTTTTGGTTTGTCAGTTAATACTATGGATTTTTTCTTTTTTAGATCGTATTCGATGAAAAAGAGATCTTTTCGTTTGAGTGAAAATTCAAATTCAACCTGGAAAACAAAAAGGATTTTTTGTCCTAACTCATTTGAGTAGATATACTTTTTTTTACGGCCGACATTACTTTGCGTGAGAAGTTCTGTTACCTTTTCTACAAAAGGATGGCCGAAGGCCATAAACTCAAGCGAATCATTTGTAAGTGCCAAATCGGAATCAAAGGTTGCCTTTCTGACTTTTCCTTCTTGATTTTTATATTCATAGGAACCTTTACCTATGGCTGTTAAGGAACCAGGTAATTGATTTTGGAAAAATTTGGATCCTTCTGATACAACTTCTTCTAAGTGACTATTGTTCCATTCTCTTTCTTCTAACGTATGATCGTAGTAGTCTTTTAAGTTAAAATCTAGCACCTTGGGAGTGACTAAGGCGTTTAATTTTTCAAAACCTTTTTGCGCCACTTGGATGCGAAGGTCAAATTCGGTTTCGAGTTCTTCTTTGGTCTTGGTTCCTGTGATGAATTTCATCAAACTCGAATTAAAATCCAATTCTTCTTCGATGGTTCCGAGCAAATCATCAGAAGCGCCAATTGATTCTTCAAACAAACGGATTTTATTGGTAAGTACTTCTAAGATTCGTTCCGCAACTGTGTCTTTGGAAGCAAAATTAAAAATATAAACATTGTCTTTTTGTCCGAAACGATGAATCCTTCCAATCCTTTGTTCAATTTTTAACGGACTCCAAGGTAGATCGTAATTGAAGAGAATGTTTGCAAATTGTAAGTTACGTCCTTCTCCACCTGCTTCTGTACAAATCAGAATTTCGTAGTCTTCTTTGAATTTTTGAATCGCCACTTCTTTTTCATCCATACTTAAAGATCCATGGAAAGGAGAGACTTTAAAGTCAGGTTCTAACACAGATTGTAAGTGGTCTTGTGTGGTTCGGAATTGTGTGAAGATGATGAATTTTTTATGACCCTCTTTTTTTAAACGATAAAGAGTTTCTTTTAGTTTTTGTGTCTTTTTATCTTCTTTGATTTGTTTTCCTAAATGGATCAATCGATTGAGAGTAAACAACTCACGTTTGATTCTTTGAAAACTGGACATCTCTTCGTCTTCTAGCTCAGTGATAAAATCTTCTACCCCTTCTGTTTCATCCAAATCCCAGTCATCCAAGGTGGTTTCTTGCGATTTCATATAATGGAATTTGGATTCCAACATAAACTTACGTTTTTGGAGAGCAGAAAGTAAGGCAATGACAGAAGAATCGAGTAATTTCTGAAACACTACCATCACAAATCCAATGGCGCGGTTTTTGGTTCCCATTGCCATATTGTATTCGCGTTTTACATACTCAGTTGTTTCATCATAGAACGCTCGTTCAATGGGTGATAAATCGATACGAACCGTTTTTGCAAAACGTTTGGTAAACCCACCCACTTCTACCTTACGTCGACGTAGGAGAACTTTGGAGATTTTTTCCTTGAGATCCCCTTTTTGGCCTACGACGTAATCGTTGATAAAGGTGTGATAGGGACCTAAAATATTCGGATCCACTAAATGCATGAGATAGAATAACTCTTCTAATTTTCCACGAAACGGTGTGGCAGTGAGAAGGAGCAAACATTCCGTTTTGCGTGCAATTTTTTCAGCAAAAAGATATCCGCGTGTGATTTTGGAATAATCACGACGGAGTCGATGTGCTTCATCAAATACAACAATGTCCCATTTGGTTGCTAAAATTTCTTCGGCATACCTTGGGTTTTTGATAAAGTCGATGGATGTGATGATTTTGTTAAAATTTTTCCAATGGTCTGGCCCATTGGTCACAAAATTACGGCGACGAACGATTGCAAACTCCTCATTGAATTTGTTCTTCATTTCTTGTTGCCATTGAACGAGCAGAGGGGATGGTGCAACGACTAAGACTCGCTTTAAGCCCCTGCGGAACATCAATTCTTTGACAGCAAGACCTGCTTCAATGGTTTTTCCAAGACCCACTTCATCTGCTAAGATAAAACGAGGTTTTAAACTGTTTGCTACAATGAATGTAGATTCGATCTGGTGAGGGAGAAGTCGCGTTCTAGAATTGGATAAGGATGAAAGTTTATTAAAATTGTAAGTGAGTTTGAGTTGGCTTGCCGTTAAGGCAAGTTCCATCGCCTTTGGAAATTCTTCCCAAACACGTAAAGACTCAGGGTATTGGCTTAAAAAATGTAAATTACGATTGGACTTGTTTACAGTTCGGAAGATTTCTTTCGATTCAAAAAATAATTCTACTGATGTAGATGTTTCTTTTGTTATTTTTGCGAGACCTAACTCAGGTTCGTCGATTAGAAACCCATATTCTTTTGATTGTTTTGGTTCAACCGTTGTTTCAAAATCTAAACTTAACTGAGTAGGGATATCCATCAAACTCCTTTCTGATTTCCCCAAAGCACTTTATGAATCTGAAGCGACAAACGACACTTAGGTGGGTTGTCTATTTTAATCCATTCAACTAGTTCTTTGGCATCCACTTCACCGTGGACTGGCGAATACAATATATTTGTCTGTATTTTTTGTTCGCGAATGACTTCGATACTTCTCTCAAAGTCGATTCTATCACGCACAACGAACTTAATTTCGTCAAGTGAATTATGTCTCTTTTCTAAGATCTCAAAATTTTCTGCATCCATCCGTTCTTCCATCCCAGACCCAGGTAATTTATAATCCATTGTAAAAACGAAAAAAGGATCGAGTGTGATTTTTTCACTGCCATTGGTTTCCACACGGGAAGCGGGATAGGGTTTTCCGTTTGCATTTCGAAATTGAAAGATCGATTGCGCAATGGCAACCGACATGTCTCGGTTTTTTCCTTCTAATGGTTCGCCCCCAGTCAGTAAAATTTGAAACCCATGGTCTTTGTCATAAGTTTCTATGGATTTTAAAATGGAAGAGATAGATAGACTCTCTCCTTGGTATGGGCCTAGTGCGTACGGTGTATCACACCAAAGCGCTCTATTTTCCGTTTTACCGCAACGTAAAGAACATCCTGCGAAACGCACAAAGACAGTAGGGATCCCTTGTGAGATTCCTTCGCCAGAAATAGAAGAATAGATTTCATGAATTTTACCGAACATGGTGTGATCCCTTCTTGTCAGTTTCTTCGAAATTGTTCTTGCGAAAACATTTATTCGTACTTTGCTTTTAAGGTCATGTTTTTAGAAGCAAAATTGGAATATCCAATCATCCAAGAAAAGGAAGTACAGGAAAATCATCTCTTACTTCGTTTTCGCACTCCACCGAATCCGAAAGTGGAAGAGAGAAAACCTCTCGTGATTGGACTCACCATTGACAAAAGTTGGTCGATGAAAGGGGAAAAGATGGATGCTGTGATCGATGCATCTTGTTCTCTCGTTAATTGGTTAACAAGGCACGATGCTGTTTCGATTGTTGCGTATTCTTCAGATGTCCAACTCATCCAACCTGTGACTCACCTAACAGAAAAAGTATCTGTCACAGATAAAATTCGAAATATTCAAGTCGCAACATCCACCAATTTAAGTGGAGGTTGGCTCTCTGCCTTAAAAAGCCTCAGTCAATCCAACATACCGAATGCTTATAAACGAGTGATTCTTTTGACCGATGGAAATCCCACCTTAGGGATCAAAGAAAAAGATGCACTTGTCGGCATTGCCAAAGACCATTTGGCGATGGGAATTTCTACAACAACCATCGGTGTTGGCAATGATTTCAACGAAGAGATGTTAGTTGAGATTGCAAAGGCAGGTGGTGGAAATTTTTATTACATCGACAATCCTGAAAATGCTTCTGACATTTTTTTTCAAGAATTTGGTGATATTGGTGCTTTGTATGCGCAGGCCATTGATGTGGAACTTCAATTTGCACCAGGAGTTCGATTGAAACAAGTTTTGTCGGAAACTACACATCAAGTTTTGGAAGAATTTGATGAATTCATAGGCGATGCCAAAACCATTTCCAGACAAAAAATCAATCTCCAATTGGGAGACTTACGAGCGGATGATTTACGTAATTTAGTTTTACGTTTACAAATTGATGATCGGGTTCACAAAACAGAGACACCTTTTTGTGAAGTAAACGTTTCCTATTACAATCTTTTGAAACAAAATGTTTTAGAAACTGTGAAAGAATCCTTTTCTTTTGCAAGAGGAAAAAATCGTGGCAAACAAGATCCAGATGTTCTGGTCGAAATCTTAATTGCTAATGCGACTGAAGGAATCAAAGAAATTACAGATTTTGTCAAAAGTGGTCATATAGAAGACGCCAAAACAATGTTAATCGGCCTTATCCAAGACATTCGCGCAAATGTTCATTTTGCTCCCAATGCTCTCGGTTCCCTTCTCAATCGTTTGATGGTATTAGAATCGAAAATGATCACAAAGTCGGATGATTTGCATAAACATCTTTTTTTGAATTCACAGGTTTTACTAAAAGGTCCTGAAAAAATAGATCTCAAAGATGTGGTTGTTCACAACGAGATTTATGAATACCACACAACTGGTGATATTGATTTATACAAATGCCCCGAAATCAAACAACTCATGGAACAGAAAATAGCAGAAGGGTTTCGGTATATGATTTTTGATTTTTCCCATACCTCTCATATTGATTCTTCGGCGATTGGAATGGTGATTCAAATTGTAGGATGGCTACGAAAGAGAGGTGGGGAACTGGTTGTTACCAACATTCATGATTCCGTAAAACGGATTTTCGAAATCACCAGGTTGTACAACCACATCCGAGTGGCAGAAAATTTATCCTCTGCAAAAGAAATTTTACAGAGGATTGTGTATGCAAACGAGGGAGATGAGATAGTTTAATTCGTTACGCTAACCAACGCTCTGCTTCTTCGATCGCTTCCTTTAGTTCGCTGACTAGCGTGGGAGCAATGGCGATTCCTTTCTGAGTCGGTTTTAATTCTCCATTGGGGTCTGTGTACCAAACTCGAATGTTAAAGAAAGTTTGACCTTTGTACTCGGAAATCTCCACGCGGATGACTTCCCCTCTTCCTTTATCAATGTCTTTGATGATTCCTGTTTTTGCCATGTTAGTACGTCTCTACAAATAATTGGTCTTTTTCTTCTAGGTCTTTTTTGAAAGCTTCATACGTGAGTTCAGTTCCACATGCAGACATGAGTTCCATAATCACTCCTTTCTCCATTCCCTTCGGACCGCCACAAATATAAAACTTACCGTTTCCATTCACAGCATTTTTAATGGCTTCTGCATTTTCTTTTGCACGGTGGGAGATGTACATTTTCCCCCCATCAAAGGAATTTTTTTCCTCACGACTAATGGCGGTTACAAAATGAAAATTGGAGTGCTCTTTTGCTTTTTCTTCAAAGTAGTCTCGGAGTACGATTTCGTCTGAATACGGAGCTCCATAAATCAACCAAAGTTGCCCTTTGAATTGGATGAGTTTTTGAACGAGTAATTCTTCCACCATCCCGAAAAACGGACTGATCCCTGTTCCTGTTGCAAAAAAGAAAATATCACCAGAAAAATCCGTTTGTGGTAGGAGGAATTTTTTCCCAGCAGGACCCGTCATGGTCACCACATCCCCCGGTTTTAAATCACAGAGGTAATTGGAACAAACTCCTTTGTGGAGTAGGTTTCCATTTTCATCATACACATTGTCCCGTTTCACGATGAATTCGATATTGTCTTTGGTTTGGTTAAAACTGTAGGAGGGAGAAGCGATGGAATACAGACGAACCGTGTAACTGGCGTCAGCGAGTCCTTTTGCTTGTTTTTCTGGATCAAGTCCTGGTGGAATGATTCCAGCACTTTGCCCGATCATGTACGGATAAACGGAATGATCAATGGCGATTGTGATGCGGTGGACTGCTGCTTCACCTTCTTTCGGTTGGCGTTTCCCTGTTCCTAATTCGGGAGTCAAACGGGTGTTTGCCAAAACTTGCGCCTGGATGGGGTTGGATTTTTTGAATAAATTGATCTGAGGGGTAAGCAAAGTCGTCCTCGTAACAAGTGGTTTTACGTCAAGTTTGGCAAGGTCGGGCTTCGGGAAAAGGAGAACTTCGATCTTTCATTTTTCGTCCCGGGAATTATGTCTCTTCCTTGACTCGAATTTTGGATTTTTTAAACTTTAGTCATTCCGGCCCCCCCGCCGATCCTTAATTCGTAAGGGAAACAAGTTGCATGAGATCGACAGAAGTACAAGAAAAGAAGTCCTATCCATTTCCGAACTCCGTCCTTCACCATAAATTGGAGAGTTTTACGAACTCTATGCTCCAATCTCTGCAAACTAAGACCAAACAAGAGAACACATGGGCTGTGATTTCTATGACAGGACAGGTCATTGCGCAAGGTTCAGAGCATCCACAAGTAGACCGAAGTTCCGATTCTTTGTTCCAATTCTAATTTCAAATTGCTCAAAGCAATCCTTACGTTTCGTTTGTTTGTGTTAGTCGCGGATGATTCTCGATATCTCGGAATTGTAACGATACGCAGCTTCTGTTTGGTTTAAAAAACCGTAAGCACCCAATTCAAATAAAAAAGACGCAGTGATCCCATACCCACCGTCGGGAACAGAGTCACATCCTTTTTTCCCAGCAGGATGTATTTTCCAATCCCTTGTGTTTAAAAAAGGAAAATCATCTGGGCATACCACGTGGCCGTACAATTTACCGTCAGCATGCCTTGCTTCGTGGAGTAAAACTAACACACGATCCAATCGGTTGAGATTAAAAAATCCTCTGCCTAACAGAACTTCACCATCCTGGTACATCGCCACGTAATCTCCCGTGGAGCCAAAAGAATATTTTTTGATTCGGGATTGGATCCAACGGGAAAGTTTTTTACCAGAAAAGGGAAACTTTAAAAAAGATTCGAATTGTGTATGTCGTGCGTAGGTAGATTTATCGATTTTGATTTTTTTGGGTTCTAAACTTTCTAAATAAACAAAAGTCTCTTTTAGAATTTTATTTTGTTTCGCATTTAACTTCGATTCATCGGAAAAAATGGATTGGTTACAAATGCATATTACGAAAAAGACAAATAACTGGAAAAATAGCGAACTGAATTCAGAATGTGGCTTGGAGTCCGCCATAGTAAAACCTTGGACGAATAGGATTGTAAGTAAGCTCGTATTGGTCCAAAACATTGTCCACTCCTAAAAAGATCGACATCCTCCCTTCAAAAAATTTTTTCTCCATCCGAACGTTCAGGAGTGTGAATGGTTTTCCATACACCACCTTGTTGTTCTCTTCTACACTTCGCGTTTGTTGGTCAATGAGGGCTGTGCTTGTGCCAGCGGTAAAATCGTTGGTAGTGCTGTAAAATGGACGTTTGTCTAAGCGTTTCGCACGGAGAGCAAATTCCCAACCACCAGGTGCGTTCACAAAAAAATTCATTGTTCCTTGGTGGAGGGCACGGCCTTCCAAGGGTCTATCCGTTGTTAGGTCCCTAGTATCGGTTTGGTTGTATCCCAATTCCAAAGCAAAGTATTTCAAAAAACGAACACGAGACCCAGCTTCTACACCTCTTGTGTAAGCACGTTGTACATTTTTCAATTGGAAGGTAGCAAATTCACTCGTACGGGTTCCAAAACTATATTGGATGAGGTCAGTGATATCATTTCGAAATACGCTGAGAGACAGTGTCCAAAATTTAAAAGGAGTGTATTCAATATCCGCATTGACGGTGGTTGATTTTTCTGGACGCAGTTTGTCATTTCCTTCCACCGTATAACCCACACCAGGGTTTTCAAATCGTAAGTACAATTCACGGAACGAGGGTGGACGAAACCCTTTTCCGTAACTGGCTCGGAAAACAAGGTTACTAGTGATATCAACTTTCGTTGCAATTTTCGGAGTGGTTTGTCCACCAAATTGTGAATCCACATCATGCCGAACACCGGGAACCAGTCGCCAAACAAAACCATTGCGCCAAACAACCCATTCATCTTGGATAAACGCCGCACGTCTCGTTCTGTAGGCATTTCTTCGTTCCAATCGATCTGTTTGGAGTTCCTCCGAAAAAGATTCCACACCAGCAGTGATCATGTGGTCTTTGTGTACTTCGTGATCAATCTGAGCAACTCCTTGTGAGGAAAACTCGTTTGTGATTTCTTTCACATCGAGTTCGTTGGAATTTCTTTGGTCTAGTTTGTATTGGTTTTCCCAACGAGAGAAATTTCCTCGGAGAGACGCCATATTGCGTTTTCCATAAGAATATTCAAGAGCACCTAACGCTAAAAAGTCGTTTGTTAAGTTGGTACGATCAAATACACCACCAGTGGCACGCGAATCAATTCCAGCTTGGTTCCGATTTAGGTAATTGATTCCCGTTTTGACTTTGAATTGTCCATCTGGGTTGAAGGTCATGTTCCCGCCCAAGTTATTGTCTTGGAATGAATTTCCTGTTGTGGCGGGAGTTCGTGGATCTAAATCATAAGCAGCCGCTTGGTTGAACCCGCCAAAAAAGTTGGTGGCTACAAAATCATTTTTAAAACCAACATCGGCGATCATGTTCTTTTCGCCTTGGGAACCAAAGTTCATTTGGCGACCGTTTCCATACGAAGTACGGAATTGGTAATGTTCCGGTTTTTCTGCTTGTTTGGTGATGATGTTAATCACACCACCGATGGCATCAGCTCCATACAAAGAAGAAGAACTACCTTTTACGATTTCAATCCGTTCAATGTTTTGTACTTTGAAACGAGTTAAGTCAATGGTGTTGTTGAGCCTTCCTGCAACTCGTTGACCATCCACGAGAAATAAAACATATTTGGAATCAAGTCCCAACATTTGCACTTGGGAACCGCCAAAAAATGGAGTGACATTGATCCCCAGTTGTGTATCAAGCACCTCACCTAAGTTACGTGCTCCTGTTTGTTCGATTCGTTTTCTAGAAATGACTTCTGTTGCTACTGCCGAGTCTTTTAAGCGTCTTTCCCCGCGAGATCCCGTCACAACAATTCCGTTTCGATTGTCTAATTCTTTAAACCGATCCTCTTCATGAGGTTCTTCTGGTTTGTTTTCTTCTGAAGTGGTTTGTATGGGGGCAGAATTTTTACTTGGGTCTTGGTTGGGATCAGTAGTTCCCGTTTGGCCAGTTGGTGGAGGTGTTTCCGTTTTTACATTCGGGTTTGTTGTTTTTCCATTGGTTTTTGACTGCGCATGGAGTTCGCCCCAAAAGAGAAGGAACAAACAGAAGATGGGAACTAAGGCTTGTAAATAAGAAACCATTACGGTAGTTTTTTCCAGCGGATGGTCGGATACCCAGAAGTTCCTGCATCACTATAATAATTTTCAATTTTAACAGCATAAATGGCAGTGCCTGTGCCAGAACGAACGAGATAGATATTCGGTTTTGGAGTTAAGTTACCTATCGTATAAAAATACCATTCGGTCATGAGAGCATTTCCCACATAAACGGCTCCTGCGCCCCCTATGCCTTCTGTCGTGGCGGCAGTGTCGGTTGTAAACGTTGCACATCCTTGGGAAGCGGCAGAGGTGGAACTGGCAACAGCAAAATCATTTGTATTACTCAAACAAGCTCCACCCAAACCAAACCGATTGGTATCACCTGAGTTCGTTGCCACCTTATAGCGGTTAAAGGCAATGTCCCATGTCAATGTGTCTTTTTGAGATAGGGGCACTTGTTTGTTTGTTTCAAAATGAAAGAAGATATAAAAATCCAAATTGGTCGCGTTAAAGCGAGTGGTAACACTCCCGTCCCCATTGGAACGGGAGAATACAATTTTATCCAAGGCATTGGGATTTCCTGCATTCACAATGCTTGTGATGAGATTGTTCACAAACAAATCTTGGTCTGAGAGCGCTGATTTTTGTCTCGCGCAGGCAGAAAGAACGAGAAGTAGAATTCCAATGACAAAGAAACGTATCATGCTATGGTACTAAACGGTATTGAATGTTTGCAGATTGTCCCGTTGAGGGTCTTGCATATACTAAAATGAAGACTCCTGTTGTTGACGAAGTAATTACCACTCGACCAGTACCATTGAGTAAATATGAATCTGCAAATGTAGCGTCTGCAGATAAATCACCCGTATAGCTAATATTTGACTTAATAACTTGAGATGGTGCAAGTGGACATCCATCGGCTCCATATACGATGATATTTGCCTTTCCTGCTAATTCAATAGTTTTAGCGCCAGTCGACAGGTAACTGATGACAGCAGTAGTATGGCCTATTACAGGGATAGATCCAGTTTTACTTAGAGTGACAAAAGAGGTATTTGTAAAGGAGGTATTCCAAGTATTGATATTTGGTTTGCCTGTGGCAGATACAGAGCAATCCCCTTGAGAACCAAATAATGCTGCACCTAAAAGCAAAGTCGCTGTTTGATCATCTTTTTTCTGTTCACACTGGAAGGTGAATCCACCTAAGAGAGCCAGTAGAACCAATGTTTTCAATTTTGTAGAAAGTGTATTCATAAGAACCTCGGTCTTTTTTATCCAAACTTCTGTACTGGTATTGAGAATCAATTTCATTTTCATCCATGGAATCTTTTTTCGATACCTGACAGTTCTGTGACAGCAAAAGGCTAAGGAAACAAACAGGTGTCATTTTCATGAAACGCAGTTCGGGAACTAAGCTTCGCTCTCGCATACGCGTATGGTGTAAAAAATCTATTGTAAGGAAAAGGATTTTTCGTCTACTGGCGTAGGTCATGTCACTGAAGCAGATTTCAATCTACATCGAAGAATCTGATCATCAGTTCTATAATCAGTTATTAAGGGACATAACGAATATTGATAGCTGTCATGTGCACAGCTTCCCTTCTATCTTAAAAATCAAACCAGGATCCATCCAAGAATCTGCCGTTTTTCTGTTTTGGAACGATTCCCATGCGATGGAAAAACAGAAATTTATTTTTGAACATTTCCCTGAATCACCTTACGTCATTTTATCTGAGAGCACACTCACTCCTGAAGAGCTTTCCAGGGTTGCTCATCCCACTTTTTTGCACTTAGCAGAACCCACTTATTCTGTCGGAAATTTAGATTTGGTTCTAAATTTCGCAGAACGCCTGATAGAAGATATGAACCGCTCGATCGCTTACGATAAAATCCGTGAGAAGGTGGTGGTTTTGGAAAATGTCTTTGAAGAATCCTTAGACGTCCTCATGCAAATTGATCCAAATACAAAACAAATCATCAATGCCAACAAACAAGCAGTGGTTGTTTTGGAATATAGTTTAGATGAAATTGTAGGTAAGGAATTTTCTTACTTTATGCCACCAGTGGAGGTGGATGAAGATGCGGAGTTTGAAGGAAATTTAATCGAAAGCACGGCGTTACGAACCAAATCAGGAAGAAACATTCCAACAGAGTCTTCGTTTCGATTGTTTCCCGTGAATGGAAAGATGGCGATTTGGGCCACGTTTCGAGATATTACCGAACGAAAACGATCCCAAGAACAAGTCAAAAACCAAAAGGCGTTTTATGAATTCATCTTGGATAATTTGGATTCTGACATTGCCGTATTAAATTCTAATTTCGAATATGAATACACAAACCCTGTCTTTTTATCCAATAAAGAAATTCGAAAGTGGTTGTATAAAAAAACAGATGTGGATCTGGCTGAAAAGTTAGATCTACCTCCTGAATTTTATGAACGTAGGAAAAAATTCTTAGAAGTTGCGGCCAAAGAGAATGAAATTGTCGAATTTGAAGAACTCATCCAAGATCATAATGATAAGGTCACATATTTATTAAGAAAATACATTCCTATCGATGATTCAGAAACCAATCAAAAACGAATCATTAGTTTTGGAGTGGATATCACAGAACGTAAATTATCGGAAGAAAGAATCACCTATCTTGCGTATTACGACGCATTAACTGGACTTTCCAATCGAACTTTATTCATTGATCATGCCAACCAAGCGTTAAAGAATCATAAATCTTCGGAAACCTTACTTGCTTTTTATTTCTTTGATATTGATAATTTTAAATTCATCAATGATAGTTTGGGTCATACCAAAGGGGATATCCTCTTGCAGATGGTTGGTGCAAGACTCAAACGAGTGATGACAGAAGTGGATACAGTTGCTCGATTTGGTGGAGATGAGTTTGCTATACTCAAAGTGGACGTTCCTAGCAAAAGTGCCGCTGCAGAGTTTGCACAAAAAATTTTGGATATCTTAAGCCAACCATTCCACATTATGGGTCGCGACTTGTTTACAACCGTCAGTATGGGAATTGCACTTTCCCCAAATGATGGCGTCACGTCCGCTGAGTTGTTAAAAAATTCTGACATGGCGATGTACAAAGCCAAAGAACTTGGTCGTAATAATTATAAATTCTATACAAACGAATTGATTTTACGCTCTGAAAAACGATTGTACATTGAGAATTCCCTACGAAAGGCAATTCAAAACGACGAGTTACTTTTATTTTTCCAACCAAAAATTTCTACCATTACAAACCAAGTATGCGGTGCGGAAGCACTCATTCGATGGAAACATCCTGAACGTGGTTGGGTTCCTCCTATCGAATTTATCCCTGTTGCAGAGGATTCGGGTATCATCGAAAGGATTGGGGATTGGGTGTTGGAAGAAGCATGCCGATTGAAACGGCAATGGTGTGAGATGAAATTACCAAGTTTTCCTTTGAGCATCAATGTGAGTGGAAAACAATTAGCACGTTCCAATTGGTCTCATCGAGTACAAGCGACCATCTTACAATATGGAGTTAATCCAGAAGAAATTGAATTGGAACTCACAGAGAGTTCCATCATGGAAAATCCAGAAAAAAGTATCGAAGCATTTGAGTATTTATCCCAACTAGGAATCAAAGTTTCCATTGATGACTTTGGAACAGGTTATAGTTCACTCAGTTATTTAAAGAAAATTGATGCTGATGTGATCAAAATTGATCGTTCTTTTGTTGTCGATTTAGAACTCAATGAAGATGACCGAGCGATTTGTAAAGCGATCATTAATATGGCACATTCGCTTGGTTTGGAAGTGATTGCAGAAGGTGTTGAGAATGCTGCACAAAGAGATTTGTTGCATGACTTGGGATGTCATATGATCCAAGGGTATTTTTATAGCAAACCTCTTCCTGAAGAGGAATTTGTTCAGTTTGTGAAAAAATTTAACGAATCTGCTCAATCAAAATAGCCGAAATTTGGAATGATGGTTCGTTCTATTCTTCTATTTTCTATTATACTATCTTTTGTGCAGGCAGTCCCTGCTGAATCTCGCGAAGTCAAAAAAAAATCTACCAAACCGATCACATCTACAGGAAATTACTTTGTCAAAAAAGAAGAGAAGAACTTTTCCTTATTGATGGAAGCTCGCCGTTTCACTCGTGGTGAAGTGATTTTCTTAAAACTCACTCCGAAAGACAAAAAGTGGATCAATGAATCTTACAAAGTGAGTTGGCTTGGAAAAGATGTGATTCTGACCAAACGCGAAAACAGTATGATTGCTTTTTTGCCTATCTCTCCAGACACACCTGCTGGTGCGATGACCTTAGAGATTGTTTCCAAAATCTTTTTTGTCAAACGTGGACAAAAACAGTACCAGATTATATTAGAACCAACCAAGTTCCAGGTGATCAAAAAAAACCAACAGATCAAAGTGGATGAAAAATTTGTCACCAAAGAACTTCCCAAAGAAGTGTTAGACTTTATCCAAGACTGTAGAAATGCAAAAGAAGCCGCATTTACCAAAACATCTCCTCTGCAGTTTCAAAAGAATTTTAAAAACCCTCTGGATACTATTTTTATCACTAGTAAGTTTTATGTTAGGCGAGACTATAATAACAAACAAGGTCGGCCTCATGGGGGAGTGGACTTTCGTGGAAAAACAGGAACTCCCATATATGCCATCCAAGATGGAACGGTTGTCTTAGCACAAAAAACGTATTATGAAGGAAATTTTACCATCATCGACCATGGAAATAAGATCTTTTCCTTTTACATGCACCAAGACGAAATCAAAGTGAAAGTGGGTGAAGTGGTGAAACAAGGCCAACAAATCGGAACCATCGGATCCACTGGGATGTCAACAGGGCCTCATTTGCATTTAGGTGCGAAAATCAATGGTGTATTAGTGGATCCACTTTCTCTCATCGCATTACAATCCATTTCTGAAACGAATTGATGCTAAGAATTCACGAATCACTTGTTCGTGAATTTCTCCTTTTTCTAAGTTTTCCGTCATGTGAAATAAAAGTTTATCATGATTTGAGTTTTCCAAAATCATAAAACCCGTTTTAGAATATCTAGGTCGCAAGAGATCGTAAAATGTCCAAAACTTAGAAAGTAAAATAAAGTCCTGTACTTCTTTTTGTTGGATCTCTTGGAGGTCTTCGATGTCTCCCTTACTCACCTGGATTTTTAAGAATTCAGAAAATTCTTGAATTGCTTGTTCTTTTTGAAAACCCAAATAATCAGGAAAATAAAAAATCCGTACAAATGGATATCGTTCCGCATCATGATCGCTAAACGAAAGTAATCCTGCAATTTGACCCACCCCCGTTTTATTTTCTAAGGTTAGATCTTCTGGTTTATAAAAAAACATCCCTTCCGGTAATGTAAAACCAAATTGAAGTTCCTCGTTCCAATATTCTTTGTCGTTTTTTACTTCCCACCTGTTTAAATCTTTTTCTTCAATTTGGTATTTGTTTTTAAAAAGAAGATATGCCGATAGAATTTCGGCACCTTGTAGTGCTTTAAAAGAAATCAGTGCATTGCTAACCACCAAACAAAATGCAAGTAACAATCGTGCATATTCAGTGAGTTGTAAAATACGAATGAAAAAAGCAACAGTGATGAATAAAAATAAGAATACAGTTCCCGCCTCAAAGAGTAAAACCTCGGTCAACCAAAGTGCCAAAATAAAAAGGAGCAAAACTCCAATTTCAATCAAGGGGTGAAATGTTTCTTTCCAATAAAGCTGGATGACATACAAACTTAAGTATGTAATCAAAAGACCAACAACTAAGGAAACCAAACACAAAACAAAGATATAATGCCATGGTAAATGTGCTTCATGGTATATGAAGAAAGGAACTACGAGAATGCTATAAAGGAGAAGAAGATTTCGAGTGGTGCTAGGTGATAAAAATTGAGAAAAGAAACCACTTGCCTGATTTTTGATTTTGATTAGAATTTGGTACATGTCAGCGATTACAGACTTCTTTCAAAAAATCCAAAACCAAATTGTTGAAATCCAAACGACCATCAACCAGATCAAAACCAGTTGGGAGAATTTTCAAAAGTTTTGGGATTTGTTTTTTACTTTAGTCCCTTGGGAAGTTCTCCTCTTACTCATCTTTTCTGTCATCCTCCTTTCTATTTTTAACTCCATCTCTCCCAGCACTCCTAAGGCAAATCTAACAATTGCTGTCGGACTTTTAGCACTTCTTTGGAGCTATTTTTGGGGTTTATTTTCTGAAAGCATTTCTTATAGTAAGGTGATTCTTTCTTCTCTTTATATTCTCATTCCTCTTCATGCCATTGGCTTTGGGCAATGGGTTTACTTATGGGGAAAAAAACTCTATTGGAAAAAAAGAAGGATCGCCCCTAAACAATGGGATGCAGCCCTCCACCAAATCTCACTCGATTACCACGCCCTTATGGGCAAAGCTCATGGGTTTCACAATGCCATTCAGGAAAATCGTAACGAGATCCAATCCGAAATCGAACGGTTAGAACAATCCTTACAAGGAATCAAATTGTTAGTGTCAAAACAAAAGCCGCAGGATTAGGAAATGGGAAAGAAGAATTAAACAACTTGTGTTTGAGATGATCTCAAGCATTCTTTAAGTCATTTGCAAAATCATCGGAGGTGTATCCGACCAATAGGGAAGATCCATAATTTTTCATGACTTCTATGAAAGATGATTTTGATAGGTTCACAATTTCGGCTGCCTGGCCAACGGAAATTTTACCCGTTTCATAAAGCTTTACAGCCATCGCCATTTTAAAATCGTATTCACTCAAATCAATTTGATCAGGTATTTGAAAGCTAAGCGATTTCATATTGGTTCTTTTTAAAGTTACACCGCTGAAATGAGAAATCAAACAATTTTCTTATGTTTGTCATTGATTTTCGAACAATTATTGGACTTCTCGATCATGATTTTCCTCTGCAAACTTCCTTCTCACTCCATCGTCATCAATTTGTTCCCCCCAATCCTCTTGGGATAAAATCCAAGTGAAACTTGTGCATCAAAATCGTGTGCTGGGATCACGGTTAGGTTTGGATTTTCCAAAATGAGATTGTGAACACGAGAGATTTCTTCTCCAAGTGTTGGGACATCATAATCGACGATCCATCTTGCTCCTCTTGGTTTGTGTTTTCGTTCGAAAAATCCGTCTCGCCTCCAAACGATATCACCAGTTAAAAAATAAACATCACCATTTTCTGTATGTAAAAATAATCCCACCGAACCTTCGCTATGTCCTTTCATCGGAACAAAGACTGCTGTTCCATCTCCAAACCAATCCAAACTTTTTTGATACGAGGCATACGGTTTTTCTTCAAATTGAATATGTCTCCACTTCACACCATCTCCTTCGTATTGAGAAGGTATGTAACCAAGTTCGATTTTTGCATGGTTCAATTCTTCTTTCACACTATGTATGTTCGCATTTGGAAAGTCTTTTAGGCCACTTGCATGATCCCAATGCAGATGTGAAAAAAACACATCTGCGATCGAATCGGGATTCACACCATTTCGTTCGAGTTGTGATTTTGCTGTTTCAATGAGTTTGTATTCCATTAACAGTTTGAGATAAAACGGAAACAAAGAGAACTGTTCTTGGATATTGTTTCCTAGTCCCGTATCAAAAAGAAAATTTCCTTTTGGGTGTTGGATGTAAAAGCTGGAATGAGAGACGGTGATCATTTTGAAAACAGAACCACCTTCGATCACAAACGCCTCTATGGTTTTTGCTTCACCAGTTTGTAAGATAGAAAACACTAGATTGGATTTTGTTTTTGGCGAGGGGATCAGGACATGCGAAACATTTGCATCAATTCTTTCCTTCGGGTATCCCAAAAAATACACGGTAAAGCTTGTGAGAAGAACGAATGTGAGTACTAGAATGTGTTTGGATTTGAATATAGATTTCATAGTAACGATCCTTTAGTTTTTAAGTAGGCTTTCGGCCGTTTTTTGTGCCAACCGTAATGGCTCTGGTGAGGATTGCAGTTTGGAAAGTAACAGTGCTCCTTCCCATAAAGACAGTAACGAAATTGAGAGGTTCTTTGCAACACGTGGTGTAAAACCTTTCTCCATCAAATAGGACTCAAAGGTTTTTAACCATAAGGCATACACTTCTTTACAGGCATTTGATACTTCTAAACTTTTTCCTGCTGTTTCCATCGCCGTTGTGGCAATGGGACATCCTTTTTTATAATGACTTGAAACAATCCGATCTTCAAGAGCAGTAAACACTTGTTTAATGGCCCACGTTGGAGTTTCGTTTGTTTTTAGGATGGAAAGAAAAAATTCATTCAATTGTTGTCCCGAGTGTTGGATGGCAAGACTTGTCAGTTCGTCTTTTCCTCCAGGAAAGTGAAAGTAGAGAGAACCTTTTGGAGTGTCTGTTTCCTTCCCCAGTTCGGCAAGTCCCGCCCGCTCATACCCTTCTTCTTCCAAAAGTCGAGCCATTGCCTCGATCATCTTTTGTTTGGTATCGAATCCTTTTTTGCCCACCAAACCATTCCCTTTGAGCATAATAGACCGGTCAACATAAAAATGAATCTTTTCTCCATTCGGGTGGAAGTAAGGGAAGAAGGACTCGCACGACATGGAAAGAGGAACCATAGACAAGTAAGGGCAACGCATCGGGTTAGATGCAAGTGAGGTATGCGAATCTACCTCAATCCATTTTTTCGGGAGAATAAATCTCATTGTTTTTTTCAGAGTCCGCCGATACATTAAGTAGTACGGATTTCGGGACGAAGTATGATCAATAAGAAGCCATCGCTCACAGGTAGACAAAAGGCCGCCATCTTTTTGGTTGCAGTTGGAAACGAAGTGGCATCCGAAATCTTCAAACACTTACGGGAAGACGAGATCGAACAAATCACGTTTGAAATCGCCCGTTTAGACAAAATCACTCCAGAAGATAAAGAGAAGGTGCTCGTTGAGTTCAATGAACTCATGATGGCACAAGAATTTATCACGAATGGTGGTATTGACTTTGCTCGAGGACTACTCGAAAAAGCTCTCGGTAATCAGAAAGCCATTGATATCATCAACCGACTGACTTCGTCTCTGCAAGTTAGGCCATTTGACTTCATTCGTAGAACCGATCCGGCTCACCTTCTCAACTTTATCCAGGGGGAACACCCTCAGACCATCGCCCTTATTTTATCGTATTTGGATCCACAAAAAGCATCCAATATCCTATCCAACCTTCCTCACCAAATCCAAGCGGAAGTGGCAAAACGGATTGCAACCATGGACCGTGTGTCACCAGACGTACTCCGTGAGGTAGAACGGGTGTTAGAACGTAAACTCTCCACACTTGCTTCGGAAGACTATACCTCTGCTGGGGGTATTGATTCTGTGGTGGAAATTTTGAACCTAGTAGACCGGGGAACAGAAAAAACCATCATCGAAGCTTTGGAAGAAGAAGATCCAGAACTTGCCGAAGAGATCAAAAAACGGATGTTCGTATTCGAAGACATCGTTCTTCTCGACGACCGTGCGATTCAAAAAGTAATGCGCGAAGTCGATAACACGGATTTGGCGAAAGCACTCAAGTCCGTAGATTCCGAAGTACAAGATAAAATCTTTAAAAACATGTCCAAACGTGCGGCTAACTTATTACGAGAAGATATGGACTTTATGGGTCCTGTTCGTTTGAAAGACGTGGAAGACGCTCAGCAAAAAATTGTAAACATCATCCGTAAACTGGAAGAGGCGGGCGAGATCGTTGTGGCTCGTGCGGGAGAAGACGAACTTGTGGTGTAATCCACAGGTTTCGATTCAAATCTTTTTCTTTAATTACTTCGGTTGCTAAACTTACCCCATTTTGGTGGAAATTCTACAAGAGCATCCTTTGTGCTAATTTCGCCTCGTTCCAATTTTTGATTGAGTGTGATGAGTTTGTGCAAACTTCCCATGGAAAAGGAAAGTTCTGTGACATCAAAGTCATCCAAACGCACTTTTGCATTTCGGCAGAATAGTTTTAATTCAGATAAGATGAGAGTGACTCGTGCATTGGCATAACGAGCGACAATTTCTTCAAATTCTTCCTCGTTAAAAAACTCTCGTTCCAAATCATAATCAAATTCATTTCGAATGAGATCAATGAGGGATAGACCAAGTTCTTTCGCAACTAAAACGACATAATCAAATTTGGAACGGATCCATTCCTCGGATTCCAACAATTCTATGGCAGACCTTGGAATATTCAATTTTTCTGATAATTGAATTCGAGTGAGATTCTTTCGTTCTCTATAATTTCTGAAATGATTTACTTTTTCCATGTGTTCCAAAAAAAAATTTTAAAAAACCGTTATTTACGTTCTGAAAAGGCTCCAAAAACGTTTCCAACGGTTTGGCTGAATAAGATTCGCATGGATAAGGTTGACTTAGATACGGAAATCTGCGCTAGGCTGCAATTACGCTAAATTTCCTTTCTGGAGCCACCACCGATGTTACCGTAGGTGGTGTGCTCGTTTTTTCCATTCTTTTCCTTTTGATGAATGGCAAAAGAAGACAAAAAGAAACAATCCATTTCTTCATTTGATCTAAGGATGATTTCATTTTTTTTGCAAAATCGAAACTTTTTTCTTACTTGATGCAATAAAATCTTACATTCAAATTTTGCCTAAGCAGGTAACCTTTGATGAAATTGATTCGCCCATTTGAAAAACTCTACTTCGTTGTAGGTTTGATTAGTTTGTTGATTGTGAATTGTGCCACAGTCGAAACACCAACTCGTTTGCGTAAGGACATTGACTTACAAGGACACCGAGGTGCTCGTGGACTAAAACCAGAAAATACATGGCCAGCATTTGAAGAAGCAATCAAATACAAAATGGTCACTCTCGAATTGGATACAGTACTCACAAAGGACAAACGAGTTGTGATCCATCATGATTCCGAAACCAATCCTATCATTTGTCAAAATGTTGATGGATCTCCGATACAAAAAAAGTCTTTATATGAACTAACACTTGCTGAGTTACAATCCTTGGATTGTGGAACGAAACAAAATCCAAGTTTTCCAAAACAAATTCCTGTTCCTGGCACCAAACTTTTGTCACTCGAAGAATTCTTTGAATTGGTTTTAAAACATGAAAAAAAATCCAAAGAAGTTTATGAGTTTAACATCGAAACAAAATTTCCTGATGATGAATCGGCTCCTGATAGTTTGGTGAAAGAACACACTGAAAAACTGATTCAAATCATTGAAAAATACAAAGTTGTAGATCGATCGACGATTCAATCGTTTGATTTACGAACCTTAGCCGTTTCGAAACAAAAAAATACTAAAATCAAAACGAGCGCCCTTTTTGTTCCTACCTATTTTCAAGGATTTATGATGACGATTGGTTTAGGAAATGGCTATAGAGAAACGATTCTAAGTGCAGCTAAGGACAAAGGCGCAGATATCATTTCTCCTTACTTCTTGTATGTAACACCAAAGTTTGTCAACACATCACATACTCAAGGTATGATGGTCATTCCATGGACTGTGAATACGGAAAAAGAAATGAGACGTCTTGTCACGTGTGGTGTAGATGGAATTATTTCTGATTATCCTGATATGTTGGATCAAGTGGTTCGCAACAAAAACTAAATTCCCCAAACCACTGTACATAAAGTAGAATAGAGAGAGAGGTAATTCGTTGCCTCTTTTTCAATTCGAAACACTTCCTGAATTTCTCCGTTTTTCGCAGCCGAGAGTATACTTCCATCACCCGTCACATAAAAAAAACCAATTCGTTTTAGGCAGGCTTTCCCTGTCTTTAATGGTTGTTTGGGGAGAGGTCTTTCCGACACTGCGAGGGAATACGAGGCGTACAAAAGACCAGAGGGTCCTAACCCTTGAGGTTGTCCCAAATTGGCACAAGAATGCATATTTCCCAAGATCAGACCAATCCACAATGGAACGAAAAAGGATCTCAATTTGGTTTTCATTCGTTTCCTGAAATTTCAACACAGAGATTGGCATAAACACCAAGTATTGCAAAAGTTGTCCAATTGGTTTCGGTTACAGTTTGGATTTTGGATCTGGATTTTAGAAATTCAAAAGAAGCATTGCCAAAGGAAAATAATCCAAGGATAGAGTGTACGCAAGAAGTGACTCTTCGTTTAGAAGGTTCTCCAGTTCCAAACACACCAATTTTTGTTTTTGTGAATAAAAAACCTCTTGGGCCAAATCCCGGAGAGGCACAACTAACAGTAAATAGATGAATTATAAAAAGGAACAAACTGGTTGTTACAAATTTTGCTACCAATCTTTATTCCCTACTGTAAGATTACATCTTTGTGTTTGTTTTTCATCTGGATGCATTTTTTTTCGGAATCAATTTGTTTCATCAATGTTTTTCTGACGGGGACTGGTAATTTTGGATGGTTCCCCGTAAATTTTTTTAAGATGAGCAAAGTTTCATCGGTACAAAAATCAGGTGCCAAACTTTTTGCAAAGGCATCGAGATAGTTTTCGTCATCTGTATGTTGGAACCTGTCGAGGGCATCAAAGTATAAATTCAAAAATTGAAGTTGGATGTCCTTTTGGTATTCTGGAAAGAGAGAATAAGATACCACTCGTAAACTAGAAGATGAGTAATTGCTAACTTTGGGATTCAGTAAAACTTGAATCCACTTTTCTTTCACTGTGGCATTCGGTTCGGACGCTTCTGCTGCTAAACTTGAGTTGACACCCCTACTGGAAGGATCTGCCTTCTTTTCTCGATCGATGATGGTTTTGATTTTGTTTCGATCTTTTTGCAACGAACTTAATTTAACGATTATATTCCAACGAAGGTCTTGGTCGATTTTGAAACCAGGAAAGTTGAGTCTGTTCTCTAAAAGATCATACAAACGTTTTTGGCTTGTTTCCGTATAAGTGGAATCAATGAGAGATAGGAATAAGTACCTTTGTTCATCGCTACCTGGTTTTGCATTATTTAATTCCTCTAAGATAAAGTTTTGTAGTGAATCCAGATGTATGATTCGTTTCTCTTCTGGAAACCAAAATCGACTCGTGACGTAAGTGGTTCCATTGTCACCTGCTAACTTCGATAAAATCCAACGTTTGATTTTAATGTCCGTTTCCGTTTTGTACAATCGAACGGCACTGTCTTTAAACGCATCAAATGTGAGATTGGCAAGAGATACTTGTCTAAAAAAATCAGTCCACAACATGAGTTTTCGCATTGGATCTTTGTCGAACTCCAATACAAATTCTAAATTTTCCTGATTTAAATTGGTCCAATTCCAAACAGCAAAATCATGGTCTTCTGCATTGAGAAGAACATAATCCGGGCATCGTTTCACGTTTAAGATGGCTTCGCTTGAACGACCAGAATAAACAACAGGGAATTCTTCATATGATACTTGTTTGTTGGTTTTATCAAAATAGTACAATCCAAGCATTGTTTTGTGATCACGAAGTTTATTTTCTGGACCAGGTGCTGATTGCACTAGTTTTCCATAAAGATGATTGTCTGCACAAACGGTTGTGAGTTCGATTTGATTTGTTCCTTTTGTCTCCAACCAATCCTTGGACCATTTTTTCATAGAAAATCCGCTCGCAAATTCCAGTTCTTTTAAAAAGTCAGAGAGTGTAGAATTGGAGTAGGAATACTTTCGTAAATAATTTTGAACCCCTCTTTGGAAACTTTCTTCTCCAATGAAAAACACCAATTGTTTTAAAACAGAAGCTCCTTTGCCGTAAGTAATCCCATCAAATTGTGTGAAGGCTTCTTCTGTGTCATAAACTTTGGCTTCGACTGGATGATTTGTGCTAAAACTATCTTCTTCATACGCCCACTGTTTCATTTTTTCAAAGAATGTGATCCAGGTTTCTTGGAATTCGGAATTTTTGGATTGGGCCAAACTTGCCATATAGGTCGCAAAACTTTCGTTCAACCATAGGCCATTCCACCATTTCATCGTAACCAAATTTCCAAACCACATATGTGCCATTTCATGTAAAATCACATCGGACAGATTTTCCCTTTGGCCACGTGTCATCGGTGCACGAGACACAAATCGTTCTGAAAAAGTAACGGCCGCTACATTTTCCATGGCTCCAAAATTAAATTCAGGCACAATCAGTTGGTCGTATTTTTCAAATGGGTAAGGAATTCCAAAATAAGAATTAAAAAAAGCAAATCCTTCTTTGGTGAAGGTAAACCAATCTTTTGGATCCACATACTTTGCTAAGGATTTGCGCACAAACAAACGTAGAGGAATGGATTCATACTTGTCTTCCCAAACTTGGTAAGGTCCTGCATGTAAGGAAAACACATACGTCGAAATTCTTTTGGATTCAGGAAATTGATGAGAATTTTCGTCTATGTTGTTCGGAATTGGTTGTGTAACGGGAAGAGTTGTGGAGATGATTTTCCATGGTTTGGGAGCTGTCACATGTAGAGTGAAGTTAGCTTTTAAGTCTGGTTGGTCAAAACAAGGAAACATTTTATTGGCGTGAAATGCCTCGAATTGGGAATAAATGTAGGTTTCTTTGTCATCTGGATCGATAAATTTATGCAATCCATTTCCTGTTGTGGCGTAGGGAGTTTTAAATTCCACGAGGACTGTGTTATTTCCAATCATCATTCGATGAGCAGGAAGAGTCACGTGTCCATTTTTGTATTCAAAATGAGTGAGAGTTTCTCCGTTCATCTTTATGGATAAAATCTCACCTAAAAAATAATCCAAACGTAAATCTCGTATCTTTTTTCCCACAAATTGAATCTCTACATTTCCCGTAAAATTTTCTTTAGGTGAAAGATGGATATCTAGGTTGTATTTAATGTTTTCAATGGTTTCGTATCGAGATTCGGCTTCTTGCAATGTTAGGTGATAGTTTGATTCTGTCAAACGACAGTGTTGGAACAAAAAAGAAATTCCAAGGGTAAGAATAGTGAATGTTTGTTTCATAAAATCTTCCTAATTAAGGTTGAAAATTGCGGTATAAGATCGCCCAGTCCATGGAGCTTCGATTTTTCCATTCTGGTTCTGGAAAGTATTTTCCACCAATCGAATTTAGGATGAGCTCCATATATTCTTCTCCTGGATCAAAATCTTTCGCATTGAGAAAGATGGAACCACCCCATTTTTTTTTGGCCTGGGTATGACTGAAAACTCCACTTAAATCTTCTAGTTTTTCATTCGACAGAGGGATTTTGTATTTGGACGTGAGTTCTAATACAAGGTCTTTCACTTTTTGGATTTGTTCTGGTTGTTTGAGTAATTCTTCTGTGTCTTTTGCAACAATTTCAATTTGAATACAATTGTCATTGGTTCCTGTAGCTGCGGCCGCGCGGTCTTCAATGACATCCACTAATTGGTAGGCTTTTCCATTTGTATCAATCATAATGGATGCAGTGAGATTTCGTGCCTCTAGTGTGCGTAAGGATCGAAAGTAATCAGGAATGGCAGTGTAATGGAGAACCACACAACTCGGCTTGATTTTCCCTCGGAAGGTATACTTCACTCGGTATTCTTCTGGTGTGAGTCCCTTCTCTGTTTTTTCTAAGTTTTGGAAGATGACTTTTTCTGCTTTTGTGATCCCTCTTCCATTGGTGGGATGAAACGATTCTTTTAACAAATCTTTGTTTTCTTTTTTTAAGACCCATCCAGTCACAAATCGATCTTTCCAAGTATCTTCTTCGTAAAATTCTCCCCCAATGTTTGTGAGGATTTGTTTGAGCGCTAATTCACTTCCGCAAGGTGAAAAATCGACAAAACCACCAAATCGTCGTTTGGCTTGGTTGTGAGTGAAGATTCCATTTTTGGAAATAATATCAAAGTTGGTTTTGGGAATGTAGAGTTCGTCTGCGAGGTATCCAATCGTTTTTTCTAGAATTTCCCTTTGTTTGATATTGTTGTAGAGAGTTTCTTGTGTGCCTTCGAATACCACATGGATGGCTTCCAAATCAATGCCTGGTGCGGCCGTCCATTCATGGGTTAAAAATTTTGTATCTCCATAAATGGTTCCATTCACATCAACATAGAGATGGAATAAAAATTGATTCTCCACAGAGAGACGAAAAAAATCTAAGAACTTACGTTTTCCGCTGTTATGCAAGATGATGGCAGAAATCGATTTTTGGTCTCTTGGTTTAGAAAGTTTTTGCCACTGGACCTGTTTGATGCCTTCTACATCAATAAAGGAGACCAAATTCGGAATTTGAATCGTTTCATACTTGGGAGTTTTTCGAAAAAAGCTGCTACATCCCGTCGAAATAAGGAAAATGAGTGATATTTTTACAAGATTCTGACACAATGGGTTCAAATCTAACAGAAGGAAATGAGACTTGGAGCCGTACACACCCTTCCTACTTTCACGAAATCGTTTCTTAAAATTTTCTCTCAAATGTTTTGCCTTAACTGCTGTTTCCATACAGGGAGTGAATTGTGGTCCTGGGGTCAATACTCCTCCTCTTAGAGGAATATCGCCAGAACAATACCACAGTTTTCGCAGTTTGCAAGAAGTCTTCTTACAAGACAATCCCATTCCCAATTTTGATTTGGGACTTGCGTTAGACAATTATGTGTATGGTCATCCGTATCCAATTGAAACAGAGAGCGTAATACAGCTGTTAGCAAGTGTTCCTTCTTCCATTTTGGCGGCAATGGCTCTTGACTTTTCTTTTACTCCTATTGTCAAACTTCCACCAGAAGAGCGCATCAAACGATTATTAGAATGGAAACATTCGTCTTTAGGAATCAAACGTGGTGTTTATGCCATCCTAAGACAAATCTCATTCTTCTTACTAAGCTCTGACAAAGAGTACCAAAAATTTGTCGGTTACAATCAATAAGGCGGACGATCTATGGGAATTCCAACAATTAACGAAAAAATCATTACTCCAAAAAAACACGCAGAAACCATCAAAACATATCAAATTCAAAATGGGAAATGGGAACTAACAGCAGATGTAGTTGTCATAGGCTCTGGTGCAGGTGGCGCTGTTGCTGCTAGGGAACTTGCAAAAAATGGATGGAAAGTTGTTCTCATTGAAGAGGGAAGTTATTTTACTCCTGCTCAATTTAGCTCAGATGAATTTGTTTCACAAGCAAGACTGTATCGAGATGCAGGATTCATCGTCACCGAAGAACAAACGTTATCGATTTTACAAGGTAAGTCCATAGGTGGATCTACCACTGTCAATTGGCAAACTTCCTTGTACCCACCAGAATACGTAACCAATGAATGGGCAGAACGATTTGGTTGGCAAGGATACTCGCGCGAAGAAATGGATCCTTATGTTTCTGAAGTGCATGAACGATTAGGCGTTCATGAAGTTCCCGATAACTTAATCAATGCGAACAACGATGTATTACGTGTCGGTGGGAAAAAACTGGGAATGAGTCCTCAAGTTTTGCGCAATAATAATCGGGGATGTATTGGTCTTGGAAGGTGTGGTTTGGGTTGCCCGATCAACGCAAAACAATCTACCTTTCTCACTTGGATCCCGGATGCACTCGAAGCGGGAGCGACTGTTGTTTCTAATATGCGTGCTGTCAAAATCCGCGATGGAAAGATCAAAACCGTTGTTGCCGAGTTTACTCCCGACGCTTATGAAAAAGCTCCTTCTGAAATCATTGAAACCATGGAAATCAAAGCTCCTGTTGTGATTGTGAGTGCTGGTGCGATTGAAGGACCTGCTCTTTTGCAAAGAAGTGGAATTGGAAATGCTTGGGTAGGAAGGAATTTAAAAGTTCATCCTACATCGACTATCTTTGGAAAATTTGACTCGGAAATCAAAATGTTCCAGGGACCACCACAGTCGATCGTGATCAAAGATGGTCATAATCAAAATGGAACTGGTTATGGGTATTGGTTAGAAGCTGCACCTTACAGACCAACTCTAGCTTCCTCACTAGTTCCTTTCTACGGCAAACAGCAGTTTGATGTGATGAAAGATTATACCAAATATAACGCAGGGATTGTTCTTGTTCGCGATGGTGCGGATGGGGAAGCGAATGCAAGTGTGAAGTACAGTTTAGGTAGACGAAAAGTTTACTTTGAACTCACTCCCACAGATGGTATGAACATGTTAAAAGGATTAAAAGCGTTAGCAGAGGTGACCGTTGCTGCTGGTGCCAAAGAATTGATTTTTCCTTTCACTCGATTTACAGAACCATACAAAGTCACAGGAAACGACAACTTTGATTGGATCTTAAAGGAGAGCACAAGACCTGGTGATCTAACGGTTGGTTCAGCCCATCCTCATGGATCAATTCAATCAGCAAACGATCCAGAGAAGGGTGCAGTTGATTTAAATTTGGAAATTTATGGTCATAAAAACATATTTGTCATGGATGCGTCAGTTTATCCCACAGGACTTTCGGTAAACCCACAAATAACAACCATGAGTATTGTTCTTAGAGCTTCGCGTAACTTAGCTTCCCAAAAAGAAGAAAGAACGAAGATCTAATTTTTTTCCAAAAATCCCTTTCATTCCCATGGGTTCCAACTAGTTTGGAATCCGTGCGAAAACTCCTTATCTCTCTATTCACTTTTGTAATCTTTCAAACTACAGCATTTGCCATCGATAGTGATGCGATGAAAGAAGGTAAGAAGGCTTTTTCAAAAAAAGCGTATGGCGAAGCCATTAAAAAGTTTACCAAACACACCGACTTACATCCGCAAGATGGTGAAGCTTACATGTATTTGGGTTATATCTACGAGTATAAAAAGGATTATCCAAAATCGATACAAAATTTCCGAAGAGCGGCTGATTTGGATCTGGACAAAGACCAAAGGAAAACGGTTCTTTTAAAGTTAGCACTTTTTTTTAATTACCACCAAGATTGGAATCTATCCGCTTCATATTCGGCTCGTTATTTGAAATATGATCCCAAAAACGAAGAAGTGCAAAAAATATATAATCGAGCCATTGGTAATAAAGGAAATCCATCTTCTTACACATACACACAACCAACAAGGGTAGAACCAAAACAACAGGAACCCAAACAATCTGAAAATAAAAAGGAATCTCCTAAAAAATCAGATGAAACTGCTGAAGATAAAGAAACAACCAAACCAAGTGAATCTTATGAACAAATTTTAGCTAACCAACCTAATTTAGAGGATGTTCGTTGGGATTATGTTTTAGCGCTCTTTGAAGAAAAAAAATATGAAAAAGCGGAATCGAACTTAAATCTTCTCATTGAAAAAAATCCTAGTCGATCTCGTTATCACTATAAAATGGGAATCATAAAACTTCGATTAGATGATCCTAAGTCCGCGATTGATTCCTTTGAAAAAGCCAAAAAAAATCCATTTTCAAAAGACACCAATGTATTTTTGTATTATGTGTATTTGAATGAAGGAATTGCATTTCAAAAACTTGGCGAGGTCGAGAAAGCAGAATCCTCTTTCCAAGATGCTTTCAAACAAGTGCCAAAAGATACACCTCTTCTTGCACTAGCACGTTTATATGTTCAAAAATCGGATTGGGAAAAATGTATATCCACATCTGATAAAGCACTTTCTTACAACCCAACTCAAGTAGAATCGCATATGTTTCGATTTGTTTGTTTATTTGAAACTGGGAATAAAACAAAAAAATTCGAAACAAGTTTTTCCATGTATTCTGAGTTTATCAAAAACAAATACCCTGATCCCTCCAAAACACCGGAAAAATATCAAATTGGTTTTTTGAAATTGGCCCGTAAGTATACAGAAAACAATGCCTTTGATCTTGCTGAAACATACTTTTTGGTTTTGGAAAAAGACCAAACAGTTGCCAACGGAAGAGAGTTTTTGTTTTATCGAGGTAGAAATTATTTTTACGGTGGTAAAATCGATTTAGCAATCCCATATTTACAAAAAACAACAGGTTCTTCGGCCGCTCATTATTTACTTGCTCGTTGTTATGCGAAGAAAAATGACCTTACTAAGACCAAAGAAGAATTTCAATTAGCAGCGGATTTAAAACCTGAATATTGGACCTCTGCGAATTTAGAAAAAGACTTCAAAGAAGTATGGAAGGAAGTTTCGTTCCGAGAGTTTCTAAATACAAAAGGTGGGAAAGTGACAAGTCCCATCATTTCGCCACCGGCTCAATAACTGGATTGAGTCGGTTTTCTTGGATTTATTGGAATCATACTCTGACAAAGGAATCGATTGATTGGAAAGTCTCTCCAAATTTGTCAATCATCACGCTATATTAAACTAATCAAACTTCTTAATCTTCTTTTGATTCCTTTGTAGATTGTGGACTTTTGAATAGATCTGCTCGTAATTTTTTGAACGTATCAACAGAAATTTGTCCTGGTGCCTTTGGTTCCCCTAATGTCATATACGTAAAAGAAGAATTGAATTTATCACCAAACACTCTTGAGATGATTCCCAACTCTCCCATACAAATTCCAATCATAGTATTTGTTTTCGAAAGGAGTTTGATATCATTTAAAAAATCGGCTGTCTCTTCTATATTTTCAGGTGTGATCGCAAATTTATAAATAGGATTTTTCTTTTTGACTGGTTTTGATTTTTCGATAAACCGATTCATCTCATTAGCCAGTATCGATTTTTTGAAAGAATGATACGAATAAATGATTCGATAGTTTAAATTTTCGTAGTTTTTGAAGATAGTATCTTCTCGATTCAATTCAATATCCAAATAGTTGGCATTGTCATTAAAATCTTTGATGATCCCTTCCACATCTTCAGGGAAAAGTTTCACATAAGAACGAACACTGCTATCTTCTGCCCTTCGATAGGTGAATAGGACTGGCAAACCAAGTGCCTTGATCTTCTTTTTCATTTCTTTTTGGATATAATTTCTCGAAAACAAGTCCAATCGAACTTCAATCACATCCACATCTTTTACATCTTTTTTTTGAAGATGGCGTAGCTCATCTTCACCAACAGAAGCTATGATTTTATAAGAATCTGGCATAAACTTTATAGTCCTTTTTGTAATAAATCGTGTAGAGAAATCATCCCAACAAAAATTCCGTTTTCATCCACCACAGGTGCTACAGAAATCGGTCTTTCTCGGCCTTCCATTTTCACCAAAACATCATAGGCCTTTTCATTTGGTAAAAAACTACTAGGATTTGGGTTCATCATTTCTTTTGCAGTGACATTGGGAGATAATGTCTGTTTTGTGAGATACTTACGAATGTCATAATCTGTGATGAGTCCGATTAATTTGCCACCATCATTGACAACCCCAGTTGCTCCGATTCCTTTTTCCGTGATTTCTTTTAAGATTCTTTCTAAGTTTGCATCAACAGGAATGGAGGCATTTCGATCTCCTTTGCGCATCACATCTGATAAATACAAGGAAAGTCTTTTTCCAAGACGACCAGCTGGGTGATACAATGCAAAATCATCTGCCTTGAAATTTTTTAATTCCATGAGAGCAACTGCAATTGCATCTCCTAAAACAAGAGCAATGGTTGTGCTAGATGTGGGAGCAAGATCAAGAGGACATGCCTCTTTTAATACGGGAGTGATGATGACAACGTCAGAAAGTTCAGCTAATTTTGATTTAGCGTTTGCTGTAATCCCGACAATTTTTGCTCCGATCTTCCGAAGGGTTGGCAGAATGTAATTGAGTTCTTCTGATTCGCCACTTTTGCCTATCGCAAGTACAACATCATCTGGACCAACAATTCCAGAATCACCATGAGAGGCATCGGTTGGATGGAGAAAATAAGCTGAGGTGCCTGTGGAAGAAAGTGTGTGGGATATTTTTTTGGCAATGTCTCCCGACTTGCCAACTCCAGTCACAATCACTTTTCCTTTGGACTGTAAAATCAAATTGATACAATCTTTGACTGATGGATCCAAATGATCTCGGAAATGGACGAGGGATGAGATTTCATCATCTAGTGCTTGTTTAACAATGGTTAATGTATCTTTTTCTTTCATACGACTAATTCCTCCCAGGCTAAATCATCCACTTTGATCTCATGGGTAATTACAGTTTCGATTCCTGGAATCCTTAAAACCACTAAGGTTTTGTTTTTCACTTTGATCACTTCCATGTTTCTTCCTTTAAAAGAACCGGCAATGATTCTTACGATTTTGCCTTTTTCCAAAATGGATTCTGGGCTTACTTTTAAACTATCCGAGTATTTTTGGACTGCTTCCTCGATTTGGTCTAGTTCATCCTGAGTTACGGTGGCCGGTAAACCCTTATGAAAGACAAATTGAACGGAGCCCGGTAATTGGAGGACTTTATTTTTCTCCTTCCAAAAAACAATTCTCACAAAAATGTAAGAGGGCAGTAAGGGAACTTGAACCCATTTAAAACGGTCTGTCCATTTTTTACGTTCCTTTTTTAGAGGTAAGTAATTTTGAATGTTATATTTTCTCAGATGTTCGCTTAGTTTTTTTTCTGCGCGAGGTTTGGTATAAACAATATACCAAAGAGATTCTTCGGATTGGGAATTAGTCTCTGACATCTAAACGGAACCTAATGGGTAAAACAAATTCTTTGCCTTTGGTGTACGAAAACTGCCAATCAGAAAGTTGACGACGTACCTGTTGATCAAAAACCGCATACCTACATGCTCTGACCACTGCAATTTTTTCCAAACTACCATCTGGTCGAACAGAAAGTTGGTATACACAATCATCTTCGAGTTTTTGTTCCAAAGCCAAACTTGGATAACTCAGACAGTTTTGAAATTCAGCAATTTCATCCTGAGTGGTTTTCGTTCCCTCACTTGGGGATGTTGTGGGAGATTGTGTTTCCTTTGTTTCACCGATTCCATTGGAAATGAGAATTTGAATGTTTGAAAACGTGCCACCCTCTTTGAGACTCGTCAAGGAGGGATCTTTCTTACTTTGATCACCCATCCCCCAATAAGACATAAGAACCAAAAGATGAAGCCCAATGCTAAGGGCGACGGCCTTATATTTGGGTCCATCAAAGAGAAAGTGCATTCCAAGTTCATGAAAAACTTTATTGGAGAGAATGCAATCTCCATTTTCATTGTCCGTATATGCCATCAAGTTGGGGAAAAATTTTTCGAGTATCGACATTTGGAGAGTCTCACGGAACATCCGTTGGAGTTGTAGTGGATGGAGTTCCTGCTGGACTTCCCTTCCCAGAAGAAGAAATCCAAAAAGATTTAACACGTCGTAGACCAGGTCAAAATGATCTGACAACTCCTAGAGATGAAAAAGACCGAATGGTTGTAGAATCTGGTGTTTTCCAAGGAAAAACCACTGGTAGTCCCATCTTGATGAAGGTGAACAACCAAAATACAATTGGAAGTGATTATGATGAGATGGCACATGTCTTTCGTCCGTCTCATGCTGATTATACGTATTCAGAAAAATATGGCCATCGTGCCCATGTGGGTGGAGGGCGTTCTTCCGTTCGAGAAACGATTGGAAGAGTGGCCGCAGCAGGACTTGCTCGTGTGATTTTAGAAAAGGAGTTAGGAATCTCAACCGTTGGGTTCGTTGATTCAATCGGACCGATTGATTCCTTGATCACAGAAGAGGAATACCCATTGTCTCGAGACATTGTAGACCAATTTCCCACCCGTTGTCCGAAACCATCTGCTAACGAAGAAATGGAAACACTCATTCGAAAACTCCGTGATGAAGGAGATTCAGTTGGTGGAGTTGTAAAGGTAGTGGTGCGCAACTTACCTCCTGGTCTCGGTGATCCCGTTTATGATAAATTAGATGCTGATTTAGCCAAAGCCATCTTATCCATTTCTGCCTGTAAAGGTTTTGAGGTGGGTTCTGGTTTTTCTGGTACTCGCCAAACAGGCAGTACACATAACGATGAATTTTATATAGAAGAAGGAACTGGCAAAGTCAAAACAAGAACCAATCGTTCTGGTGGAATCCAAGGTGGTATTTCGAATGGAATGGATCTTGTCATTCGAGCTGCCTTCAAACCTACTTCTACAATCAAGAAAGAACAAAAAACAGTTAACGACCAAAACAAAGAAACAATCCTACAAGCAAAAGGTCGACATGATCCTTGTGTGTTACCAAGAGCGGTTCCAATTGTGGAAGCAGTTGTCAATTTAGTGTTAGTTGATGCATATCTTTACCAAAGAGCGTTACAGCCAAAATGGTTTATGAAGTATGCAAACTTGAATGCCATTCCGAACCAATAGAGGATTTGAAACATGAATCGTCCAAAAGTGTATAAAGTTCTCTTGCTAGAAGATGATGAGAGTAGTGCAAAACTTCTATTGCACACTCTGGAACGATACAACTTTGATGTGACTCATGTTGTGGATGGAATGTCAGGTCTAACCAAAGTTCGAAACAATAGTTATGATTTGGTGATCAGTGATGTGAATATGCCCTATTTGGATGGGATTAGTTTTTTAGAAAAGGGCAAAGACATGTTGAAGCTTACTCCCGTCATCATGTTGACAGCAGTAGGTGAAAAAGACCAAGTCAAACGTGCTGCCCAAAGCCATGTGACTGCCTATTTATTAAAACCCATCGCAAACCAAGCTCTACTTGAAAAGATCGCCCAAGTCCTACAACTCAAACCGGAAAACATCATCGATAAAAAGGAATTCCCTTTGCAGGTGAATGTGACAGAACTCTCAATTTCGCAAATGCAGTTAGACATTAAAGGGTGTCCTGGGAAAAAATCGGTCGAGGAAATCTATGATCGGTTCATGTTAACCCTGGCAGGAAGAGGTAGTTTCACCAATTTGAGAATCAATCTCGATAACTCTTTCTTTTATGAAGTCCGAGCCTTACAAATCCTGGATGAGTTGATCGCGAAAATCATCAAACAGACCAATATTAGAGCCAGTTCCCTCTTTGTGGACGCAGAATTTTTTAAGAACAATGTGGTTGATCTTAAGCCATTCGCATACCTATCCGAGGTAAATATAATTTCAAAATGAAGGTTTGACAAAAACAAAAGACCTAAGTCTAATCTTACCAAGGGGGTCTGTTCTTTGGTTAAGATAAAGATAGACGGAGTCGAATACGAAGTCGACGAAAAGAAAAACCTCATTGATGCTACAAAAGAAGTCGGAGTAGAAATTCCTTACTTCTGTTACCACCCAGCTCTGAGCATTGTCGGTATGTGCCGTATGTGTCTCATTGAGATTGAAGGGGTGCCGCGTTTACAAGCGGCTTGCAATACACCTGTAAAAGAGGGAATGGGAATCATCACCAAATCAGATCGTGTGAAAGAAGCACGGGCTGGTACCATGGAATTCCTTCTCGCCAATCATCCGTTAGATTGCCCTGTTTGTGATAAAGCGGGAGAGTGCCGTTTACAAGACAACGCCTTTGGTTCAGGCAGTGGTCATTCTAGATTTGAATTCGAAAAACGAAACATTCCTCAAGAAGAAATTGGAACGAATCTTATCATCAATCATAATCGGTGCATCGTTTGTTATCGATGTGTTCGTTTTGAAGAAGAAAAAGTGGGTGAGTCCAATTTAGGACTCTTTGAACGAGGAAATCATTCCATCATTGGTCTGGCAAAATCAGAACCAATTCATCATAACTACCAAGGTGCTCTTGCTGACATTTGTCCTGTTGGAGCACTTCTCAATAATAAAACACTCTTTAAGTCACGTGTTTGGTGGTATAATTCACACAAATCGGTATGTCATGGTTGTTCCACTGGTTGTAATGTAACGACGAACGTACGCGATAATAAAATGTATCGTTACATGGTGCGCGAAAATTATGACCAAGGGATGTTTTTCCTTTGTGACAAGGGTCGATTTGATTTGGATTGGATGAACGAAAACCGTTTGTTCAGTTATTTGGACAATGGACAATCTTCAACATCACAAGTAGTGCTTTCGAAACTCATCGATCGTCTGAAGAGTGCAAATTCAATTGCAATCCTTGGTGGTGCCCATGAATCAAACGAAACACTTTCAGCCCTGAAAGAAAACTTGCAAACCCTCTCACGTGAATTAGGCGGAAAGTCGATTCAATGGGAAACACGAGTCACTGACTCACAGTACAAAGAAACCGAACAGGTGGATTTTTTACTCACAAAAGACAACCATCCAAATACTAAAGGGGCTCTTGATCTTGGTTTAACAACTGCTTCTGGGATTTCTGGAATTGTTTCTGCTGTGAAACAAGGGTCTGTAGATCTAGTGATCCTCATCAAGGAATCCATTCCAGAAGGTGTTGATCCATCTAAGGTGGTTTGTTTTGATACCAATTTGACGGATGCAGCAAAGAACGCAGGTTTGGCGGCACCAATTCAAATTTTCTGTGAATCAGCGGGTAGTTTTACCAATAAAAATGGATTAAAACAAGATTTTGAAAAATCGATGAATCCTATCCAGGGTTTACTTTCTTCTGCGGGAGTGGTGGATTTGATTGTGAAAACGATGACAAAAAAAGTGGAGGCATCCGTTGGGAACCGTTAATGTCGTCAACGTAGCCAAAAAACACCAGTTTTCTTGGTATGAAAAATTCTATTTCTGGTCCATCGGCAAAGGCCTTTGGATCACCCTCAAACATTTTGTCAAAGTAGCGTTCTTCAATAAACAAGTAACGATCGAATACCCTGACAAAAAACGTCAATACTCGACTCGGTTTCGCGGAATGCACTCGATGAAACGGGATGAACAAGGCAGAGAACGTTGCACTGCATGTTTTTGTTGTATGTGGATTTGCCCTGCAAATGCCATTCACATTGAAGCGGCGGAAGTTCCTTCGGAACGCCAACACCTTCACCCAGAAGACAAGTATGCAAAAAAGTTCGAGATCAATCTGCTTCGTTGCATCTTTTGTGGGTTATGCGAAGAGGCATGTCCGAAAGGAGCCATCTATTTGGATGGAACGGGTGAAATGGCAGCCGACAACCGAGAAGATTTGTTTTTAACCAAAGAAAGAATGATGGAAAAAACAGGTGGTCCTATTCTCGGCCAAAGGAACTAACATTTTAACTTACTCTCGAAACCAATGCCCGGTATCGCTATTTCAAAGACGGCCGGGCTTTTTGACTCACTAACCTCACTCTAGTTTCTGTGTTTGCCTCTTCATTCTCAATGCTTTCTTTTCTAAACGTATTGATCTTAAACTCGCTTTCAATGTTTCTCCGATGGATTCCTATCCAAAGTAAAGATTTGGATTTGCATAGAGTTAGGGTTTCGAGAAACTACATCCTTTGGATGATTGGATTTACTTGGTTCTTGGGAATCGGATCTATTTCTGCATTGTATGCAGAAACAACCATCATCGAGAATGAAGACGATGAAAAACGTGTATTGGAAAATCATGCATTTGAAAAATTACGATTTGGTCTCGCCAATCACATACATTACTATAAAGTCAAAAAAACAAAAAATACGGTAGTAGAACAACGATCAGGTCGGAAACGTTTATATGATCATAATTTGATTTTGCGTTCCATGTTTCGGAATCGAATTTTACATCATAAATACGGGTCCATAGGACGGTGGTTAGACGGTGCTAGTTTTATCGATTTTGGAAGTGCCATCTTATATGAAGAAGGTGCCGTTACTGTAAGAGATTTGTACGAAGATCAGTTTTTGTCAAAACATATCAAAAAGATTGTCGCAACCGATATCAATGATCCTGAATACGATCACACTCGTTATATCGAAATCCATTTTACAGAACGAGATCCATTTCCCTTTGCTTTCAATGAAATTCCGTATCGATTGGATGATCCCTCTTACATTCGAATTTTAACCAATCTTTACACGCCGAATGAGTTTACCCCTGTGATCTTTCGGAGCACTAACTCTGGACCCGACTTATTCTATACGGTGGAAGAGATGAAGGAACATTTTCGTTCTGTTTTGGATGCAAATCCTCACCGAACCATTCTGTATTTCTTTAATCGTTACATTTTCTTTCGGACACCTTGCGAATCGAAATTCCAACTGATCGGCACCATTGATGAAAAAGTCGGTGTAAACCATAGTTTTAGTGCCTGGCGTTATGTGGACTGGAACAAACGAGAATTTGCGGAAGCGATTGAACCCAATTTTCGATACATTCGGATCGCTGAGGAACGGAATGAGAGCAAAGCGGACAGGATGGATGCGATGCTTTCGGGCTATTCTTGCCAATTCCAAGCGAAAATGAAGTACTACCGTCACAAATTCATAAAAACTATGACGAAATGATGATTTTTTTACTTTTCTTGTGAGGCGAACTCTGTACGTTTTTCCTAGAACACCCAGAGAGAGGTAAACCCATGGGGAATTCCTATATTATTGATGCTGTCCGAACTCCGAGAGGAAAGGGCAAAAAACGCGGGACACTTGCATCCGTCCACCCACAAGAATTAGCTGCTGCCACATTAAAAGCCATCCAATCCCGAACTGGAATTGATCCAAAAACGGTTGAAGAAGTTGTAATGGGTTGTGTATCCCAAGTTGCTGACCAAGCAGCATGTATCGCTCGTTATGCGGTAATGGCTGCCCATTGGCCAAAAGATGTTCCTGGTTATACTGTGAACCGTTTTTGTGGATCAGGATTACAAGCACTCAACAACGTAGCAAACCATGTTGGATCTGGAGCTATGGAACTTGGAATCGGTGGTGGAGTTGAATCCATGAGCCGTGTGAAAATGGGTGATGATATGCTTGGTCGTGACTTCAATGTTGGTAACGATAAAATTGCCGCTCATTACAATCTTGTTCCTCAAGGAATCTCTGCAGACTTAATTGCAACGAAGTATGATATTTCTCGTGAAGAAGCAGATCGTTTCGCTGAGTCTTCGCAACAAAAAGCACACGCTGCCATTCAGAATGGTTACTTCAAAAAATCTGTGATCCCAATTACTTTGGATGATGGAACAGTTGTAACGGACGAAGAAAACCCACGTTTGGAATCTGATTATGCATTCCTTTCTGGTCTTGGCCCAGTGTTTAAAACGATTGGGGAAAAAGAACTCGATGCAATTGCACTTCGATCTTATCCAGAAATCAAAAAAATCAATCACATCCATACACTCGGAAACTCTTCTGGTATTGTTGATGGTGCTGCAGCCATCCTCGTTTCTAATGATGAAGGATTAAAAAAATATGGTTTAAAACCAAGAGCTAAAATTCTTGCAACTGTAGCGACGGGGGAAGACCCAACCATTATGTTAACTGGTCCAGTTTCTGCTTCACAAAAAGCATTGAAACAAGCTGGTCTAAGCGTAAAAGACATTGATCTTTGGGAAATCAACGAAGCTTTCGCATCTGTTGTGTTATACGTAAAGAAAACACTCGGAATCGATGAATCCAAAATCAATGTGAATGGTGGAGCGATTGCTCTTGGACACCCACTCGGAGCAACAGGTGCAATCCTAACAGGAACTGTTCTTGACGAGTTGGAAAGAAGAGACCTTCGTTACGGACTCATCACTCTTTGTATTGGTGGTGGTATGGGAATTGCGACGATCATCGAACGATTGAAGTAAAACCTATTTTATTCTAGTTCCTTTCAACAGGAGACACGTTTGGATCTTGCCAAAGGCAGGTTTCAAACGTGTTTTTTTTCGATCCACTTTTTTTTCATCAAAAGAAAAGATATAGATATCTTGAAGAAATATTTGCTTCTGATGAAACGTTTCATCATTTAAATAATATGATATTATTTACCTACAAAAAGGATATTTATAAAAATATTCTTTCAAAAAAATTAGTAGATTTCATAAATTCATTATGTTGCGAAACCTAATTTATTTACCAATTTTTCTTTCGATTATTGCAATATATTTATTTCATTCCTTTTATATTGATGACGTTTACATAACGCTTAATTATGTGAAAAATTTTACAGAGAACTTGAAATGGGGAATGTATCCCGAAATAAAGGCTAACTCAGCAACTAGCCCTGCAAATGTTTTATTCTTGTCGATATTAACATTTCTCACCAAGAATCCAGAGATTTCTATATTACTTCAGAATTTTTTATTGCTATTCACTCTATTCATCGCACTTAATCAAATTTCAGAAATTTTAAAAATTAATAATATTCTAATATACTTACTTATACCATTAATAATCTTAAATCCCTTTTTGTTTAGTTCATTGGGATTGGAAAGCTTTTCCGTTATAACTGTTTTTATTCTTTTCTTCATTTCAATAATGAAAATTAGACTTGTATTAGCAGGAATATTATTAGGTATTTTGTTTATATTGAGACCAGATTCAATTTTACTTGGCATTCCCTTTATTTTTCTTTTAAAAAGTAAAAAACAATATTTCCTACTATCCTTTTCTGCTCTTATATCGACGATTCCTTGGCTTTTGTATAGTTATATTAATATGGGCTCTTTATTACCTGATACTTTGATAATAAAACGAACACAATCCTCATGGGATGGATATAATTTCTTTAATGGATTCACTTTGTATTGGATTAATTATAAATTTGAAACATTTTTGGCTATATTTCCGATTTTCAGCGCGCTTGTCTTAATATTTAAAAATAGAAAGAATATAGCAAAGGAAGATATTAGGATCAATAATCCTATCCTATTACTTTCTTTTGCAGGAGTATTACATTTTGTAATTTTTGGTTCCCTGCATGTCCCGCCTTACCATTGGTATTACGTATTTAGTTTAGTTCTCATTACGATATCTTGTACTTTGTTCTATCTGAAAATTCGATTGGATGGTGAAAAAATATTACCGATAATCCTAATTTCAATTTGGTTAATATCAATTTTGTTTTCATTTTCATATGCATACAAAAGTAAAGAAATGCCAATTCATACAAATTGGATTAATAAAGATGAATATAAGAAGATCTCTGAAGAATTGGATTTATTCATTAAAGAAAGACAATTTGTTAAAATGAATTACGAGATTGGTACTCTTGCTTACTATTCGAAAAATTCAATTTTTATAGATGATTTTAGTAGTCGTTATCTCATTCAGTATATGTGTATGGATATAAAAAAGCTATCCTTTAAAAATCTTAATAAAATAATGTTAAGCTTGACTTGTTTAAATCGAGATTATTATAAAAATGCACAAGATAAATTACCTTCATATAAATATGAAGTATCTCATCTTTCTAATCAGCAAGATTCAATTGAATTTGGTCCATATAATACAAGATGGTCTAAAAATGTCTATTTATACCTAAATAAACTAAAAGACTAGATTTCTCAGAAAAAAATTTATTTTTATAAATGTAGCGTTAGCAATTTTTTACTCAATTTCAAATTCAAACTCTATAGAAACAGTTTGCATTTAATTTCGCCAAATATGAGTAATGGTACTATGAGCGCAACAGTCACATTGACTGGCATTGTTTGTAACAAATGCCATTTTAAGGTAGCGGAAGTTTTAGATGGGTGTCCATCTTGCGGAAGTGAATCGATCGAGAAGGTGGAGTTAAAACCATCCGGTCATATCGTTTCCTTTACCATCGTGCATGTTGGGTTTGGTCACATGGCAGAAAGAGCTCCTTATGTTCTTGCGATCGTACAAACGGAAGAAAATGTAAAATTGACAACAGTGATTGAAGGTGTATCCGATTTTACTTCTGTGAAAATTGGAGATCAAGTTCGTTTGAAAACAATCGACGAAAAAATTGGTCCTGTCTTTCAATATTAGTCATCTCGTTTATTTGGGCTGGAGATATACATCCTATGATTTTGGTAATCCTTTGAAAATAGACAGAAAAAATTCATGACCAGAGAAGATAATCTATTTCAATATTCGATTCGGGTTCGCTACTCGGAAGTAGACTCACAAGGAATTGTTTTTAATGCAAATTATCTGAATTTTTTAGATGTGGCTATTACCGAATACTTTCGCGCGAGAGGCATATCGTATTCTGAATTCTTGGAAACCTACAAATTGGATTTTCACGTGATCCAATCTCTCATCGACTATAGAAATGGTGCCAAGTTTGATGAAGTATTGGAAATTCAATTAGAACCAAGTTATCAATCTTCGAAAGTGTTTTGGAAATTTCAGATGAAAATTGGTGAAAAGGAAATTTGTTCTGGTACACTCACATATATCACTGTGAGTCATGTGACAAAAAAAATTGTAAAGTTGCCAGAGGAAGTTACTGCGCTATTAAGATTTCAAAAAATAGAAAAATAGAAAGAAAGTAATTTTAATTGTATGCTTTACTTGGGGAGACCAACATCGGAACGCCCAAATTGAATTTTGGTAAAAACGTATATCTTAAAAATTCTTTGGTTTAAAAGGTTCCGTTTTTTCTTTTCCCTTCAGGTTCTTGTTGACCCCGCCATCCACCTCCAAGTGCTTTATACAAACCAACGTTTGCTTCTATTAGGCTGTATTTTAATTCAAATGCTTCCACTTGTGCTTCTAAAAAGTCTCTTTGGCTAAACAAAACATCGATGTAATCAATTCTTCCAGCTTTGAATAATATATTCGATATCTCTACAGATTCCTTTAGATTCTGTACTTGTTTATTTTTAGCTTCGTACTTTTGAGAAAGATTTTTGATTTTAACAATTTGATTGGTAACCTCTGTGAATGCTTTTAAGAGAGACACTTCATAATTGTAAATCGCTTGAATTTGAAAGTTATTGGCTGTTGCATAGTTGGCTTCAATCGCTTTTCGGTTAATGAGAGGGGCAATGATTCCTCCACCCAATCCATAGGCAAGTGACACGGGTGTACCCTTGAAGTGTTTTGAGTTGAAGGCTTCATATCCAATGTTTCCATCAATGGTGAGTGATGGATAAAATCTTGCCCTTGCCACTTCGATATCTAACTTACGTGACTCTAAAACCAAACTTGCTTGTTTGATATCGGGTCGATTCTCTAAAAGATCAACAGGCACTGACTTTTGAATCTCAGGAAGAGCGATCTCTAAAAAATCATCTGAATTACGATTGATTCGTTCGGGAAATCTTCCTAAAAGAAAATTGTGCCGATTTTCAGTGATGGCAATTCTTTGAACAATATCGTATTTTCGCGCTAAGTTCTTTGCTACCTCTGCTTCAAACCGTTTTACCGCAAGCGATGTGGTGCGACCTGCTTCCCTTTGTAAAACCACAATCTCCTTCACTTTCGAAAGCACTTCGATATAGTTTTCGACAAGTGTTAGTTGGTTATCTAAGGATTTTAATTCAAAGTAGGTATCTGTTATCTCAGCGACTAAATTTGTGACAACATAACGTTTTCCTTCGATACTTGCCAAATAACGAAGGTAAGAAGACTTTGTAGCGTTTCTTAGTTTTTTCCAAATATCCACTTCCCAACTCATGATGAGTCCACCATGAGCAAACAAAGTTGGTGAATTGGCATTTGGTGTACTAAATCTTTCTTTTTGCTCTACTCCGCTATCAGCTTGCAATGATAACTTAGGTAAATACTCCCCTTGTCTTGCGAACACTTCATTGTTTGCGATACTGATTTCTTGCTCTAATACAGCAAGTTCCTGATTGTTCTCGATAGCCGTATCAATGAGTGATATCAATTGAGGTTCGTTGAAAAATTGTTTCCAGATCTCTGTTTGTAATTTCTGTGCTTTTTCTGTAGTTTCCCAATTTTCAAATTGATCAGGAAGTTTTAAATCTTCTTTATCCCTCTCGTAAAGAGCAGGGATACAAGAGAAATTCCATAGAAGTAAAAAAAAGATTCCTATTCGTTTCATTTGTTTTCCTTCCTTACTTTTCTATTTCGTTTTCGTTCTATTTCGGAAGAATGATAACTTGCATTAGATTCTGATAGAGGCATATTATCTTCATGATATATGAGGTTTTTTCCTTTTGCGATATTCGCAAAAATGATATAGAGTCCGGGCACTGCAATGACACCAAAAACTGTTCCAAATAACATTCCACCTAACGCACAAGCACCGATTGTATGATTTGCAATCGCACCAGGTCCCGTTGCTACAACAAGTGGAAAAAGTCCTGCTATAAAAGCAAACGATGTCATCAGAATAGGTCGAAATCTTGCCTTTGCCCCTTCTAATGCGGCATCAAAAACGCTAAGTCCTGCTTCTTGCCTTTGCCTAGCAAACTCTACAATTAATACTGCGTTTTTACCAAGTAACCCAATGAGCATGATCATTCCAATTTGAGCATAAATGTCATTGGCAAGTCCCAATACCTTCAATAAAAAGAAAGAACCAAAAATTCCTGGTGGAAGTGATAAGATGACGGAAAAAGGAATAATAAAACTTTCATACTGTGCAGATAACACAAGATAAACGAAAACAATCACTACCAAAAAGATAAAAATGGCTTCATTTCCTCTCGAGGCTTCATCATAGGAAAGACCTTCCCAACCAACTTCGAATCCCTTAGGTAATGTTTTGGATACTTCCCGTATTGCTTCAATTGCATCCCCAGTTGTATACCCTTTGCCTGGCAAAACGTTGATTACAGAGGAAGTATAAGCGTTATATCGTGTGATTTCATTGGCTCCTTGTTTTTGTTCTAAGGATAAAAATGAAGAATAGGGAACCATCTCTCCTTTATCATTAGGTGTAAAAAGTCCAAGGATATCAGAAGGTAACCTTCTATATTCTGGTGAAGATTGAACATAGACTTTAAAGAATTGATTGAATCGAATAAATCCTTGTTCATAGGTACTACCAACAAGGATGTCGAGATTGTCCATTGCATCCCCAATATTCACTCCTTTCTGCATTGCCAGTTTCCGATCGAGTTTCACTTCAAGTTGTGGAAACTTTGCAGAATAAAAGGAAAAGAGACCTGTTAATTCTTCTCTTTTTTTTAAATCAGCCATAAACTCTTCATGTACTTTATCAAAGACAGTGTAATCACCACTATTCGTTTTATCTAATAAACGAAACATCACACCTCCTGCCGCTCCAAATCCTGGAACTGCTGGCGGTTCAAAAAATTCAATGATGGCTCCAAAATTTTTTGTTTCGTGTTCTAATTCCTCCATCACATCGTGAACAGAATTTTTTCGAAGTGACCAATCTTTTAAACTGATGAGACAAGTACCTGCATTCGATCCTTCTCCTTCTGTTAAAATTTCATAACCAGCAAGAGAAGCAACGGAATCAACTCCTTCAATTTTTAGAGCAATCTCTTGTAGTTTTCGTGCTACATCATTTGTTTTTTCTATGGTTGATCCTGGTGGTGTTTGGATTACGGCGTAGATCATTCCTTGGTCTTCTCCAGGTACAAATCCTGCGGGAACCAATTGTGATAGAAATACAAATCCAACAGTGAAGAATAAGAGAAGAGACACGATAAACAACTTTGAAGCGGAAAATCGTTTCATCAAATTCACATATTTATCTGTAAGGATCTCAAAGTAAAAATTGAATTTTCCTAAGAAGAGATCAATAGGATTGTGAGTTTTTTGATGTTGGATGTGAGGTTTTAATATCATCGCTGTTAAGACAGGCGTTAATGTTAATGCCACAAGACCTGATAAAACAATCGAGGTTGCCATTGTGATCGCAAACTGACGATAAAATACTCCGACGGGACCAGGTAAAAAAGTCACAGGAACAAACACGGCTGTCATGAGTAGAGTGATTGCAATGACAGCACCACTAATTTCACCTAATACTGCTTTTACGGATAAATAGACACTAAGATGGTCTTCCGCCATCTTAGCATGGACTGCTTCTACAACAACAATCGCATCATCGACCACAATTCCGATGGCTAATACCATGGCGAAAAGTGTGATCAAATTGATCGTAAGTCCAAGTGCCATCATGAATGAAAAGGCTCCGATTAATGATACTGGAACAGCAATGATCGGAATTAAGGTAGATCTCCAATCACCAAGAAAAATAAATACTACAATCGCAACTAAAACAAAGGCCTCTACAAGAGTGTGAATTACTTTTTCAATCGCTGCATCGATGAAGTTAGAAACATCATAACTGAGTTTATAATCCATTTCTGGAGGAAACGTTTGTTTGAGTTCCTCTAACTTTGCCTTTATGTCTTCGATGACTACTTTAGCATTACTTCCTTCCGTTTGTTTGAACATGATGGCAGCTGCTGGATGGCCATCTACATCAGAATAAATATTATAAAACTCGCTATCCAATTCAACCTTTGAGATATCTTTGAGATAGAGTAACTCTCCTCCATTTTTGGCTCGAATGATAATATTTTCGTATTGCTGAGGCTCATTGAACCAACCTTCATAGGTTAATGTGTATTCTAAAGACTGAGCCTGTTTTCCCGAACTTTGACCAAGACGACCAGGTCTTGCAATGATACTTTGGTCTTCAATTGCTTTCATAACTTCGGCCGTTGTCACATTGTAGGCACGCATTCGATCTGGATTTAACCAAACACGCATTGCATATTGTCTAGTTCCTAAAATCTTAGCTTGTCCTATTCCATGAATCCTTTTTAATTCTGGTAGTAAAAAGACAGTTGCGTAATTGTATAAAAATTTCTCGCTCGCGTTTTGATCTTTACTATAGAGATTCACATAGAGGAGCATACTTGGTTGTACAGGTTGGACAAAGATACCTTCAAGTCTTACTAACTCAGGAACTCGATACATCATTTGATCGACCCTGGTTTTTACTTGAACAAGAGCGTCATTAGGGTTCGTGCCAGGATCAAATAAAACTTGAATGATCGCATCACCAGAACTTGTAGAAGACGAAATCATGTAACGCATTCCCGCAACACCGTTGATAGCTTGCTCCAAAGTAGTAATGGTTGATTGTACTAAAACTTGTGCACTCGCTCCAGGAAAGGAAAGGGTAATCGTTACACGAGGTGGTGCAATTTCTGGGAATTGCGATATGGGAATATTTTTAATCGAAATTAATCCGACAAACACAACTAAGACGGATATAACAATCGCAAGCACAGGTCTTTGGAGAAATTTTGCAAACATACATTCTTCTCCTAATGAGCCGACAATTCGAAACTCTTCATGACATTCTCACGAGTTTCGATTGTAAATTTTACAGTATCACCATCATGTACTTTGCCAAGTCCTTCCAGTAGTATGATGTCACTCTCGCTAATTCCAGATTCGACAACAAATAAATGCGGAATTTCATTGGCGATTTTGATCTCTGTTGCTTTGATCTTACCTTTGCTAGATATTGTGTATACGTAATGTTTATCTAATACTTCAAACGTTGCCTTTTGTGGAATGAGTAAGGTATCTTTCAAATCTTCTTTGATGACAACATTTCCTGTTTCTCCATGGCGTAAGAGTCGCTCTGGGTTTGGGAAAGTGGCCCTGAAAGGAATGGTTCCTGTTTCACTATCGAATTCACCTTCTATTGTGTCAGCGATTCCTGAATGAGGAAAAAATTCACCATTCGCCATTAAAAATTTTACTTTTAATGGTTTGTCTCCAGATCTTCTTGCAGTAGAAAAGTTAAGATAATCTTTCTCTGATACGTTAAAATAAACCCAAAGTTTTGATATATCAGAAATGGTTGTGAGTAAAGTTCCTTCTTCGACTAAACTTCCAAGCCGAACTTGAAAACGATCTGTTATTCCAGTGAAAGGTGCAGTCACAGTTGCTAAGTTTAAATGAACTTGAGCTAACTCCATAGCAGCTTTATTTTTTTTCAGTCTTGCTTTGATGAGAGAGAGTTCCGTTTGGGACACAACATTTTCTTTGAATAATTTCTCAGTGTTTTCGTATTCGATTAATGTGGATTCATACTCTGCTTTTGCTTTATCGTATTGAGCATTGACGAGCATCGGCATGACTTGAAACAGTTTTTGTCCCTTTTTAACAATTTTGCCTTCATCCATGTAGATATGAGTGAGATATCCTTTTTCGAATGCTCTGACTTCAATCCGTTGGATTGCTTTTACCTGGGCTACATAATTTTTATCAATGGTTACATCTTGTTTCCATGGATAGATTGCCATGAGGGAATTTTTGTCCTCATGGTTTTTGGAATGACAATTGATTAAAACCAATGTTGGAAGAAGGAATACTGACAACAGTACTTTAGATATAATAACTTTTGAGAGCCTGGCTATAAGTTTCATTGTGTCCCCATTTTGCTTAACGTTACGTTAGCAAATTTTTTAATTCATCGAGTGCGTTCTGGAACGCCTAAAATCGAGAAAATCTGTTGTTAAACAGTGAACGGGGGTGCGCGATCGTGTAGATGGTTTAGGAAAGAGATAGAAAACGGAGAAACGAATGAGATAGAAATGAGTTCAGATGAAAATGAAATGAAGAAGTTTGAATAAAGAGAAATAGAACTAAAAAGAACAAGAATTCTTTGGGAATCAATCTCAGATTCTTCTTCGTTATTCTCACTTACAGACTGTAAAACATGAGAAAATTCGTATAAACTACTTTGATTGTAGGTGGTGTCAGCAGAAATCGATTCGTGTAGGGATGCAGATGCCTCCGTACTCGTAATAAGGAATACAAGAGAGAGAAGTAATACGGCGAAACGGTTTATGCGTGTATTGACTTTCACAAAATGCACCTATTGCCAGCGGATTCCCCAAACCATTACTGTCAACAGTTAATCGGAACAGTTCTAAGTCTCATTTGACAAGAACTAAAGCCCTGCGCCAATTACACCTAATATGTCGATCGTAACGGAAATCCTTTCCTTCAGAACCTTAGACTTTCCCAATGGAAAAAAGTTGGAAAGATCGTAGCAGAGAACGGGATCGCTTACTTGGCAAAAATTACAGCTTCATTCGGCAATAGAACTAAATCACCAGTATCCAATTCTTTATTTAATTCAAAAGATGGTCCGCGATTTTTGGAACTAAATAGGATTTCGTTCAAGGTCCATTTACGTGGATAAGAAATACTCACTGGTTTTGAAGAAAAGTTTAAAAATATATAAGTTTCTTCTTTTCCTTCCCTTCTTCTGTAGTAAAGCGCTTGTTTGTCGGAGCTTAAAAGAATTTTTAATTTTCCCTTTCGTAATGATTTTCTGTCCTTTCGAATTTGGATGAGTTTTTTATACGTATAAAATAGAGAATTTGGATCTCCTTTTTGAGATTCGACGTTGACTCTCTTTGCATCTTCATATACAGGTAACCATGGTTTGCCAGTGGAAAAACCTGTTGAGTCTGATGCATCCCAAGGCATTGGGATTCGTTCTGGATCGCGACCAGGATGGAATGGCCAATACCTTTTTCCCACTGGATCTTGGATTTTATTGAAGGGAACTTTTTGGCGTTTCATTCCTATCTCTTCCCCATAATATAAAAATGGAGTTCCTCGAAGTGTTAACATCATACAGGCGGCAAGTCGCGCACGATCCAAAGTGTCATCTCCTTTTTCATATCGAGTGATATGTCTTGGAAAATCATGATTGGATAAAGTATAGTTTGGCCAGTTATCATCCCCCAAAGCAGATTCAAAATCTTTTACAATTTGGTAAAAGCGTTCTGCTTTCCATGGTGAAAACAAAAACATAAAATTAAAGGCTAAATGAAGTTCGTCATTTCGTCCACAATAAGTGGCAGGAAGTAAGACGTTTCCTGGGAAATCTTGCATGATTTCGCCGACAAACATTCGTTTTTCGGAATAGGAATCTAAAAGTTTTCGCATCCTTCTTAGAATTCCATGCATTTCTGGTCTGTCACGATCATAAGCATGCACTTGTTTGTCGTACGGCCTTGGTCCTTTCATAAAATAGGAAGTATTGTTTCGAAAGAACTCATCTTTTACATATAAGTTTACAACATCTAATCGAAATCCATCCACACCCATATCGAGCCAATACTTCATCATTCGAAAAATTGCATCTTCTACATCGGGATTACGCCAATTGAGATCCGGTTGTTCTTTTAGAAAGGAATGAAAATAATACTCACCAGTTCGTTTGTCATATTCCCAACCAGATCCACCGAAGGCTCCTAACCAATTGTTTGGTGGACCATTGTGGCTTGGTTGCTTCCAAATGTACCAATCTCGTTTGGGACTATTCACAGAAGATCTGGATTCAACAAACCAAGGATGTAAATGGGATGTATGGTTGACTACCAAATCCATAATGATTCGGATTCCACGTTTGTGAGCTTCTTTTAACAAACGTTTGAATGTTTGGATATCACCAAAGACTGGATCGATTTCTTCATAATCGGATATATCATATCCAAAATCAAACATGGGTGAAGGGTAAACGGGAGATAACCAAATTGCATCGATCCCCAAAGAATCTTTCGATCCTGCTAAATAATCTAACCTTTGTATAATCCCCTCTAGGTCACCAATTCCATCTCCATTGGAATCTTGGAAACTACGTGGATAAATTTGATAGATAACTGCTTCTTTCCACCATGCCATATTAAAAACTAATCTCCATGATACCCTGGTTTTCTTTGACTCGAGCCACTGAGAGAATTTTTTCTTTGATGGCGAGAAGAAGTCCTGTATCTTCTATTTTTTTACCATTTTTGGTTTGGATATGAAAGGAGTCATATGCAAAATCGGCACTGGTTGAGATTCTAACAAAGATTACTTCCAATTCAAAATCAATTAATGTTTTTAGAATGCGGTAAACTAGTCCGATGGAGTCGGGTACTCTTACCTCTAACACTGAATAGGTATCGGATAGATCATTCGCAAATTTCACCAGTTCTTCCACCATTCCCTCCGGAATTTGTGGTAGTGTTTTCCAGATATTGGTAGTGGAAGCTAAATCCTCAATGTTCACCTTTCCTTCGATACATTGCCCTAACGTGGATTCAATTTCATTAATTTGATGTTCTGCGATTTCTCCACTTCCATATTGGTCAGTGATTTGTGCTTGCAAGATCAAATGATCCTCTTCTGTACGAAACAATCGTAAACCAACTAAATTGAGGCCAAGAGAAGAAATGATTCCGGAAAGATAGAGTAACATGCGTTTGTCTGCGTGAGCAAAGATAGAAAGTGTTACAAATGCTGGTTCGTTTTCTGACAACAATTGAAAAGGTGCTCCAGACTTTATCCATTCATGTAATTGGATAAAATGTTGGTATACTCTTCTCGGAGTATTATAATTTAAATAAGAGGTGGGTCGAATTTTCATTCCGAAGGATACGATTTGTTCTGCCTGTTCCGCAGTCAGACCTTCCTTTTCCACAAGATAGGTTTCCAATGTTGTTTCGATTCGTTCTTGGGTATCCGAGAGGTTAGATTTATTTTGTAAGTAGCTGAGAGTCGATGTGAATAAAAAGTGAAGGATTTCTTTTTTCCAATTGGTGAGGACGGCTTGACCGACAGATTTTGTATCGATGATTGTCATAACGTATAACAAACGCAATGTGTTTTCATTCGAAAATTGTTTTCCAAATGAGGAAATGAGATTGGGGTCATAAATATCACGTTTAGAAGAAAGTTCTGACATGATGATGTGCTCAGCGACTAAAAATCGTAAAAGTTCTGTGTCTTCTTCTGAGAAACGGAATCGTTCTGCAATGATAAGAGCAAGTTCGGCACCGTATTGGCAGTGGTCACCTTCCTTGACCTTCCCTGCGTCATGGATGAGAATTGCCAAAACCAAAATTTCGATTTTTTCACAAGCATTGAATACTTCCTGTACCTGTGGATCTTCCCATAGGTCAGCGATGAGTACGTCTAGTTCTCTTAAAATGAGTAACGTATGTTCGTCGACAGTATATTGATGATGGTAACTGAATAATGGAAAATTGGTACAAGCGCCAAATTCTGGAATGAGTTTGCCTAAAACATTACATTCATGCATTAAAGTGAGTGTATGCCCTATGCGTTTTTTATGTTTTAGCATACCTAAAAAACTATCCAGTACGGATTTTTGATTCTTGAAATCATCATCTAAAAAATGAGAAGCGAATCGAATTTCATTTAAATCGATTCGGGAAGGTTCTTCTTCATTCTTTTGGGACTGAGCAAAAAATTGGATGATGTCATCATACAAAGTATCAGGATTCGAAAGTTCTTTGTGGATGCGTTTTTTATTCAGATTTGTTTTTTCATCCAAATAGGTTCCAATATAAAAGTACACATCTTTCTGTGCCTTATAAAATTGGCTCATAAATGTTTCTAAGGATTTGATTTCATTTCGTGGACCATATCCTAAAAACTCTGCGACTTCTGCTTGTAGTCCTAAATCCAAACGATCATTCTTTCGTCCACTGATGATGTGCAGTGCTGATCTTGTTAATAATAAAAAATCATATGCTGATAGAAGTGTTAAACTATCACCGATCAAATAAAAATCAAAGATGCCACCATCGGCGCTGTCTGCGAGTGGATTTGTTTTTTCAATCCAATACATTTGTTGGATGTCTCTTAGACCTAAGGGATCGTTTTTGATATTGGGTTCAGAAAGTAAGATGGGATTGTAGGAATTGATGATTCTTTCTCTGAGATAAGAAAGTTTCCATTCGTTGTATTCTTTGATTTTTTTTTCAGGAATTTTTCCAAGAAACTCAGTTTTAAATTTAAGAAATAATACTTCTGAACCAACTAAAAAACGTGCATCTAATACTGCGTGATAGGTTTCAATTTGGTTTAAATATAAAAACGATTCTTTGATCGTCCGGCAACTATGTCCCACTTCCTTATCATTGTTATAGAGGAAGGTATTCACTTTCGAAATGATTTCGCTTAATACTTTGTCAGAAAGTTTCCCATCATGAAGATACAATAAATCGATATCAGAATAAGGGGCTAATTCCCTTCGGCCATATCCTCCCACCGCAATGAGACAAAGGTGGTCACCAATTGTTTTTCCACTGGAAACTTCCGAAAAAACACTACGAATGGAATCATCTACAAGATTACTCAATTGGCGGGTAAACAACCTTCCAGAGGACACCGTTTTGGCTTTTGGAAAGGTTCGTTGCAGTTTTGCCTTGAGTTCTGATTTCATCATGTAAAGGTTACCTTATTGGACAACTTTAACATGAATCCGAAGATTAAAATCACATTTCAATTTATTTTGAGCCATCTTTTGGCATATCTTTTTGTTTCCATCCCTTACTTTCAATTGGTAATGAAAGGGTATTATGAAGGTGAATCTGCGGTTTTTCCTCTATTTTTACTCACATCGAATGATGGAGCAGCATGGACAAGAGCGATGACTTGGCTTTTGCCAGCACTCGTTTTCCAAGCGATTCTTATGGTGAGTTTTTTACATCTGATCTGGGATTGGTTTCAAGTGCAGACCTTCGGCAAACAAATGTTTGCACTCGTATGGATGAGAACTGTTCTTGGAGGCCTTGCTGCCATTTCACCAGCAGTTGGAAGTTTAGAGGGAATGGTATTTATGATTTCAGAAATTTCCTTTTCGATTCATTTGTATGTGTTGTTTGAAATCTTTTTATTATCTCTCGTGCAAGCGGGGATTTTCCTTTGGTTTGTGAAACGATTTTAAAGAGTAGGTAACCGAATGAAATGGATTTTGAAAAAAGTTTTAACGACAATGGTCGCTACCACAAAATTACCTCGATTCTTATTCTTTCTAGTTTCATTGGCTCTATTCTTTATTTCCACCAATGCATTGTTCAGTGATGGTTGGGAATCCACCATTTGGAAAGAAAAATCGTATCAAAACAAAAGAATTTCAAGCGCCGATCCCACAAATGGCAATGATGATTTTATCAAAATTCCAAAAAAATCAACTATCACTCTCGCTGAAATCAAAGGGCGCGGAATCATCAAACACATTTGGATGACCTTGGCAAGTAAAGACCCAATGGTACGGAAAAATGCGGTGCTTCGCATGTATTGGGACAATCACTCTCATTCTTCCGTGGAAGTTCCGTTAGGTGAATTTTTTGGACAAGGTTGGGGAGAAGAATACATTTTGAATTCGTTACCCCTTGTGGCTGCCCCCAAAAAAGGAAAGTCAATGAATTCCTATTTTCCGATGCCATTTGAATCGGGTGCCAAAATTCAAATTGACAACGAATCTGAAGAAGACATTAGCAATTTTTATTTTTACATTGATTATGAGGAATGGAAAACACCAATTGAATCACCTTTACGATTCCATGCACAATGGAACCGCAGTATCACTAAACCCAACACAACAAACCAAAGAGAAAATGAATGGTCTCTCCTTGGAGAGATGGAAAAAACCAAATTCCAAAAAGAAAACTTTTTCACAGTTCTAGAAACGGAAGGAAAAGGCCATTTTATTGGGCTAAATCTATATGTGGATTCGCCAACTCCTTTGTGGTATGGTGAAGGAGATGATCTCATCTTTATTGATGGAAACCAAACAACTGCTACACTAAAAGGAACGGGTACGGAAGATGTCTTTAATACAGCTTGGTCACCGAAAGAAGTCTTTATGCATCCTTATTTTGGTTATCCTAGGGTTTCCGATTCTATTGGTTGGTTGGGAAGAACCCATTTGTATCGGTTTTGGGTGGAATCCCCAATCCGTTTTGAAAAAAATTTCCTATTCTTATTGGAGCATGGTCATGCAAATTCCTTGACCTTAGATTTGGTCTCTGTTGCCTATTGGTATCAGAGTCTGAATCCGAAACCTATGAAAGTTTTACCGAAAAAAGAATTTAGGGTGAACCAACCTGAGATCAATTTTCGTCACATCCACAAATGGCGAGATTCATTCCGAAGTGAAAAAGCAAATGGGGAAATTTGGGGAAATGAATGATTTTTATACAGATACGTTAGCTAAGGAAATTGTTTCCCAATCCATCGACGCCATTGTTGTATTAGACACCGACCAAAAAATATTATTTAGCAATCTCGCGTTACAATCATTAACTGGTTACAACGAAGAAGAGTTATACCAAAAATCGTTTTCTTTTTTGTTCCCTCCCAATGAAAAAGGAGAACAATCTTCCATTGAAGCCTTTGTAAGTTCTAACGATGCGCATTACATCGCTGGATTTTTAAAAGAGTTAGAACTTGTGACAAAACCAAAAGGCACTATCCCTGTGGAAATTCGTGCCTTTACCATTCAAAAAGAAAATAAAGAATACTATGCGGCCATCATTCGCGATGTAAGAGAAAGACGACGTTTGGAAGAACAAAAAAACGTTCTCATCAATAGTTTAAAACGACTGGCTTACATGGATGAACTCACGATGTTACCAAACCGTCGTTCGTTCTCTGATACCCTCCAAAAAACCATCGCAACAGTCAAACGTCGTAATCGTGAATCGGTTCTAGCTGTCATGGACATTGACCATTTTAAAGTGATTAACGATACCTACGGACATGACATCGGGGATTTGGTACTGAAAAAAATGGCAAACATCTTTGTAGATTGTCTCAGGGAAGAGGACACAGTCGGGCGACTCGGTGGAGAAGAATTTGGATGTATTTTACCCGATACCACCACGGAAGGAGCCAACATTGTCCTCGATCGCCTTCGGGAATCCGTCGCGTCGCACCGGTTTTTTATCTTTGATAACTACTATCTAAACATCACTTTGAGCATCGGTTTCACCAAGGTGCACCCGATTCAAAAACCAGAAGAAGTGCTCAAATTTGCTGACATCGCACTGTACCAGGCAAAAAACAACGGTCGAAATCAGATCCAAGTCTATCCCATTTGAAAAAAATTGGCAGTTTCCCGAAATGTCTGCTAAAATTCGCTCCTTGGACCTGCTTCCTGCTTGACGAAAAAAATGGAAATCCGTAAACTTTAAGCATAGATTAGCACTCTAATCAGTAGAGTGCTAAAGGAAGAGCTTGGAGGCTATGGACCTTTCCCCTAGACATCGTTCCATTTTGAAAGCATTGGTTGAGGAGTTTGTTTCCGACAACAAACCTGTCGGCTCTAAAACCCTTTCAGAAAAATACGATATCGGATTATCGCCAGCCACCATTCGTTCTTGCCTCGCAGAACTCGAAGACATGGGTTACATCGTAGCTCGTCATACTTCGGGAGGTCGGGTGCCAACGGAACGTGGGTATCGGTTGTATGTGGATAGTCTTGTGACTCTTTTTGAGCTTACAATGCGTGAAAAACAAAGAATCCAAGAAGAGTATCTTCGGATGCAATTTCGATTGGATCAGGTTCTCATTGCAACCTCCAAGGTATTAGCGTCTTTATCGCAATCAGCGAGTGTGGTTTTAGGTCCGGAAGGGTCTCTTGACACATTAAAACATATAGAACTCATCCATGTAAATGGTGGAGAAGTTCTTATGATCCTTGTTATGCGGTCGGGAACTGTGCTAAATCGAAATATCTTTTTCGATTTTCACATCTCACAAGAGACCTTATACCAAATTTCAAGGTATTTGAATGATAACGTCAAAGGTTTTGATGTGCATGAAATACAAAGCAACCTGATCCCTCAGATGATGCTAAAAAAAGAAGGTCCAGAAGGATTCACTCAGTTTGCACCTTCGATTGCAAGAGCCATGGGGTCAGATGGGCAATCCGTTGATAACTTGTATATCGATGGATTGAAAAACTTATACGAAAACTTTAAGGATGAAGAGGAACAATTAGAAAACATCCTGCATCTATTTGATGAAAAGCAGTTCCTCAAAGACTTTTTTAGCGAATATGTTCCAATGGACGGTGTGTATACCATCATTGGAAAAGACGGTAATGAGAAGTTAGGTGGAGTTACCATCATCACAACTAATTACCGTATGGGTGAAAAAAGGATCGGTTCCATGGGAATCATTGGTCCGCAGAGGATGAATTACAACAAGGCATTACCTTTGATTGAATTCACTTCAAAGTTAGTTTCAGAAATGATTACGAAATTAAGCAGGTAGTAGGAGGCGAAATGGCAGAAGAAACGAACGGGTCCCTAGAAGATCAAAATGTGCAAGTCGAAGAAGGGCAAACCATTTCAGATGAAGCCATTGAACAAGCAGTAGAAGGAGCTGAAAAAGAACTCGATAACGCAAAAAAAGAGATCGAGTCTTTAAAAGATTCCTGGCTAAGAGAACGTGCGGAGTTTCAAAACTACAAACGTAGAACTGCAAATGACTTATTGAATGCTAGGAAAGAATCCATCAAGAAGTTTGCAGAAGGGCTGACAAGCGCTTTGGATAATTTGGAGCGAGTATCCAATGTTCCAAACCAAACACCTGAGGTGGTTGCTTTTGTAGAAGGCATCAAGATGGTACAAAAGGAATTTTATTCCGTATTGGAAAGAGAAGGCATCAAACGTTTAGATCCGAAAGGAATGCCGTTTGATCCTATGTTAATGGAAGCGATTGCTTCTGAGGAAAGTGCAGAATACACCGAAGAGACTGTTGTTGAAACCTATCAAGCTGGTTATTACCACGAAGACGGTGAAAACAAACAATCCATTCGTCCTGCACGTGTGAAAGTGGGTAAACCACAAAGTTAATATAAGTAAGAAGGAGAAAGACTATGTCTAAGGAAAAAATCATAGGAATCGATTTAGGAACCACTAACTCTTGTGTGGCGGTAATGGAAGGTGGAGATCCTGTTGTCATTCAAAACTCTGAAGGGGCAAGAACCACTCCTTCGATTGTAGCCTTTACAGCAAAGGGTGAAACCATTGTTGGACAGTTCGCAAAGAACCAGGCAATTACAAACGCAGTGAATACAATCCGATCTGCAAAACGTTTTATCGGTCGTCGTTTTAACGAGGCTGGTGACGAAGCAAAGATGGTATCGTACAAAGTGATTCGCGCCGGAAATGATGGAGTCAAATTTGAAACCGTCTCTGGAGAATTCACTCCACAAGAAATCGCAGCTCGTGTCCTTCAAAAGATGAAGAAAACAGCAGAAGACTTTCTTGGCCATGAAGTGAAAAAAGCAGTCGTAACAGTTCCTGCTTACTTCAATGACGAACAAAGACAAGCCACAAAAGATGCAGGTCGAATTGCAGGACTGGAAGTAGAACGAATCATCAACGAACCAACTGCTGCGGCTCTTGCTTATGGTTTTGATAAGAAAAAAACCAATGCAAAGATTGCTGTCTATGACTTAGGTGGTGGAACCTTTGACGTTTCGATCCTTGAACTTGGTGATGGAGTTTTTGAAGTAAAATCAACTAACGGTGATACTCACCTCGGTGGTGACGACTTTGATAACGTGGTCATGCAATGGATGATCGACGAATTCAAAAAACAAACTGGAATAGATATTTCTGGAGATAAAAACACAGTACAACGTTTGAAAGAAGCGGCTGAAAAAGCTAAAATCGAGTTGTCTGGAACTTCTTCCACTCAAATCAACCTTCCATTCATCACTGCTGATGCGTCTGGTCCAAAACACTTGGATATGACACTCACCAAAGCAAAGTTTGATGAAATTACAAGATCTCTAGTAGAAAGAACTCGTATTCCATGCCAAAATGCATTGAAAGATGCAGGACTTTCTGCAAGTGAAATTGATGAAGTCATCCTTGTGGGTGGATCCACTCGTATCCCAGCAGTACAAGCACTGGTGAAAGAAATTTTTGGAAAAGAGCCAAACAAATCTGTTAACCCTGATGAAGTGGTAGCAATTGGTGCGGCAATCCAAGGTGGTGTTCTTGCTGGTGATGTAACTGATGTATTGTTACTTGATGTCACTCCACTTTCACTTGGTATTGAAACTTTAGGTGGTGTGATGACAAAACTCATCGAAAGAAACACAACCATTCCTACAAGAAAATCCCAAGTTTTCTCTACTGCGGCAGACAACCAAACAACTGTTTCTGTTCACGTCCTACAAGGGGAACGAGAAATGGCGAGTGCGAACCGAACACTTGGTCGTTTTGACTTAGTGGGTATTCCGTCTGCTCCACGTGGCGTTCCACAAATCGAAGTTACATTTGATATTGATGCGAACGGTATCGTTCACGTATCTGCAAAAGATTTGGGAACCGGAAAAGAACAAAAGATTCGTATTGAATCTTCTTCTGGACTCTCTGAAGAAGAAATCAAAAAGATGGTAAAAGATGCAGAAGCTCACGCAGAAGAAGATAAAAAACTTCGCGAAGCAGCTGACACTAAGAATGAATTGGAAGCAATTGTTTACCAATTGGAAAAAACCATCGGTGAATCTGCTGACAAACTCGACGAATCAGAAAAACAAAGAGCACAAGACGAAATCAAACGCGGCCGTGAAGCAATGGAATCTGGTGACCTCGAGCGTATGAAAGCATCTAGAGATTCTATCCAACAAGTTGCGATGCAAATTGGACAAAAAATCTATAGCCAAGCAGGTCCTGAACAAGGAGCTCCTGGTGCAGAAGCTGGTGCTGGTGCAAACCAAGGCGCAAGCGGTTCCAATGCAGGTGGCGAGAAGGTAGTCGATGCTGATTACACTGTCGTTGATGAAGACAAAAAATAAATAGAGATAAGAAGTAAAACAATGAGCGACCGTGGTTACTACGAAGTATTAGGCGTTTCGAAAGGTGCCTCTGATGATGAGATCAAGAGCGCCTATCGTAAGTTAGCCATCAAATATCACCCTGACAAAAATAAGGGTGATAAAGAAGCGGAAGAAAAATTCAAAGAGGCAACTGAAGCCTACGAAGTGTTACGCGATCCGCAAAAACGCCAAGCTTATGACCAATTTGGGAAAGCTGGTGTGAATGCAGGTGCAGGAGGAGGGTATGGAGCTGGCGCTTATACTGACTTCTCCGATATCTTTGGAGATTTTGGTGATATCTTCAGTGAATTTTTTGGAGGCGGAGGTGGTGGTAGCCGCGGTGGTGGAAGAAGGTCTGGTCCTCAAAGAGGATCAGATCTCCGTTATAATTTAGAAGTCAGTTTAGAAGATGCGGCTCTTGGAAAAGAATACAAAATTGAAATTCCAAGACTAGAAACCTGTACAGATTGTTCGGGATCTGGTGCATCAAAAGGATCTTCCCCAACCGTTTGTCCAGATTGTTCTGGAACGGGACAAGTGAGAAGGACTCAAGGATTCTTTAGTGTCACAACGACTTGTCCTCGTTGTAAAGGAAAAGGAAAAGTCATTTCCAATCCTTGCAAAACATGTAAGGGTGAGGGTCTAACAGAGAAAAGACGAACCATTCATATCAAAATCCCTGCGGGTGTCGAATCGGGAAGCCGACTCAAAGTTTCTGGGGAAGGGGAATCCGGTCCAAACGGTGGCCCAAGTGGTGATTTATACGTAGTCACACATATCAAAAAACACCCAACGTTTGAACGCCAAGGAAACGATTTAATTGTTCAAAAATCCATTTCCCTCTCGATGGCTTGCCTAGGTGGCGAAATCGAAGTGCCTTCGATTGACGGAAAGACGATCCAACTCAAAATCCCAGAAGGGACAGAAAGTGGTCAAATTTTCCGCTTAAAAGGCCATGGAATCCCATACCTGGGTTCTTACGGCAAGGGAGACCAACATGTCATCATCAAGGTCGAAATTCCTAAGAAACTTTCTAAAAAACAGAGAGAACTGATGGAAGAATTTGCCCGTGAGTCCGGCGAAAAGGTCGGTAGCGGGGGAAAATCGAAGTTGTTTTTCCGCTGATCCTTTGGAATATTGAGAGCATCTATGGAGAAAAAAGTCCGTCTTGGAGTTATCGGTACGGGTCATATGGGCCAGTACCACGTAAACGTTGCTAAACAATTATCTGATGCAGAACTCATCGGGATATTTGACGCCAATGCAGAACGTGCCACTCAAATTGCTGAGAAACACAAAACAAAGGCATTTGGAACAATTGAAGATTTATTGAAAGAAACCGATGCAATCATCATTGCGGCGCCTACTTTTTTACATCACAAGATTGCCAAACAAGCGCTTACCGAAAAGAAACACGTTTTGGTCGAAAAACCAATTTCCCAAACTGTAGAAGAAGCAAAAGAGCTTGTGAGCTTAGCAAAACAAAACAATTTGATTTTGCAAGTCGGCCATGTGGAACGATTTAATGGTGCTGTATTGGAACTCGGTAAAATTGCCGAACATCCTATCTTGATCGAATCCCGACGAATTGCACCTTACAACAGCCGTATCACGGATGTAGGTGTGGTTCTCGACATGATGATCCATGACATTGACATTGTACTCAATTTGGTGAAATCAGAAGTTACAGAAGTGAAAGCTGTTGGTTCATCAATTGTATCCAACCATGAAGATGTTGCGACTGTTGTGTTAAAATTTGCCAATGGTTGTGTTGCTTCCCTCAATGCATCTCGATCTTCTCAGGCAAAAATTAGAACTCTTAACATTTCACAAAAAGATTCCTATGTATTTTTAGATTTCACAAACCAAGAAATTGAACTTCACAGACAAGCAAGTTCAACCACACAACTTGGTAGTGGAGAGATCAAATACAGACAAGAATCGATTGTCGAAAAAATCTTTGTCCACAAAGACAACCCTCTCAAACAAGAGCATGAACACTTCGTTAAATGTATTAAAGGAGAATCGGAACCAATGGTGAAAGGTGATTCCGACATCAAAACATTAGAAGTGGCATATCGTATCTTGGAAGAAATTCACGGCAAAAAATAATGACAGATTATCCTGATTCAACTCGCGGGAAGTTACTGATTTCCAATTCTAGTGTGATTCAGGATTTTTTTCATAAATCTGTTGTCCTTATGGTGGACCATGATGATGACGGAGCTTTTGGTTTAGTGTTGAACAAACCTACTGACCAAACGATGGAATCTCTCATTAAAAATCTACCTGACACGGTGCATTCTAACAAACAAGTATATGCTGGTGGTCCTGTGGATAATATGTTTGTTTCGATTTTACATAATGGTAAACAAACAGCAGATCCTGGAGTGGAAGTGATTCCTGGAATTTATATGGCACGTAGTTTTGATACGATGTTAGAGGTTCTATCATCCGATCAAATTCAGTTTAGAGTCTTGCAAGGTTACGCCGGTTGGTCTTCTGGTCAACTTGAGAGTGAATTTGATCGATTATCTTGGGTTGTTTCTGATTTGGTAGATGAGTCTATCATTTTCAGTGAAGATGAGTCAGAAGTGATTTGGAGAGATGCACTTCGTAGCAAAGGTGGAATCTACAAGTACTTTGTAGACCACACAAAAGACCCTTCTCTCAATTGAAGAAACAAACCTAAATTGTCATGAAGCTTGCATCGAAAAAAATTGTTTTGACCAATGGAACTTCTCCATTAGGAAAAGAACTTTTGTCTCTTTTACTTTCAGAAGGTGCCTTAGTAGTTGTTGGAGATAGCACTCCCGAAGAGATCCCCAATCATGCAAATTTACAAAAATACAAAATCGATGCATCCAAACCGGACCAAATGGAACGATTGATTGAATCTGCCATTGAAACATTAGATAAGATCGATGTATTCGTCATCAATTCAGAACAATTCTCTTATGCAGAAGATGAAAAAGAAAATTGGTCTGGACTCAAACATTTGTTCCAAACCAATTTGCTAGCACCAATCTTTACGATTCAGAAATTAACGAATTTAATCTCTGTTGGCCTCCATATTATATCTGTTAGTTCTAGTATCTCCGCTTATCCCACTTTGGGTTATGGGTTGTACGGTTCTTCCAAACTTGCGTTTGATTACTTTTGGGATTCCTATCGAAAACAAGTAGGGAAACATTTTCAATTTTCCCGTGTAGTGGCAAATTCCCCAAAGGAAACGGACCCGAAACATCTGGCTAAAATGGTATTTCGTTCCATCCAACGTCCAAAACAGTCCCGGGAAGAAACATGGAAACAATGGATGAATCATTATTTTCTTCGTTTTTTCCCTTTTTCGCAATTTTTTCGCTCTCTCTACTATGGATTTCGATTCAAAATGCAAAAAAAGAAGAAACTTTCCGAGACAATTCTTCCCTCTTCAGATTAAGTTTAGACAAACTGTTCGATATTTCAACATAAGCCTCCCTGGCTATTTTCATGTGCTTAAAATTTCAGCATCGATTCAGCGCTATGATGCCATCTTATGTCGGATCGGCGCCAGAGTCCTGATTTTCCAACAGTTTTTCCATTTGGTACAAATATTGCTAATTAAGTTAGCAGAGGCCAACCCATGTTTATCGCAGACTATAGCGCAAAAAATATCTATGATGAGATGTTTTCCAATGAAGGATTTCCACGTAAAAGTTATGATTTTGTGAAATCCAAAATGGAAAGTTTGGGTGGAATTGAGTTATTAAAACGGAGCAGTTCCGCCGAACGGGCATTAATGTCTCTTGGTATCACATTTACACTGTATGGTGATGGTGGAGAACAAGAAAGAATTATGCCTTTTGATGTGATCCCAAGAATCGTACCTAGCGAAGAATGGATCAGTATTGAAAAAGGACTAAAACAGAGAATCCTTGCTCTTAATTTATTCTTAAATGATATTTATGGAGAACAAAAGATTCTAAAGGATAAAATCATTCCTTGGGATATCATTGAATCAAGTACCGGATATCTTAAACAATGCATTGGACTCAAACCACCGAAAGACATTTGGATTCATATTACAGGGACTGACCTTGTGCGAGATGGTGCGGGTGCATTCCATGTACTAGAAGATAACTTACGATGTCCTTCTGGAGTTTCCTATGTATTGGAAAATCGTGAAGTGATGAAACGAACATTTCCTGAACTTTTCGAAAAATTAAATATCCGACAAGTGTATGATTATCCATACCACTTACGTTCGATGTTAGAAAATCTAACAGACGTTCAGGATCCTGTGATTGCTGTTTGGACACCTGGTGTATACAACTCTGCTTATTACGAACATAGTTTTTTAGCTCAGAAGATGGGAGTATATTTGGTGGAAGGATCGGATCTTGTGGTAGAAAATCACAAGGTTTATATGAAAACCACAAAAGGTCTCCGTAAAGTAGATGTAGTCTATCGAAGAATTGATGATACGTTTATGGACCCTTCTAGTTTCCGTGAGGATTCCTTACTTGGAGTCAAAGGGATATTTGAAGCCTATAAAAGGGGAAATGTTGCGTTAGCGAATGCACCTGGTACTGGTGTAGCCGATGATAAGGTGATATATTCATATGTTCCCAAAATCATAAAATATTACTTAGGTGAGGAGCCAATCATTCCAAATGTTCCAACTTACCTCTGTTCTGAAGAATCTGATTTAAAGTTTGTATTGGAAAATATACATAACTTGGTTGTGAAAGCAGCGAATGGTGCAGGTGGATATGGGATGATCATCGGACCAAAATCTTCCAAACAAGAACAAGAAGACTTTAAGGAACTGATCAAAGCAGATCCAAGAAATTATATTGCCCAACCAGTTTTAAATCTCTCCACTGTTCCAACCTTAATATCAGACAAAATAGAATCAAGACACGTAGATTTAAGACCGTTCATTTTGTACGGTAAAGACATCTATGTAATGCCAGGTGGTTTGACAAGGGTAGCTTTAAGAAAAGGTTCTTTGGTTGTGAATTCATCCCAGGGAGGCGGTTCAAAAGACACCTGGGTTCTAGGATAGGGTGTTTGTATGTTAAGTCGAGTCGCTGAATCTGTTTTTTGGATGAACCGTTATATCGAACGAGCGGAGAACTATTCCCGCTTTATCGATGTGAATCATCAATTGTCCTTGGACTTGAATGAAGAAGTTCCTAACCAGTGGTTACCTTTGGTTCATACAACTGGAGATTATGAACTATTTGCGAAAAAATATTCAGAACCATCTCCAGTGAATGTGATTCGGTTTATGACCTTTGACGAAGAGAATCCGAACTCAATATTTCAGTGTTTGTCGAAGGCTAGAGAAAATGCTAGAACCATTCGAGAAAATATTTCTACATCTATGTGGGAAGTGTTAAATGAGTTTTATCTTTATGTGAAAGACTATCGAAAACTATATATGGAAACGAATGGAGAGCATGGAGATACCTTGTCTATGGGACTGTCTGACTTTCTGAGTACGGTTCGAAAAAGTTGCCAGAGTTTTTACGGATGTTCTGACGCAACGATTTCCCATGATGAAGTTTGGAATTTTTCTTTATTAGGAAGGTTTTTAGAACGAGCTGACAAAACCACTCGTATCTTAGACATGAAATACTTTATCCTTCTTCCATCAGTCCACGATGTTGGTTCAACCTTGGATTTATTGCAATGGTTATCTTTATTAAAATCTGCTAGTGCACATGAGATGTACAATCGTAAGTACAAAAAAATTGATCCAACGGACATTGCAGAATTTTTAATCCTTAATGATACCTTCCCACGTTCGATTATCTTCTGCATCCAAGAAATGCAGGAAGCTTTGGAAAAGATTTCTGGTTTAAAAGAGGGTTTGCCTCGTAACTCAGCACAAGATGCGACTACCGTATATTTAAACAAATTACGTTCCGAAAATATCAAATCAATTTTTGATAAAGGATTACATGAGTATTTAGATGATATTCAAATTGAACTCAATCAAATCGGCTCAAAGATAGTAGAGCGATTCTTCACCAATTAACTATGAGTATACGAGTTGCATTAACCCATATCACAACGTATCAATACGATAGATCGATTTCTCTTTCACCTCATGTGATTCGATTACGCCCAGCGCCACATACAAAGAATCATATAGTATCTTATTCATTGAACATCCTACCAGAGCAGAAGTTCTTAAATTGGCAACAAGATCCATTTGGCAATTACCTAGCTCGTTTGGTGTTTCCCGAAAAGACAAATATTTTGCAAGTGGCAGTTGATTTAGTAACGGATTTAAAAGTCATCAATCCATTTGATTTTTTTGTAGAAGAGTACGCAGAAAACTATCCATTCGAGTACGATAAAATTTTAAAGAAAGAACTCACTCCTTACTTAAAACCAAAAAAACCTGGAAAACTTTTATCATCCTATCTCAAAACTATCAATGTAGAGAAAAAACGGATTGTTGAATTTCTCGTTGGACTCAATGCAAAACTCTACCATGACATTGGTTATGTGATTCGAATGGAGCCTGGAGTTCAGTCGGCTGAAACCACTCTCTCGAAACGAATGGGCTCGTGTCGTGATTCTGCCTATCTGCTTGTTCAAATTTTACGTCATCTAGGACTTGCTGCACGATTTGTTTCAGGTTACCTCATCCAATTAAAAGCAGATGTAAAATCATTGGATGGTCCTTCAGGAACGGACGTTGATTTTACCGACCTTCACGCTTGGGCAGAAGTGTATTTGCCTGGTGCTGGTTGGGTTGGTCTTGATCCAACATCAGGTCTTTTTACAGGAGAAGGACATATACCACTTGCGGCCACTCCAGAACCAGAATCAGCGGGCCCCATCTATGGATTTGCTGAAAAAGCCAAAATGGAATTTTCTTTTTCCATGCACGTGGAACGAATCTTAGAAACTCCGCGAGTTACATTGCCATATTTGGAAGAAGATTGGAATCGCATAATCAAGTTAGGTGATTCAATCAACAAGCGAATCAAAAAAAATGACATTCGCCTGACGATTGGTGGTGAGCCTACTTTTGTTTCAACTGAAAATAGGGAAGCTCCTGAATGGAATTTTGATGCTTTAGGTTTTGAGAAATACTCAAAATCAGAACAACTCATCAAACGTCTTGGAAAACACTTTGCCAAGGGAGGTTTACTCCAATATGGACAAGGAAAGTGGTATCCAGGTGAACCAATTCCTCGATGGGCAATGATTTCCTATTGGCGAAAAGATAATGAACCTTTATGGTCTAATCCACATTTACTTGCGGATGATCGTTATACAGGATCTGCTAATACTGATGATGCGAGAAAATTTATCTCCAGTTTGATTCAGTTTTTAAAAATTCCAACACGTTCGGTTTTATCAGCTTATGAAGATAACCTATATTATCTTTGGCAAGAATCGAACTTACCAGAAGAAACTGAATCATTATTAGATGGATTAAATTCTTATGATGTTTTGGAAAGAAAAAGAATTCTTAAAGTATTGGACCAAGGTCTTCATAAAGAAGTTGGCTATGTATTACCATTGGATTTTGATCCATTTCATAAGAGTTGGATTTCTGATGAATGGAAGTTTCGAAGAGGGAAATTATTTTTAATTCCGGGGGATTCACCGATCGGGTTACGTTTGCCATTACAATCCTTAGGTGGCAAAACAAATTACACAAATCCAGAAGATCCATTTTCGAAAAGGCTCCCACTTCCTAAAGCCAAGGAGCTTAGTCAATATCCCCTATCAATGGCTAATATTAGTTATGCAATTGGAGGTACTCACACTCGTACGGCACTTTGTGTGGAACCAAGGAACGGAAATTTACGAGTTTTTTTACCTCCTATCGCGACATTAGAAGGATGGTTATTACTTATTTATGCGATCGAACAAGCCGCATTAGAAACAGATCTACCCATCGTGATAGAAGGCTATGAAGCACCAAACGATCCAAGGTTAAATCGATTTAAAATTACTCCTGATCCTGGAGTGATTGAAGTGAATTTTCATCCTTCTAGCCAGTTTGAAGAGATTGTTGAAAAAACAAAGATACTATATGAAGAAGCATACCAAATTAAGTTAACAGCAGAAAAATTTTTGATCGATGGAAGACATTCTGGAACAGGAGGTGGGAATCATATTACGTTAGGTGGAGAGACGGTTCATGACAGTCCTTTTTTACGTAAACCTTCATTACTACGTAGTTTAGTTGCATATTGGCAAAATCATCCAGGACTTTCCTATTTGTTTTCAGGGATGTTCATCGGACCTACATCACAATCACCAAGAATTGATGAAGCAAGAAATGATTCTTTGCATGAATTAAAAATTGCATTCCAACAAATTGATTCCGTTAGGACTACTCCGCCTTGGTTACTTGATCGATTGTTGCGTAATATTTTGATAGATGTCACAGGCAACACTCACCGCACTGAAATCTCAATCGATAAGTTATTTGATCCAGGTTCTCCAACGGGAAGGCTTGGACTCATTGAGATGAGAGCATTTGAGATGCCTCCTCATTATCAAATGAGCGTCGTGCAACAAGCTTTTATGATGGCGATCATTTGTAAGTTTTGGGAAGAACCTTATTATGGAAATCCAATCAATTGGAATACAGAGCTACATGATCGCTTTATGTTACCCTATTTTGTATATCGAGATTTCAAAGAAGTAATCATAGATTTACAAAACCAAGGATTCCCTTTTTTATCTAAAGATTTTGATCCATTTTTTGAGTTTCGATTTCCAATCTATGGAATCTGTTATCTTGATGGAATGGAGATTGAACTTCGTATGGCTTTAGAACCCTGGAATGTGTTAGGTGAGGAAAACACATCGTTAGGTACATCTAGAGGTGTCGATTCAGCAACGGAGAGAATACAAGTCAAAATTAAAGGATTTCATCCTGATCGTTACAAATTGAGTTGTAATGGATATGAAGTTCCACTGCAACCAACATCAATCCAAAGCGAATATGTTGCTGGTGTTCGTTTTAAAGCATGGAATCCTGTCTTCACTCTTCATCCACAGTTACCTGCTCAACAATCATTAATCTTTGATGTGTACGATACTTGGAATCATCGATCACTTGGTGGATGCACATACCATGTTTCTCATCCGGGAGGATTGTCATACCAAACGATACCAATCAATGGATATGAAGCAGAATCTAGGAGGATTTCTCGTTTTTGGACCCATGGCCATAAAATAGGAAAGAGTCTTCCTCCGATTCGATTGGAAAATAAAGCCTTTCCGTGTACGCTTGACTTGAGAATGGTTACTTCTAAGTAAATGATGACAAAAGATCCGTATCATCTAATTGAAAGTTATAAAACCATTCCTGGTGTTTACGATGAGTTGTATGATTCCGATGGTCAGATCCGTAATAAATACAAGTTTTTGGTTAAGTCTTTCCAAGAACTTGGTCCTGCTGAGTTAATCAATCGGCGTCGAGATACAGATCGTATTTTACGTGAGAACGGGGTTACGTATAACCTTTACCAATCTGACCAAAGGGAAGCCAAAGAAAGACCTTGGGAACTGGATTTGTTTCCCTTGGTAATGGAAAGTGAAGAATGGAGAATATTAGAAAGGGGTCTCAATCAAAGGGCAGATCTTTTGGATGCCTTAATCAGAGATGTCTATTCCAAGAGACGACTGTTATACGAGAAAAAAATTCCACCAGAAATTTTATTTAATGAAACTTCTTTTTTGCGTGCTTGTGATGGCATGTATGAATCGAATCATTTTTTAGCAAAGAATCCAGCTCTACTATTTTATGTCTGTGATTTGATTCGCGCGGCAGATGGAAATTTTTATGTGCTAAATGATAGAGTCCAAGCACCATCTGGATCTGGATATTCATTAGAAAATAGAATCGTTCTTTCGCGTATTTTCCCTAGTATGTATCGAGATGCAATGGTTCATCGAGTTGCTGTATACTTTCGGTCACTGAGAAAATCATTAACTCAGCTATCGGGTGTTAGTGGTAGAGAACCTGTAATTGTATTATTAACTCCTGGTCCTTCCAATGAAACCTATTTTGAGCACGCTTATCTTGCGGGATACTTGGGATATACACTTGTTCAAGGAGAAGATCTAACCGTTCGTAAGAACAAAGTGTACATGAAAACGGTGGAAGGATTACAACAAGTCGATTTGATCTTAAGAAGGGTTGATGATGACTTTATGGATCCTTTGGAACTCAGGGGAGATTCTCTGTTGGGTGTCCCAGGTCTCTTGGAATCGGTTCGGTCTGGAAATGTAAAAATAGCCAATCCCATTGGATCTGGATTTTTAGAAAATCGTGCTCTTCTTCCATTTTATTCTGAGTTGTGTCGATTTTATTTAGGCGAGGATTTACTTTTGCCAATGGCACCAACCTATTGGTTGGGTAACAAAGACCAATTCCAATATGTTTTACAAAATCCAGAAAAATATGTATTTAAAACTGTCTCGCGAACAGATGAGGAAACACCTGTTACATTTGTAGAGCTAAGTGGACAAAGAAAGGACATATTTTTAGAAAAATTACAACAAGATCCAAAACGATTTATTGCGCAAGAAATGATAGAGTCCGCGACTGTACCAGTGTTAGGTGAAAATGGATTTCGACCTGGTAGAGCGATTATGAGAACTTTTGTTTCTTCCTCTGGATCTGGTTATCAAACTATGGCGGGAGGCCTAGTAAGGGTATCTCCATCCCTTGATGAATTTTTTATTACCAGTCAACGAGGTGCTTGGAGTAAAGATTTATGGGTGTTGTCTACTGAAACACAAAAAGAAGAATCGTTACTTGTACCAAAATCAGATCAAATACTCATTTCTCGCAAAAGTTCAGGTGTTCCAAGCAGAGTTGCGGATAATTTATTTTGGTTAGCACGTTATCTAGAGCGCTCCGAGAATCAAACAAGAGTGATCCGAGAGGCAGTTTATAAGATCCTTCAAGTGGAAGATGGATATGAAAAGGAATCATTGGAAAATATCTTAAAACTGGTGACACACGTCACGAATAGTTATCCTGGATTTTTGGGAGATGATGCAAGTGAACTTTTTTCAAATCCATTTCCAGAGTTACAACGCCTCACTGTTGATAAAAATATAATTGGTAGTTTGGGCTTTCATTTGAAAAGTTTGGTCGTTGCTTCGAAATCTGTTCGAGATCGACTCTCAGACGATATGAAAAAAATTCTTCTTCATTTGGAAGACCAATCAAGTGATCCTATTGAATCGTACGATCAAATCATCGATTTCCTTCAAAAGATAATCCTCAATCTGTCTTCACTCACTGGTTTGTCATTTGAAAACATGAGTCGTGAAGCCGGTTGGTATTTCCTAAACTTAGGGCGAAGGATTGAGCGTTCTATTAATATGATTTTGATGTTACAAGGTATGATCCAATGGAAAAGTTTTGAAGACAAATCTTCCTTTGAGACTTTTTTACGAATCAGTGACATACGGTTGACTTATAACAGAAGATATTCAGGAAAAATCGACCAGGAATCTGTATTAGATATTTTACTTTTTGATACTACAAATCCAAGGTCTTTGGCATATCAACTAGAGCAAATCAATTTAGACTTATCCTTTTTACCTGGTAAAGATAAAAAAGTTGTCTACTCGGAAGACAGGGCAGCTCTTCAATTGTATACTCATTTTAAAATGAAAGATGTAGGTTTATTCTTCGAGTCTGAAACTCCATTGGAGGCAGTTTCTGTTTGGCTAGAGGAATTACATGGGTATTTGAGGCAATTGTCAGATGCGTTGTCTTCACGATACTTTAATTATACAGAAGAACAAACTCGTATCGGTGACTCCAATGGCTGATTTTAAAGTAATCCATAAAACAAAGTATAACTATGATGATACGGTTGCTTATTGCCATAACATTGCTCACATGTATCCACTTACGACAACTCATCAGGATTGTTATAGAACTCATGTCACTGTAAATCCAAAGCCAGTAGTTTCTTCCTTTCGAAGAGATTATTTTGGTAACCAAGTTTTTTTATTCTCGGTTGAAGACCCACATCGCTTCTTAGAAGTAGTAGTTGAATCTACAGTTAGGACTCATCAAAGTTTTGATTTTGATTTATCAAAATCTTCCGCATGGGAAAATATTTATTCAATGATTCATGAATCTTCTTTGGATTTAGACCTTCAGGCAATTGAATTCATTCAGCCATCTCCATTTGTTACTTTAAAACAATCATATGCAGATTTCGCAAAAATGATTTTCTCTGAAAATAAACCAGTATTTGTAGGCGCACTAGAGCTAACACAGTATATTTATAGGAACTTTAAATATGATCCGAAGGCAACAAATATAAATACTCCACTTGAACAAGTGTTATTGGAAAGAAAAGGAGTCTGCCAAGATTTCTCGCATCTTATGATCGCCGCCTTACGTTCATTAAAAATTCCTGCTCGCTATGTGAGCGGATATTTGGAAACCATTCCTCCACCAGGTGTTGAGAAATTACAGGGAACGGATGCCACCCATGCTTGGGTTTCTGTTTATTGTCCTACTCTCGGTTGGTTAGACTTTGATCCAACGAATGGAAAGATGATCACAGAAGAATATATCATTACCGCCATTGGTCGGGATTATTCTGATGTCTCTCCTTTAAAAGGGATTCTGTTTGGCGGAGGAAAACATAAATTGAAAGTGGAAGTGGATGTGATCCGTGAGCAAATATGAACTTCCAGAACGAAAAAGTTTGTGAATTTGGGAATACGGTCGTTTTAGATACGGACCTGTGATAGAGAGGACGTATTGGGTGGCGGGTCCAGTTCCCCACCCTAATTAGGGCGGGGATACCAATTCCGCCCAACCCCATCTCCCCTAAACCCTTTCCTTCCATTCCTCTTCCTTAAATCCCACAAGAAACCAACCTTCCCCAACCACGAACGGGCGTTTCACCAAATTTCCATTGGCAGAAAGTTCTCTGTATATTTGGTCTTCGCTAAGAGTGGCTAATTTTTCTTTCCAATTTCCTTCCCGATAGTCCTTTCCAGATGTATTAAAAAGTTTTTTAATGTCACCTAAGTATTGTTTGGCTTTTTTTAGCTCCGCAACGGTTGGTGCGGATTCTCGGATGGGGAGTTGTTCAAATTCGATTTTTTTTGATTTTAAGTATTTGAGCGCATTTCGGCAAGTGCTACAACCAGAATATTCGTAAACTTTCAGTTTGGATCGACTCATATGACAGATTTTCTTACTTACTATTTTTGCGGAAACTTTTTATTGGAATTATGTTAGTCCAAAACAACATCCCGTTGGCTCCCTTCACTACCTTTCGATTAGGTGGACTAGCAAAATATTTTATCTCCATCAAAACAATCGAAGATTTAAAAGAAGCTTTGCTATTTTCGCAAAATCATAATCTACCTTACATCATCTTGGGTGGCGGTTCCAATACCATCATTCGAGACAATGGTTTTGATGGAGTTGTATTCCACATGCAAATTCCCGGAATTAGGTGTTTGGATTCCAACGATAACACTGTGACGTATGAAGTAGGAGCTGGTGTCCCTTGGGATCTGTTTGTAGAATATGTTGTCAAACAAGGTTTATATGGAATTGAATGTCTGTCTGGAATTCCTGGTTCCGTGGGTGCATCACCTATTCAAAATATTGGTGCTTATGGACAGGAAGTACAAGAGTCAATTCTTTCAATTGAATGTCTTGATCTAAATGGAAATCAAGTCAAGATTTCTAAGAATGATTGTAACTTTACATACCGGAATAGCGAATTCAAATCTGGTAAATTTCAAAAATACATTATAACAAAAGTTATTTTTGAACTTTCAAGATCAAAAGATCCATGTATTTTATATCCAGAGGTCAGAAAGCAATGGGAATTGCTCGTAACTAAAACACCTAAACTGAGACAACCGATTGGTGAAGAAGATCGATCGATCCAACTAGAAACACTTCGAAATTTAGTTCTCTCTCTTCGAAAACAAAAGTCCATGGTTTTGGATGAATCTGATCCTAATACTCGTTCTGCGGGATCTTTTTTTACAAATCCCATTCTTTCCAATGAAGATGCAGAATTATTTCTCACCAAAGCAAAAACAATGGGATTGATGAACCCTCCCATTTTTGAGGAACCTAAAGGTGGAAAAAAACTTTCCGCTGCATGGCTCATTGAACATTCGGGAATCAAAAAAGGGGATCAGTTTCCTGGTGGAGTTGGTATCTCCACAAAACATTGTTTGGGTCTAATCAATATAGATGGTACAACTTCTGCGCTTTTGGACATGGCAGCATCGATCCAAAAACGAGTGTTTGAAACATTTTCCATTCATTTGGAGATGGAACCTGTGGTTAGGCCCTAAAAAAGATTTGGTAATTGTCGATAGTTGCAGAAGGATGGGGAAGGAATGAACTCAAAAGTTAAAAAATATTTGGTACTCACTGGTCTAGGAGTTTCCTTACTCCTTGTCCTTGCTCTCATCAGCTTTTTTGTCATCGATGAACTGAAAGGTGGAGCCGTCGGAGACGGTCAAAACAAATACGAACTCATTATTGATTCAGGCGAACCATCTTCTAGCGTAGTACGAGAGTTAGCAGGAGCTGGAATGATCAAATCCAGTGTGTATTTTAATTATTTGATCAAATTTACGAGATCTGGCAACAAAATCAAACAAGGAGTATACGACATCAATGATGGGATGAGCTCTCGAAAAATCCTAGATGTTATCATCTCTGGTAAAGTCAAACTTGTCACTTTCACCGTTCCAGAAGGTTACAACAATCGTCAGATTGGAGATCTCCTCGTGACAAAAAAACTAGCTCCTTCTCGAGAAGAATTTTTGAAGGTGACTCAAAGTCCTGCACTCCTAACAAAATACAATATCCCTGCGAAGACCTTGGAAGGTTATTTATTTCCAGAAACATATTCTGTTCCTCTCAATTATCCTCTAGAACGGATCACAGAAATGATGATCAAACGTTTTTATAAAAAATTGGAAACAATTCCAGAAGCGAAAGGTATCAAACCCGAAGACTTACATTTTCGAGTCGTCCTTGCATCCATCGTGGAACGAGAAGCTGTTAGAAAAGAAGAACGTCCGATGATGGCAGGTGTCTTCTTAACAAGGATAGAAAAAAATATCAATTTAGAATCTTGTGCCACCATACAGTACTTATTTGATAAACCAAAAAAACGTCTATTTGAATCAGATTTAAAAATCGTATCACCTTACAATACATATATCAATGGTGGTTGGCCACCAGGCCCCATTTCCAATCCTGGATTGCCGGCCCTCGAAGCATCCTTCCGTCCGATGAAGTCTGATAAATTATTTTTCCTTTTAAAACCGGATGGGTCTCATTATTTTTCTTCTACATTCAAAGAACACCTTGAGGCAAAAAAGAAATTCATCGACGTTCTGTATCAATAGCAGAAGGAATCAATAGAAATCGATCGGATCGTATACAGCGGCAAGTCACCCATGGATGAAAATATTGTAGAACTCAACATTGCCATCGGTGGCATTTCCAAAGAACTTTTGGACGTTCAAAAGGCTTTGGAAGCTTACCGAGAAAAACAAGCTCGCAAAGAAGCAGTCGATGAAGAAGCAATCACCTTCGTGACGAAAGCAGAACGTGTGATCGAAAAAGCGGAATCTGGTGAATTGCAATTGACCACCGACCAAATTCGCAGGATCAAAAGTAACCTGATTAAAATTCTAAATCGGTTGAAAGGGTAGTCCATCGGCTCACACAACATTCACGAAACCTTTACCAGCTTGTCATCGTTCTGTAACAAATAAAGTGCATATTCTAACTTGCTAGGGGCATCATGATTCGTTACCCGTATCGGGAATCTCCACTAGCGTAATAAACTCGAGTGATAAACGGAAGAGAAACAAATGAAACATTCATTTAGAAAAAACCTGGTGTTGTTGTCGATTGCATTGATCGGTTTTAATACTCTCAATTGCCCAGGGGAAAGGCCTGACACTACAAACTTGTTAACCGCAGGCATCATCATACAAAATTTACCTGAATATACAGTGATTCTCACAGGTACATTGAGAGGAGCTGATACTTTACCCATGAAAGAGGGAAAGGTTACTATTTCAGATGTTTCTGGTAGTAGTTTCTTATCCGCTGGTCAGGGATCAATTTCAGATTTTACTACCTGCGTAACCAATGGAGCTCCACCTGCGAATGGTACCGCTGACGGCGAATTCATTCTTTTGTTTAAAACACCTTTCTTAAATGGAAATTTAGCATTCGCTCCGAACGATTCAGCGACACTTTCCAATGCTAATACTTGCTCGCAGATTACGGCACTACCTGCGAGCGATTTTACCAACGTGACTGGACCCACAGGAACTTTGGCTGTTAACATCAACTTAAATGATCGAACCAATGTAAGTCAAATTTCACTGAGTGGAAACACTGGTTACTCTATTACTGTTAAGTCAGTGAATGTGTTTCTTAAAGGAGAATATACGCTTCAAAGTCCTACGGTTGGAGAGAATGTTTGTGATGGAGCTCGCCTCACAAGTGGACCAATCATTAAATCTGGATCCATTACTCGTTCAGAAACTTGGTCTGGTGGAATACTCCTCCAAGGCACTGTGTTTGTAGAACCAGGTGCAACCATCAATGTGACTCCAGGAACTGTCATTTTAGGCCAAAGAGGATCTTCGGTTTTCTTCAAAAGAGGAGCAAGGCTTGTTTCCAATGGAACCGCTGCCGATCCAATTTGTTGGACATCCGCTGGAGGTTTAGGCTCTCGTTTTCCTGGCGATTGGGGTGGTATTGTGATGATTGGAGATAGTGGAGCGACAAGGGCCTCCAATACAGAAGGAACCACACCTCAGTCATACGGTGGAACTGGTAGTTTGCCAGGAACAAACAATATTGAAATGTCTTATACAATCGTGGAGTTTGGTGGTAACGAAGTTGCCCCTGGTGATGAATTAAATAACTTAAGTTTATATTCATCCAATTCCACTCTAACTTACGTTCAATCCCACCGAGGTCTAGATGATCAAATTGAAGCATGGGGTGGAACAGGTTCCTGGTCTTACATACTCGCGACTGGTGGTCTTGATGATGATCTGGATTTGGATGAGGGATTTGGTGGTCCAACATTGGCCTCAGGTGCAAATATTTCCAATTTCATATCCCATAAATATCCTGCTGCTTGTGGTGGATCAGCTTCGACAGATCCACATGCATTAGAATGGGATGGAATTCATAATGACGGCGGTATTGCTTGTAATTCTCCTTCTGCGCCTTTACTTGCTCGCTGTACTACGGCAACCTTGAATAAGTTTACTTTGATTGGTGCAACAATTCCGGGAGGCCAGGCAGGAAGACTTAGAGAGGGTGTACAAGCTACACTCACAAATGGAGTTGCTTATGGCCATGCACTGGGATTCAGAGTCGATGCTGCAGCGGCAGGTACATCAGCATCGGCGACAACTGTTCGCGGTCAGTCAGGTCAAACTACGAGTGGAACATTTGCGAGTGGGAGTGTGAACTACAATATTACTTCCCTCCCAATTGTTTCCGATGGAGGCATCAACACAGAATCTAACTGTGGATTTGCGGCAACAAAACCAGATTACACATTGAATGCCACTTACGCCGCGGCAGGGCTTGGTGGAGCAGCCGATGGTCAATGGTGGAATGGTTGGGCAGTCTTTAGAGCAAGGTAATCATTTCTAAAACTGATATAAAAATAAACCCTGGCAGTTTTGCTAGGGTTTATTTTTTTTAGGTTATGAGATTCAAAAATTCATTATTGCTCATTTTCATTATTTGTTTCCTTTCACTCGCATGTAAAAAGAAAGATTGGAGAGAAGATCCAAGTTTTCAAAATCCGGAATTAGAAGTAAAATTAAAAGAATCTAAAACAATCATCCTATCGCATCAAAAAAAGAAAGATACATTCTCAAGAGGGTATCAGGATCGAAATGATGCCGTTATTTCCTTTCTTAATGAACTCAAATTTGATCAAAACAAAATTATCTCCTATATCACTTGGGAAGAGCAATTACTTTATATTTTCCCAAACACATATGGTTTAGGAACTGCTTTAGACCATACTCCCCTCAATGAGTACAAAATGTTACTCACGGAAAGAGAAAAAATCGCCAAAGAATCAATTTATACAATGATTTCGAATGGTTTTAAAGTATTGAAAATTGAATGGGAAACACCAAGAAGAATGAACCAAATCATCGGTCATAAACCAAAAATATTCATCTCTTCCTCTAAGGGAAAATTTGAAATTACACAAATCAAAATGATTTATGAAATCGATGGAAAATTCATCGTTGGAGTCCTTGGTCCTTAACCTATTTTTTGTAACATGTTTGTAACGAATGATTCACGGTATAGTAACGCAATCTAAAGCTGTTTTCGTTTACCAATAATCTTTTTCTGGAAACTTTGCCGTTAACAGGCAAGTTATGAAACTTTCAAAGAAAAAAATACTCTGTATTATCACATTTTTATTGATCTTACCTACACTAACTTTTGCACAATCTTCAGGTTCAATACGCGGAACGGTTATTGATTCTGAAAACGGCGAACCAGTGTTTGGTGCAACAATTGTTGTTCGCTCTGAAAAGAAATTCGCAAAAACTGATTTTGACGGAAAATATACATTAGAACTTCCTCCTGGAACTTACCAAGTCGAATACCAAATGTATGGTTACGGTCCACAGAATAGAACAGTTGTTGTTACAGCTGGCAAACCAATCCAGATGAATGTCACATTTGGAGCTCAAGTTTTACAGACAGTGGAAGTAAAAGATCGTGCGGTGAATGAATCGGATGCCGCGTTGTTACAACTTCAGAAAAAATCAGCTTCCGTATCAGATTCGATCGGTGCGGAATCGATCAAAAAGTCTCCGGACTCTTCAGCTAACGAAGTAGTGAAACGGGTAACAGGAATTACTATCATTGGTGGAAAATATGTATTCGTTCGAGGGCTCGGGGAACGATATTCATCTACGTATTTAAATGATGCATATGTTCCTTCTACTGAACCAGACAAACGAGTGGTTCCTCTCGATTTATTTCCTGCAAATTTAATTAAGAACATTCGAATCATCAAAACATTTGTTCCAGAAGAATCTGCTGAATTCTCCGGTGGACTTGTAAAAATTGAAACTAAAGATTATCCTGATGACTTCACTATGAGTCTTGGTTTGGGAGTAGGGTACAATTCCAATACTACACGAAACAAATGGTTAACGTTTAAAGGTGGAGATTTTTTTGGTCTACCAACGGCAAATCAAAGTTTACCTGATTTAGTCAAAGGTGTTCCAAATTATCTACCATTTGAACCAGGAAGTCGTTTCGCTGGTTTAGATTCACGATTCGTTAGTTTAGGAGCAATTACATTTCCTTCTCAATGGACTCCTGATCAAACGAAAGCTCCTTATGATAAAAACTTTAACTTCACAATCGGAAAAACGTTCAAACTCGATGAAACGGGACAAAGATTTGGAATTATCTTCGGAACAACACATTCCGTTGATTACCGATTCAGAAGACAAAAGGATGCGCGTTATGTACCTGTTAATTTTATTGCACCAACTGTTACTGGAGCAACAACTCTAAATCCAGTACAAACACAAGATGCAGATTTATATGTGGAAGAGAGATTGTTTGGAAACAATCTAAACTTAGCATATGAACCAAAAGCAGGACAGCAGTTTTTCTTGAAAAACTTCTATTCAGTTTCTTCTGAGAAAACGGTTCGAGATGCAACCGGAACGAATAACCGTGATAATTTTGATTTCTACAGTATTACCAATGATTTCATCAGTCGCCAATTGTTTAACTCTAGTTTCGGTGGAAAACATGCGCTGAACCTAGGAAGTTTGAGTAGACCTCATACTCTTGATTGGCAAATGAATTATGGGGAAGCCAAACGGGATGAGCCAAATTTAACACAACAAGTATGGAGAAGACCACAAGGTGCTTCGCTTGATACTCTCCCAACTCGTTTAGGTAATAACCCTGATGGATCAAGATTTTATTCAACATCGGGAGATACAGTACGTAGTGTTAGTTTTGCTTACGAAATTCCTTTTGATCAGTGGAATGGTTTAAAATCCACAGCGAAGTTTGGTGGTAGTGCTTTAGATCGATTTAAGAGTTTCACATTTCGAGAGTTTGGATCAAAATCAAACGTGGGTGCATCACCTGCTGATTTATACTTAGTTCCAGGTGAAATTGTTTTTAATCCATTGGAGTTTGTTCGAACCAATTCAAATGGTGTAGCGAACCGAACATTTTCGGAACGTCAGGTGGAACCTAATGCTTATGACGCTTACCAAAAATTGCATACATATTTTGGACAAGTTGACATTCCTTTGATTCCAAAGGTTAGATTCATTGGGGGAGCTCGTTATGAAGACTCCTTCCAAAAAGTAAAAACATTTGTTTTAAAAGAACAATTTGATGGTAGAAGACCAGGTTATGGTTGTGAATTTGGAAGTGAATACGAAAGAATTGCACTCATCAATAACAACATATGTCCTGCTGATAACAATGGAGTAGGAGTCATCAAAACACGAGATGTTCTTCCGAGTGTGAACTTTGTATATGAGTTCTTACAGGATCAAAACCTCCGTTTTGGATATTCTCAAACATTGACAAGACCCGATTTTCGCGAAATGTCTCCGTTTGCCTTCACTCCTTACTTCGGTGGTGACCGTATCCGAGGAAATCCAAACTTACAAAGAACTTACATTCACAACTTTGACTTTCGTTATGAGTACTTTATGGGTGGAGCCAATTACGTCGGTGCTGGTGTTTTTCATAAAGACCTTTCCAATCCGATTGAGTTAATTGGACAACCAGTTGCCGGCCAGATTTCACCATTCTTTACCTATGCAAACGCAAGTCGCGCTACGATTCGTGGTGTGGAGTTAGATTTCCGCAGGGAGTTTTTTGATAAGTTTCGATTTGAGACGAATGTATTCTTTATCAAATCTCTCGTAAATGTGGTTTCCTGGGAACAGTTTACAGCTGGAAAAGCAGGACTTCTCGATCCCAACGACAGAGCATTCTCGTATGACCCAACTAACATCCGAAGACCTCTCCAAGGGCAGTCTGATTTCGTTGCTAACTTAAAGTTTGATTTTTACTTAAACAAATTGAAAACTACAACAATTGGATTGTATTATAACTATTTTGGAGATCGTATCTTTGTTGTCGGGGCAAACGGAACTCCCGATGCCTATGAAAGAGGTGTGGGATTAACAGATATCGTTTTCTCTCACAAGATGGATGATAAATTAGATTTCAAGTTTGCAGCAAAAAACGTAACAGACCAAAGGTTTAAGATTTATGTAAAAGATGAACTCTTAAACGAAGAAAAATTGTTCCGCTCCTACCGCGAAGGTGTATCCTTCTCTATGTCGGCAAGTTATAAATTCTAACCCCTCCTTTCTTAACCCCGCATATGCGGGGTTAGCTTTCCTTGCCTCTCATTTCGAATCTGGGTTCACAATGATTGGCAATCCATCTTTGCCATTAGGAACAAAGATCAATTTGTTGTTTGGATTTTCCATGGCTTTGAGTTGAATGTATTTAGGTGTGAGTGAGTCTGAGATCATCTTTTGTGCTTTGGCTTGTGCTTCCGCTTCGATGAGTACTGCTTTTGCTTTTCCTTCTGCAGAGATTTGTTGAATTTCCGCATCACGTTTGGCAATATTGATTTCGAACTTCATCTGTTCTTGTTCTTGTTGTTTCGTGAGTTTACTTTCGATTGCTTTTAAGATAGAAGGACTATATTCCACATCATCGATAATGACATCATCAATTTCGACATGTTTGAATTTTAATTTTTCAGTAAGAGATTTTTTAATCTGCGATGAAACATTTGGTGTTTCTTTTGAAATCGAAACCATGTTATAAGCAGAAAGTATGTTTCGTATGGCAGTTCGAAATTGTGGTTTTACCACTTTTTCGTAATAATCTCTCCCAATCTCCATTTCCAATTCATAAATTTCGTTTTGCACTGGGCGTATGATGATATCGGCTGTCACAGTGATTGTTAAATCATCTCGTGTGAGTACTTCCACTTTCTCTTGGTAACTACTCCATTGGATTGAATACACATAAACACTGTTCCATGGCATATAGGTTTGTACTCTCGATTCCAGTGGTTTCTGGCTAAGGCCTGTGCTATAGGGCCTCCACATCAGTCCCACTTCCCCAGGATTGATGATGGAAATACAAGAGACATACAACATCCCAAGGAACAAAACAGGCAGGAACTGGAAACTAGTTTGAAAAATGGATCGACGTTTCATAGTTAAACTATTAGACTCAAATTGATGTTCCCATTCTTATCCACTCGAATTTTCAAAAAAAATTTACTATTTGTGAGTCTTTCTCTGGTCGCGGTGACAGTGATAGGCGGTTGTATGGAAGATGAGTCCGTTGTAAAATCGCCCCCTAGTTTGGAATTACGTCTCTTCCACGCAGTGGAAAAAGGTAACCTTGACGAGGTGAAATCCATTTTGGCTCAAGGTGTCTCGATCAACGCTAAAGATTCCTTGGGAAACTCATCTCTGATCAAAGCAGTGGATGACGAAGAAGTGGAAATGGCAAAATACCTCATCCAAAAAGGTGCCAATGTCAATCTCCGAAATACCATGGGCGAGACGGCACTCTACCGAGCCGTGTATCGAGGAAATTTAGAGTTAGTGAAACTTCTTGTCCATGCGGGTGCAGAGACAAAGGTCAAAACGGTGGGTGGTGTGAGCATTGCAGAACTTGCCGAGGACAGAGGAGAAGAGAGCATCCTAGAGTATCTTTCCACCATAAGTTCCAAACCCAAACCAAACAAAGAGTCTCCTTAAGCGATCTAAATCGGATTGGTTTGCATCCTCGTGATGCGCAAGAAACATTTCATTCGCATAACAAGGATTTGTAATCAACTAGTCTGTTATTGATTCATTTCCACTAACGTTTCGAATAGGATTTTTGTACCCAATTCTAAATTTTCGATGGTCATGTTTTCATTTTTGCCATGCATTCCATCGATATCTTCCGCTTTTAAGACAGCAGGGATCAGTCCATAGGCTTTGATTCCAATCTTTCGGAGATAAGAGTTATCAGTTTTTCCTGGTGATAAAAAGGGAGTTACAGTGCTATTAGGAAACTTGTTTGCAGAAACTGCGGCTAGTGTGCTAAAAAACCTGGTTTGAATCGGAGAAACATCTGTTGGATTGATGTCAGTGAATGTAATCTCTGCATTATACTTTGTGGCGATAGTTTTTACTTTTTTAGCAAACTCTTCAATGTCGACTCCTGGCAAAGTACGAATGTCCAATCTTCCTATTGCTTCACCCGCGATTACGTTTTCCCCACCCTCTCCTTCACTTGTGCGAAATCCTGTAATGGATTTCGTATTCGTTGTCATTGCAGTTAAATGGCGATTGCTTCGAATCGTAGAATGTAAGAGTGGTTTGATCAGAGGGTTTCTTGCATTCTTTAAGAAAAATGATTTTGGAAATGAACTAATCGTACCTAACTGATAAAAAAATGCATCTGTTTCTTCCGTAATGCGAATATCAGATTCCAATTCTCTTACCTCATTAAAAAACTGCATCAAAGCCAATGCAGGATACTGATTCGGTGGCGAAGATCCATGTCCGCTGCTTCCTGTGATTTTGGCTCGTAACCAGATATTTCCTTTCTCTGCATATTGTATGTTAAAGATAGTGGAACCTGGTATAACAATGTCTCGTGTGGCAACTCCACCTTCATTGATTGCATATTCATATCCTGTAAAAACTTGTTTTTGCGAAGTGGTCATATACTTTCCACCTAACACAGAACCTGATTCTTCATCCGCTAATGCTAAAAACATGGTTTTTCGGGTTCTTGGAATCCCAGATCGTTTTAATTCCAAAAACGCAACAAGTTCCATGACAGCCATACCTTTCATATCAATAGCACCACGTCCCCAAACTCGGCCATCTTGGACAGAACCAGCCAGCGGATTTACTTTCCACTCCTTGGAATCAAATTCTACCGTATCCAAATGGTTCGCTAGAATAATACCCGGTTCTGGATTGGGAACTGTTGCTGGCAACTCAGCGATTAAATTGGGTCGATTGGGATATTTCGGATCAAACACCAAACGAGAGTTAATTCCTTCTTTTGTAAGAATGGATTGGATATATTTTGTAACTTGGATTTCATTTCCGCGAACGGAGGGAATCTTTAGGATATCTGTTAAGTATTTTACAGCTTCTGTACGACGACTTTCCCATTTCACAGTTGGGTATGCTTGTTTCAGTTTTGCATATTCGACCTTGCTACCAAAAGAACATTGTAAGGCCAAGATCGAACATAGCCACACCCAAATTTGAAACTTCATATAGATTCTCCTGTCACTTGCGAGAGACAAGAGAATCATGAATTTAAAAACTTAAAAGGAAAAACTAACTAAATTTTTCTTAGAACAAGTCTGACAATGCTAGCTGTTCCTTTATGGAACGGACTTTCATTTAGTTCAGTTTCTAATGCTTCCTCATATTCAACATTCATTTCAGAAAAATCCATTCGGAGATCCTTTAGATGATACAACATATCAGGATCCTTTGGTCCTCCAGAAGTAAATTTCAATTGTTCAGGTGAGAATGCTTCCAAAAGTAATATTCCTCCCGGTTTTAGAGTGCGAACACAATTTCGATGAACTGTTGTTCGTATCGATTTGTGAAAATGACTGTAAATGAGAGCAACCATATCCATCTGTTCAGGCGCATAAGGGTAAGTCAGTGCATCTGATATTTCATAATGGAAAGTCACATTTTTTTCTTTTGCTAATTGAATGGCTTTTTGTCTTCCTTTCTCAGACTGATCAAACGCGAACACATCCCATCCTAAACTGGCGGCAAATACGGCATTGCGTCCTTCTCCTTCACAAGGAAAAAGAATACGCCCTTTTTTTAAGTTAGGAAGTCGTGAGCGCAAAAACTCATTCGGTTCCTTACCATAAACATACTCTTCTCTCACATAACGTTCGTTCCAGAAATCTTTGTCGTACATATCTACCTAACTTTTTAATACAATTGATGTATTTTATACCAAAGTTTCTAAAACGAAAATGTTTTTTAATAGAACCGGATTAAATCCGATGCACTTTCCCTGGGAGTATGATACCGATTGAGTTCAGAACTTGCTTTTGGGTATCCAATGCTAAGGCCCATAATGACTTTTTCTTCGTTTGGAAGTTGTAGTGCATTTCGTACGACTTGAGGAAAGGCACCGAGTGCGGCCTGTGGGCAAGTTCCAAGTCCTTCTTCTCTTGCTAAAAGTAAAATGGATTGAAGAAAACATCCGAAATCGATTCCCACAAAAAAATTCAGATCAAATTTGGATGTGATGAAGACGGCTGTGGGAGCTCCAAAAAATTGAAAATTACGAAGCATAAATTGGTCTCGGGCTTCTTTGTCTTTTCGATCGATACCTGCAACTCCATAGATTTTCATTCCTAAATCAAACATCCGTTTTTTGGCATCACTTGGGTAGGACTCAGGCCAGTTGGTTTCTGGGATAGGAGTGGAAACTTTGGCAGCTTCTGTCAGTGCTGATGCTAATTCGTCTCGTTTGTTCCCACTCACGATATGTACCTTCCAGGGTTGGGAATTTTTCCAACTTGGGCTACGGAGTGCGGTTTCAAAAATGCGTTTTAATACTTCTTCTGGTATGGGTTTGGATTCGTATTCGCGGATGCTATGGCGAGTTTCCATTGCTTCCTTAACCGACTTTGCCACTTCATGGATGGAGATCAATTCTGGGTTCATCTAATACCTTCTGAAAAACATACATACCAGTCGGTATGTTTTTGCAAGTACAATTTTCTAGTCCAAACACTGAAACGTGAAGAAATTTTGAACAGACCGTTCGGTGTATTTCTTGCTTGGAAATTGTTTTGCCTTATGTTTGGACAGAGATGAAAAAGGAACCGACAAAAACTCGACTTTTATCTGTCAGCCGTAACCTTTTTCTGAAACAAGGTTATGCCGAAACAGGTCTCAACCAAATTGTGGAAGAAGCCAAAACCGTGAAAGCGAGTTTGTACCAACATTTTTCTTCCAAGGAAGAATTGGGAAAAGAAGTCCTAAAACTCTATTCCGATGAAAATTTAAATCTTCTCAAAACTTTGATGAAACGGAATCCAAAACCTTTGGATTTTATCAAAGCATGGGTTCGTATTCTTTCGAGGGAAGCTAGACAATCCCAACTATTTGGATGCGGAATGGCAAACTTTCGCGCACAAATCCATCCAAGTGAAACACACATACGTTCTGAAATTGAAAGAATTGCCAATCAGACAATCGAATGTTTATCCGAATTTTTGAAAGAATCCATCCAAAATGGATATACCAAACCAAATGTTGATCCTCATTCTCTCGCCAAACAACTGTTCATTGTTTATGAAGGTGTTTTACAAAGTTATCGACTCTTGGATGATAAAAAATCTCTAGAAGAACTCTACAAGATAGCTGAAAACTTGATTCCAGTAAACGAATGAAGTATCTTCCATATCGGATTTTCTTTTTTGGATTTCTATTGGTTTTCCTACTAGGTACCAATAAAATAAATTCCCTCCTAGCGGATGGAAACTTAGAAGTCAGCTTCCAAATTGTAAAATCGAATTCAGGAAAACCCGTTTCCAATGCTTTGGTCATTTCCAAAACAGGGAAGACCAGTGGCATCTCGAATGGAGAAGGCATCGCCAAACTTCAATTTCCCGAACCAGGTTATTATGAAATCAAAGTTTCTACTGCTGACCGAACCGAATCCTTTTTTCGGGAAGTCCGTTTTAAAGGGCAGTTGATTCTTGTTTCCATCTCCGAATCCAATCTTTCTGGAATTGTTGTCAGTGGAGAGCGAGACAAAACTCCACTCTCTCGTTATGGTCTCGTGCAAGAAGAAATCAAACGTCTTCCAGGTGTGTCTGGAGACTCTCTGAAAGCATTACAAACCGTACCAGGTGTTGTGATTGGAGCTCCTGTTGGTATTTTGCCTTCTGTGTTTACCAACATCGGAACCAATTTGCTCACGGGAAATCCTTATTCCAATAGTGAAAGGGGAGATCTTTCCTTACGTGGAGGTGGGACAAGGCAAAATCAATATTATTTTGATGGGTTTCCGCTTCCTTATCCCTTCCATTTGGGGAACCAATCCTCCGTTTTAAATAACAATTTAATTAAATCATTTGATGTGTATACAGGTGCATTTCCAGCAAAGTATGGTTATGCGACTGGCGGAATCATCGCCATCGAAGGAACAGATCGTGTCGATGAAAACAGAACCATCATCAATATAAACTTGTTTTTATCTGATATCTACAACCAAACAAAGGTATTACCTGGGCTTGCCATGGTTAGTTCGGGTCGAAAGAACTATCCAAATGTCGTGTTGTTGCAAACCTATCCGCAAGGGATTCCAGAGGATGCCAAGTATGCAGAATACCATGACTACCAATGGAAATTGATTTGGGACATTCATTCCGATCATAGGATCACATTCCAAACCTTCGGTACACGAGATAGACAAGCCTACACCAAAGCCCAAGCAGATTTCGAAAGAGGAGGGCAGGATCCAAGACCACCTACAGGCCTTGATCGTATGTTTCGTACAGATGGGGTAAGGTATGTTTGGAAAGGAAAATCCTTTCGCAACACTTTGTCTTATTCACGGACTTGGTTTGATGAATTTTTTGAACTACGGTTTACAAATCCACTTACGGCAGAAAATATTTTTGGATTACAAAACCGAACTTCAGATACCATCACTTATGTACAGAATGCCTTTGAATGGGAGTTGTGGGAAGAACACTTAAAGTTTGAAGCTGGTGTCCAGGGTAGATTTCGGGAAACAACACTCAAAGGGGAGAATATCTCTTCTTTCAATCGGCTATTCTTTAATATATTCAATGATCTTTTAAATTCAAATGCGGCCTTTCGTTCTGTGATTGATGGAGATCGGATACGTTATCGAGAAAAGTCGGCTTATGCAGAATTTCAATTTAAATATGGAGGATTTCGCCTAACGCCTGGTGCGCGAGTGGACAATTATTCGGGAAGTAATGAAACAAATTTAGCACCTAGGATCACTGCTGGGTATGTTTTCGATTCCACAAAAACAACTTTTCTTGTGGGGCATGGAATTCATTACAATGCTCCCGTTTCAGTAGAAGCCTTATCAAAAAAATCTGGAAATCCTGACTTGTTTATGGAGAGGTCGGAACACAACTCGCTCGGTATGAGCCAAGAATTTGCAAACCAATGGCAAATCAAAATCGAGGGATTTCGCAATATCTTCCAAAACATCATCGTCCCAGATACATTCATTGTTGATCCTTACGCCTTGAATAACGATACCCGTATTTTTGTGAATGAAACAGCCAAAGTATTGGCAAATCCCATCACTCCAAAGAATCTAAATTATTCTAATGCAGGGTATGGGTATTCAGAAGGAGTGGAGATCTTTCTCAAAAAAACAAAAGACCCAAGGGAACAATCAGGACTTTTCGGATGGATTTCGTATACCAACTCGATCACCAAAAGAATCAACAACCAAGCAAGGCTTAATAGTGATGAGTCGAGAAATCGAACCTTACAAAATAATACAAGAACGTTACTTGCACAAACAAAAGTGGGCACAAATTATCTCAATTATTACGATGACAACAATTTAGAACTCATCTACAATAATGACAAAGAAGAATTGTATGACCTTGATCGCACACACATTCTAAACGTAGTCTTTGGATATAAATTCAATGCGGAATGGATGGTAGGGGGTAGGTTTCGATATTTTTCTGGAACTCCATATACTCCCATAACAGGTGCTACTAGAGCAAGCCAAGCGGCAACTTTCGGTCTCAATTTATATTTTCCTAATTATTCAGGTAATTATAACAGTGATCGGTTTTTACCATTCCACCAATTTGATTTGCGAATTGATCGAATTGAAAACTATTCCTGGGGTTACATCAATACCTATATTGAATTTGTGAATTTTTACGGACGTAGGAACCAAGCTGGTTTTGAATTTGATAATACTAGAAATTACCAAAGGAACCAAAACCCAAGTCCTACATACGACACCGTCAACTCTCCCTTCATTGTTTCTCAAACTCCTAACGGTAAGATGGCGATCATACCTCTAATCAATATTGGAATGGAGGTTCGATTTTGAAGCGAATTCGAATGTCCCAAATTTATCTTTTCTCAATCCTCTTTTTGGTTTCCTGCTTTGAAACTGGGGAAGACTTACAAAGGAAAAAAGAAGAGGAACAAACCCAGCTCCTCACCACACTCGTTTGGCAGAGAAATTATGGAAATTGTATCAAAACAGATACGAACACCAACACAAGGACTTGTAGTCGCAGACCACTCGGTGTTTGCAATCAAGGCCAACTCATCATCACGCAATCCGAAGTCAATTTTATCCTGAATGAAACTCGCATCATTCAAAATCGCACCACGGATTGCCAAGAATCCATTTTACAATCAGGCCTTTTGAATACAAAAGCCACAACGAATGCAAACATAGATTCGATTCAATCAAGATACCAGTTTTTGGTGACAGAGTCATGCGAAATTGCGGGGATCCAACCTGCTACAGGAACGAGACTTGCCACGTTTTTTGAACTGCAGTGGTTAGAATCGCCAAGGGGAAAAACGGCAAAAGCTGCGAAAGTGATTGCGGCGAATGGCTTTTTGCCTCAGTCGAGCCGAGATAAAGCTAACGCATGTTTGCAGTTAGAATTCTTAGAATGGGAAAAAGATTTAGCGCAAGGAAGTAATGAAAATAAAATTCTACTCGAAATCTCGCTTCCCTAATCTTGAAAATCCGCTTTCCTTTCTCTTCCATTCTTTCATTTTGACTTTAATCCAAAGGAAATTGTAAATTATGAGTTTGAATCGATACAGCCGAGTATTAACCCAAGATGAATCTCTCCCCGCATCGCAAGCGATGATCATTGGATCGGGAGTTCCCTACGAAGATTTGAACAAACCTTTTGTTGGAATTGGAAGTACTGGTTTTGATGGGAATCCTTGTAACATGCATTTGACAACCTTGTCTGCATTACAAAAGAAAAGTGTCCTCGATACAAAACAAATGGTCGGTCTTTTGTTCAATACCATCGGAGTCAGTGATGGGATTACCAACGGAAATGATGGAATGCGTTTTTCCCTTCCTTCTCGTGAGATCATTGCGGACTCCATCGAAACGATAGCAGGTGCCCATTTTTACGATGGTCTTATCTTTACTGCCGGTTGTGATAAGAATATGCCAGGGGCCATCATGGCAATGGCAAGACTCAATCGACCAGCGATCATGGTCTATGGTGGAACTATCAATGGTGGTCATTTCAAAGGAGAAAAATTAAATATCGTATCTGCCTTTGAAGCGTATGGCAAAAAAATTAACGGCAAAATATCTGAAGAAGATTTTAGAGAGGTCATTAAAAATTCCTGCCCTGGACCTGGCGCTTGCGGTGGGATGTATACCGCCAATACGATGGCAACGGCAATTGAAGTGATGGGAATGAGTTTGCCATACAGTTCTTCTTCTCCTGCTCGCAGTGAAGAAAAGAAGAGAGAGTGCCAAGAAATTGGAAAGTATATCTATAATCTTTTAGAAAAAGACATCAAACCTTCAGACATCATCACACCAAAATCCATTCTCAATGCTCTTCGCGTGATTACAATCCTTGGTGGATCGACAAATGCGGCTCTCCATATGATTGCCATTGCCCGTACGATGGGAATTGATTTGGACTTGGATCAAATCCAAAAAGTAACAGATACGACACCACTGCTTGCAGATATGAAACCAAGTGGAAAGTATTTGATGGAAGATCTTTTTGCCATTGGTGGAACACCAGCCATCATGAAATTTATGCTAAAAGAAGGGATGTTAGATGGAACTTGTATGACTGTGACTGGAAAAACCGTTGCAGAGAATTTAGAAGCTCTTCCTGACCTTCCTAAAGACCAAGACTTACTCCGACCTGTGAACAATCCGATTAAGAAGGAAGGCCACATACAAGTGTTATATGGTAACATTGCCAAAAAAGGTGCTGTTGCAAAAATCACTGGTCACGAAGGGGAAATGTTTGAAGGCAAGGCAATTTGTTTTGATTCCGAAGTGGAAGCAAACGAGGGCATTCGTGATGGAAAAGTAAAACCAGGACATGTGGTGGTCATTCGATATGTGGGTCCGAAAGGGGGACCTGGAATGCCAGAAATGTTAAAACCTACCTCTGCCATCATTGGAGCAGGTCTAGGTGACAACGTCGCTCTCATCACTGATGGACGTTTCTCAGGGGGAAGCCATGGCTTTGTTGTGGGTCACATCACTCCCGAAGCAATGGAAGGGGGAGAGATTGCTCTTGTCCAAGATGGAGATGTGATCTCCATTGATGCACGGACAAACCGTTTGGATCTAAAAGTGAGCGATGAAGAACTGGAAAAACGCCGCGCTCAATGGAAAAAACCTCCTTACCGTGTCACAAGTGGTTACTTATGGAAGTACATTCAAATGGTGAAGGATGCAAGTACTGGTTGTTTGACGGATCGGTAATTCTACCGATCCCATGAGGAAATCACTAACGAACTTTATTTGCTTTGGGAGGGAAATTCTTCTTTCCCATTCGCATGTTTGGCGAATCGACCTTTGCCTACATGAACGGGGTCGTAAGAATCCCAAGGCCAACCACCGAATTGAGTCTTTCGGTAATCATCAAATGCTTGCTGGATTTCTTCTGGTTTGTTCATCACGAATGGTCCGTATTGCACCACTGGCTCTGCGATTGGTTTTCCCTCTAAAATGAGAATCCTTCCTGCCTCCGAACCATTTCGAATTTCCACAGGTTCATCACTTTTCAGATTGTACATATGTTTACCTGGAACTTGGGTTCCATCGGCAACCATTCCTTCCCCGCGGAAGTAATATAAATTTCTATTGTTTCCCGTGGATGTTTTTGGCAAAACAAATTGGACTTCCGGATCTAAATCTAAGATATAAATTCCTACTTCGTTTTTGGGATCACCCGCCCAAGAATTTGGTGGTGGATCCAACGGTTTGTCACCAAACAATGATCCTGCGACCGTTTTGATTTTTACTTTTTTTCCATTGGCATCTGTGAGAAATTTAACAGGAATGTCCTCGTTCCAAAACATAGTAAAATGTGGATCAACAAACTTATGTTTAGCGGGTAAATTGATCCATATTTGAAATAATTCTAAGGTGTTATCACTCGATTCATTGATGAGAGGAAACATTTCCGAGTGTTGGATCCCAGCACCTGCCGTCATCCACTGCACATCACCATCTCCATAACGACCTGCCGCACCTTGTGAGTCGGCATGATCCACTAATCCTCGCTGAACAATTGTTACCGTTTCAAATCCGCGGTGAGGGTGACCCGGAAATCCTGGGATGGTATCTCCATGATACATCCTCCAACCATCTTTTCCCGCGAAATCTTGGCCAATCTGTCTCCCTTGTAAAGAAGCGTTTGGTCCAAATTTTCCATTTCCTTTTGGATAGAAGTCTTCGTGGTGAACGCAGAATAGAAATGGATCAGACGTAGGCCATTGAAAATCGAGTTTTTGTGCGTATAAAATGGATTTGTGTTTCATGATTGTCCTACAAGAAAAGGAAGTGACCCTTTACTCATAAGACATCAAAACTAGATCAAAAGTTTTTCACAAGAGATACATTCACTCCAAAAGATCCAAATTCTTTTGCACTTTGGGAAGAATTGAGGTCCGGGACAGAGCTGAGTTCGACAGGTGTTTTTCCAGGGCCAAAATTAAAACCAGACACTTCGGAAACACTGAACGATGACAGTTGGTAAAATCCGCCGTATTTGATTCCCATCGTGTCTAAAATTTTCCAAACAAGTCCCAGTTCCAAAGAAACAGAAGCTCCTCCCAGTCCTCGCATCAAACCTTCTTTTGATTGAAAAAACGTGATGTCCGTTTTGGTAACTGGAGCACTGAATACCACTTGGTTACTGGCATTGAGACTTCCAGTGGAAGAGGTTTCCAATCCATAGTTCAAGAGTTTGAGTTGTCCAGAAAAAATGGTTAGATCACCAATCATGTAAAAATTTAGCCAATTCGTAATGGCGCCAGCAAAACCAAAGTTCATACCATAATTTTTGGTTCTGAATTCAACAGATCCCGTTGAGAACGCATAACCTTCTGTTACATTTTGATCGCCTGTTCGTAAAAAAGGAAATTTGATTTGAAAGGATTGGAATGGTCCTTTGGAAGATAATTCTGAGTAACTAAAACTAAATTCAGAAGAAGAGGAATCCGTTAGGTAATTGATGGGACCAATTCCTATTTTAAAACCAACTTCATTGACTGCCGAACGAACTTTATCATTCAGATACAATCCATTTGTACTAAAGCTAGTTCTCGTATCATTGAATTGCTCTCCTTTTGCATAAACGAAACCAATAAAAAAATCCTCTGAAAACTGGTGAGAGTATTTGATCCGAGGAGAAATTGTGGAAGCAGGTCTTGATTCAGCACTTTCTGTGATGATCCCTGGTGGGTTTAAGTTATTGGCTGTTGTACCACTGTTTAGAAAACTTGAGGCGACCCTTGCTGAATTCAGAATGCTAGAAACAGATTGAGGTCCACCTTCGGAAGGTGTTTGCACAAACTCACCTGCAAGTTCTAACACGGCAAGGCGTGTTCCAAAAAATGATTTTTTGGGAGTAGGAGTAGGATTTGTCTCTTGGTTGTTTTCTGTTACTGGTTGTGCAAAAAGCGAAACAGATACCAAAAGCGATAGGAGAGAATAAAATAGGATTGTACTTCGCATAGGTGCAAAAATACAGATTGTTTCGATTTGAATCGATTAAAAAAAATGAAATAAAATATTGAATCCTAAAATAATCGAAAGAGAACCTCTATCAATTGATTGTGATATGTCCTAGTTCCATATAGAAAGTTGTACCTTGCTCTGGTTGACTCTTAGCCCATATTTTTCCTTGGTGTTTCTCCACAAAGTCTTTACTTAAAATTAATCCAAGGCCAGTACCTGTTTCCTGTGCCGTTCCAGGAGTTGAATCTTTTTGATCGAGTTGGAATAATGAATTCAATTGGTTTTGAGACATACCAATGCCTTCATCTTTTACATAAAATTGGTATGTAGTTTCTTTTGATTGATTTAGATCTGATTTGATAAAACCAACTTCTATCTTTTGATTTGGCAAGCTATACTTGATCGCATTTGATATCAAGTTCCGAAAAATAGTTTCCATCATAAAAGAATCTGCAACAATTTCTAAATCTTTTGGAATTAGATTTTCGTAACGAATTTGTTTTTTCTGAAACGATAAGGATAAGATTTCGATAGTTGCATTGACTAATTCATGTATTCGAATCTCTACAGGTTGGAAAGTAATGTTTCCACTTTGTGTCCTTGCCCAGTGGAGTAAATTCTCCATTAAAGAATATAATTTTTCTGAAGATTCATATAAGATCTGTAAATTGACCTCTCTTTCTCTTTCGGATAGGAAGGAGATTTTTTCCCTCAAGAGTTTCGTAAATTCTCTATGGGAACCTAAGGGACCACGTAGATCATGGGCGATGATTGAAAAAAATTTATCCTTGGTTGCATTTAATTCTTCTAAACGAAGTGCTGCTTGTTTAAGCTTTGATTCATTTAATTTTTGTTCGGTGATGTTACGAACGATTGCACAATTGTACTTTTTGCCATTGTATTCAACTAAATTGACTGTGACTTCAATAGGAAAAGGAGTTCCATCTTTTCGCTTATTAATGGTTTCTAAAGTGAAAGTTTTTTTTTCAAGAATCTCGTTCCAGTGTGCGTCCCAAATCTCTTTTGTAAACAAAGGATCGACCTGAAACATAGTCATCGATAGAAGTTCTTCTTTTGCATATCCATAATTTAAGCAAGCTGCATTGTTCACAAAAACATATTTCCCGTTTTCATCCAACCACAAGATGGAATCGGAAACTGTGTCGATAGAAAATTGGGTAAAGTTTAATAATTCGTTTTGTTTTGTTAGGTGATTTTTAGGGGAGCTTTGAGTTTGTCTGAGCTCTTTGTTCTCCATTTCTAGTCTTTTGATTTCCGCAAGAAGGTTTTCGTATGACTGTTGCGAGTTAGACATATGGTATGGCATACTTTCGCATTTTGATAATAAATTGCCAAGAACTATGTAGAAAGTTAGAAAGAAATACGGCTAAAGGAAATTGGCTTGACCAAGAAGAAAATAGCGGTATGACTAGACAGCCCTTCTTATGTCTTGCTTGTATTGTTCAAAAAGTGTTAAACAGTTTTCTCGATTGGAACCTGTTCAAGATTTAAACCAAACTCCAGAGTTCCCGATCCATGATATCATCCAAAACCCACAAAACTCCTATCGAGAAATTTACGAATGCAACAATTGCCATCATTTTTGGTGGATCCGTGTTAAGGGGACAGGTGACCCTCGTTCCACCTATCCAGAGTATTATGAGCAGACCGCAGAGCTAATTGATGATGAGCGCGCGGAATTACTTCGGAATCTAACAGTGTCCTTAGTTTTGAAACATGGAAACTCAGCATTTCCATATACTTTTTTTCCTGAAATACTAGAAATCCTACAAACAAAAGAACAAAATTCTCTCAGATCACTTTATCTAGAGAGAGAATCAAATCTTCCAAATACAGCAAAACAATGGTTACGTACTTGGTTTCAAAAACAATTCTCTAAAGAATATGAAGAAGTTAAGAAAAAAAGTATTCCATCCTTGGCCAAATCAATTTTACAATTGGATGAAAAAGAAAAAGTAATTATCACGGAATGGATTGCAATCCATCAATTTGTGATTTTATCCCTTTTGGATGATACATATTTCTTATCTTGCATCCAAATACCAGAAAACAAAGTTCTTTGGAAACACTCTGTCAAACGTCCATTTCTAGAAGGTTTACCCATCCCAATTTTATTTTTCCATTCAGGATTGATTTGTTATTACCAAGGAAATCAAAAAGGCTCAGAGTATTTTTCACAATTAAATCGGCCCGATGAATTAGTTCTCTTTGATTTAAATGGTAACCATCTGCTTTCGATCCCACTTGCCTATCGTTGTTATGAAATCTTGTCAACAGAAGAGCGTGATGTTTCTGAAAATCGCGTGGTCCAGAATTTTCAATTTAGCATTTTATCCAATACACTATACATTCCTCATGCAAATGAAATTCACATCTATAATTTGAAATCAAAAGAGTTGAAGGAAAAACTCAAAACACCGATGGGTGATCCTTTTTCGGGAAAAGCATTGGAAACCGAATCGGGTGTAATTCTATTTTTTACACTAAAAGGAGTTTTTGCGATAAACGCAGAAAGAAAGATTCTTTTATCATATAACTCCAAATATCATCCCGTAATGATTGATCATCATTTTAATTTCTATTATTACTATTCCATAATAGAGAATATGCAGACGGGAGAAAAAATACGTTTTTTTCAAGACAAAGAAAGTGGAATTGAAATACCGTATACATTAGCTTCTCGTCCTGTTTGTTTTCCTGGGGGTGTATTGATACCATTTGCGTGGGATAAATCGTATTTAGTGAATGAGAAGTTTCAAATACTAAAAGAATTTGAATTTACTTCATCTGATACACTGAGTCCACATTCGTTTGGTTCGACGAAATCTCCTATTCTTGTCACAGATGACCGAATCGTAATTGCCAACGAGTATCGTTCAATCGTCATGATTGATTTTTTGGGGAATATCCTTTGTAAACTTGCAATTGAATCAGAAGTTTTAAATGTTTTTAGTTTTGATGGCAAACATGCGCTTGTCATTCTATCTGCGTTTGACGCTTACACAGAAGAGAATCAAGTCGAAATGATTTTGATAGCACCAACAGGTGAAGTCATTTTTAAAAGAATTCTTTCTTGTGAAAATAGCCATAGCGTTAGTTTCGAAGGAATTCTTATTTTTTCAAATGGTTTCCAATTGTATACTTTGGACTTATTTTCAGGAAACGCTTAAGGCATACAAAAGATGATAGTTTGGAGATTTTGTTTTTATCTAATCAGTACAATGGTTTTTTGCCATGATTTGTTAGCAAAAGAAAGGGTAATCTATGTCAATCAGTTGAGTGATTTACCGATTTATATGGTACCTTCACTATCTGTTTTGGAGGATCCAACCAATGAGCTAGAATATGAAGAGATTAAAAATAACAAATCTAATTATACATTCCAAACATTTCCTTTCTCCGGAGAAGCCTTCAACTTTTCTTATTCTAAATCCACCTATTGGTTAAAAACTTCTATCACAAATCCCAGTGATCAAATGATTGAAACATCCATTGTTGTTTCGTATCCACGTTTGAAAATATTAGATTTGTATATAGAAACCGCAGATGGTGTTAAGATCATCAAATCTGGTTATCAGATACCTTCGAAGGAACGACCGTATCGATCTCGTTTTTTTGTTTTTCCTATCGTGTTTCCGAAACAAACCAACGCTACGGTTTATTTCAAGGTAAAATCACCAAACGCAATCAATCTTCCCATCCAGATCTGGAGAAAAAAAGAGTATGATCGTCATGAGATCGATGATCATGTTTTGCAGGCTTTGTATTTTGGAATCACCTTGGCAATGATCGTCTTTAATTTGTTTGTCTTTGTCATATTAAAAGATTATAGTTATTTTTTATATGTACTCGTTGTTTTTTCCAGTGCCATAGCAATTGCAACTCACAATGGGATTGCTTCTGATTATATTTGGGATCATTCACCTTGGTTAGATCAATATGCAATCAATCTATTTATATCGATTGTTCTGATTTTGTTTTTGGTGTTTATGCGTAATTTGTTACATACAAAACAAATTTTGCCAAAATTAGATCGTTTGAACTGGGTATTGATTCTATTGCAAATTTTATTACCTATTTTTTATATCATCTCCTTTGATACTTTTATCAAGTGGTTAGTATTAAGCCATACCATCACTTCCTTTTGGATTTTGCTTATCGGAATAGTATGTTCGCTTAAAAAACAAAGAATTGCCTATTTTTTCCTTCTTGCGTTTGCATTTCTATTTTTAGCATTAATCATTTCAACTTTGCGTGCACTTGGCTATATTCCGACAAATGTGTTCACACTAGAAGGTCCTCAGTACGGCTCTGCCGCCGAAATGATGTTACTCGCATTTGCTTTAGCTGATCGTTATAATACGATTATGAAAGAAAAAGAAATCGCAGAAAACAACGTAAAGTTAAACTTAGAAAAATCAAATTTAGAATTAGAGGAAAAAGTTAAAGAAAGAACTTCAAAGTTAAACCAAACTCTGAGTGTAATGAGACGAGACCTCTTTGTCGCCAAAAAAATCCAAGAAAACTCCATTTCTGTGGATCCAAAATTAAAGGATCAATTACGTTTTGTTTATAAATATTTGCCCGTTTCTGAAGTTGGTGGTGATTTCTTTGATATCCTTCATCTTAAGAATCTGAAATATAGAATCTTAATTGCTGATGCGACTGGTCATGGAGTTCATGCAGCAATGATCACAATGGCGATTAAAGGGCTATATGATCCTATCAAAGAATTTGACTTACATCCGAACAAAATTATGGAAATCTTCAATGAAGAGTTTATGGATAACTTTGTTTCTTTAAACAGTCTTCTAACGGCCATGATCATCGATTTGGATTTTCAAACTAACAAGTTAGAGTTTGCTTCTGCGGGACATCCTTCTGCCGTTTTGTTACAAAAAGGAAAGCTGAATCTACTATCAAAAACGGGAAGAATGATTGGTTTAAAAAAACAAACTCATTATGAAACAATTGAAATTCCTTTTGAAAAAGATGATCGTTTGTTTGTTTTTACGGATGGTCTCTATGAAGCCTTCAATCAAAAAGAAGAAGAATTTGGAGAGGAGAAGTTACACCAAATTTTTTTAGAAACCCTCCATCTCCCTCTCTACGAGGTAGAAATTGAACTCCTAAGAGCATTACAAAAGTTTCAAAACGGTCAAGAACGCCAGGACGACCTTACAATTTTGGGATTTGATCTGTAAATTTCCTTACAGAAATCAAAAAAATAGTTTAATATTGAATTATTTTAGATCAAATTAAGTGTTCTCTACGTCTATCTCGTATAAGGAATTAAAAGTAGAATATATGAATGGTCTATACGAAAAAACAAAATTAGGTGATTTGGAACTAAAAAATCGAGTCGTCATGGCACCAATGACAAGATCAAGATCGATCGCCAATGTACCAGGTGAAATTGTAGCAACATATTATGAACAGAGATCCGAAGCTGGCCTTATCATTACAGAAGGTACATCGCCCTCTCCGAATGGTCTTGGTTATGCGAGAATTCCTGGTATTTTTTCTAAGGAACAATCCATTGCATGGAAAAAAGTAACAGAAAAAGTCCACAAGAAAGGTAGCAAAATCTTTGTTCAATTGATGCATACAGGACGAATCGGTCACGAACTCAATTTGCCAAAATCAGCAAAAGTATTAGGACCATCTGCCATTGTTGCAAAAGGAAAGATGTGGACTGACAGCGAAGGTATGTTAGATCATCCTATTCCACATGAGATGACTAAAGAAGAAATCAAATCCACAATCCAAGAATTTGTCAACGCTTCTAAAAATGCAATTGAAGCAGGCTTTGATGGTGTGGAACTTCATGCCGCCAATGGATATTTATTAGAACAATTTTTACATCCATCTTCAAATCAAAGAACGGATGAATATGGTGGCTCCATTGAAAACCGAATTCGTTTTGTATTAGAAGTTGCGAAGGCTGTCAGTGAAGCAATTGGGAAAAATAAAACAGGTATTCGATTGTCCCCTTACGGTGCGTTTAATGATTTGTTTCCTTTTCCAGAAACGCATGAAGAATATTCGTTGTTAGCTGAAAAATTGAATGATCTTGGAATCGTTTATGTTCATTTAGTGGATCACTCCTCAATGGGAGCACCAACAGTCGAACCAAAAACTGTTTCTGCCATTCGCCAAAACTTCAAAGGAACGCTAATCCTAAGTGGTGGCTATGACAATATCCGAGCAGAAAAAGACATTCAAGCAGGTAACGCTAATTTGGTGGCGTTTGGAAAACCATTTTTAGCAAACCCAGATCTCGTAACTCGCTTCCAAAAAAACATTCCACTAGCTAGTTTCGATGAAACAACTTTATACACACCAGGCGAAAAAGGATACACTGATTATCCATTTTCATCCTAAAAGATTGAAAGGATCAGCCTATTGGGGCGCCTCCAATCTTTCCTCAATGTAAGTTAGTTTCTAAAAAAGGAGCGGGCTCCTTCGGGGTCCGCGTTCGCTCCCGTCCTCAGAGGCAAATTGCCTCTTCGGACCATGCCCTCCAGATCCCTGGCGCAAAATTTGATTCTACCCAGCCAAGATCGATTCCTCCCTAGTTATGTTTTCTTTCTAACTATGAACTTATTAGAACAAAATTTTGGTAGGATCCGATTCTAGTATTGTTTTTGGAGTTTGTGTGATAGAGAGGACGTATTGGGTGGCGGGTCTAGTTCCCCTCCCTAAATCGGGCGGGGATACAGATATCCAATCTGTACCACTCCGGGCGAAGGGACAAAGCCCTCTCCGCTGTTCGGACTTCGTGTCCTCACTGCGCTTCGAGGCACGGCGTCGCTCGTCGAAAGCCATCGTGGCTTTCTTTCTGAAACATTCGTTCCCTATGGGTCACTCATGTTCCAGCTCGCGCCACTGTTCGAGTCAAATGATTTGATGATTGTGATTGGATTTTGAAAAGGACTGTCATGCGGGCGAAGGGACTCGAACCCTCGCCAGAAGCTTGGAAGGCTGCTGTGCTACCGTTACACCACACCCGCGACGTAAATACATAGTTTTGGCTGAGGGTTAAGGGTCAATGATTTTTGGTTCCAGAATGTGAGGGAGGCAGAAAATGAGTCTATGGCCCTGCCTCAACCGATCCAAAACTACCGCAAACAATACCGGAAAATCAAACTTTTCCAAGACATTTCCTCTGTTCTCCATTGGGATTCGGAAGTGATGATGCCAGAAGAGGGTCGTGAATATCGATCTAGTCAAATTGCTGCAGTGGCTGAACTCACACATGAATGGATGACGGACAAATCCTTTCTGAAACAAATTCAAGATGCAAAACATTCCATTCAAGAGTTGCCCGAACCAGAACGAGTCCTTTGGAATCGTGAGCTAGAAATCTTAATGGAAGAAAAAGAAAAAGCTGATAAGTTGCCTTCTGAGTTTGTCGCAGAATTCGCAAAACTCACAAACTTGGCACATGCAGAGTGGGCAGAAGCAAAAAAAGAAAAAAACTTTAAATTGTTTTCAAATAGGTTAGAAGAGTTAGTCAATCTATCAAAAAAACAAGCAGATTACTTTGGTTATACGACAGAGCCATATGATGCATTGTTAGATCATTATGAAAAAGATGCCAAAGCGAACCAAATCCAAAGTCTATTTTCAGACTTAAAAAAATCGTTAATTCCAATTGTTGCAAGTGCTCCAAAATTTGAAAACCCATTCCCCAAGGCAATTTCAGTCGAAAAACAAACAAAATTTTGTAATCGTCTACCTTCTATTCTCGGTCTTACTTCTAAAGAATCACGTTTAGATACAAGTAACCATCCTTTCTCTACAAGTTTAGGCAAAGGAGATAAAAGAATTACGACCAGATATTCGGAGTCAGATCCCTTATCTTCCATCTTTGGAGTGTTACATGAGACAGGGCACTCGTTATATGAATCAGGATTATCCCAAATGCCTGATTGGCCAAATCCTTTAACTGAATACCTAAGTTTGGGCATTCATGAATCGCAAAGTCGTTTGTGGGAAAATCAAGTGGGAAGATCTTTGCCATTCTGGGAATTTATGTATCCAATCCTCTTGAATGACTTTGAAATCTCGGAATCAGAACTACCATTTAAGAGATTGTACAAATACATCAATAGCACTGAAAAAACAAAAATTCGTGTCGAAGCAGACCAGGTCACATACAACCTTCATATTATTTTGCGATTTGAAATTGAACGAGATTTAATCAATGGCAAAATTAAGGTGAAAGATTTACCGGAAATTTGGAATTCAAAAATGAAGGAAAGTTTCGGATTGACCATCGAGAATGATGCAGAAGGTGTTTTACAAGATATCCATTGGCCTATGGGTGCATTTGGATATTTTCCAACATATACGTTGGGTAACATTTTCGGCGCACAATTTTTCCGGAAGTTTAAAGAAGAATATCCTGATTCGCATAACAAATTTTCTGCGAAGGGAGATTTCTCGGATTTGTTATCATGGTTACGAAAAAACATCCATTCCAAAGGAAAAATAGTTAGCATTGAGAATTTAGTTCTGGAAGCCACTGGAGAGCCAGCCAATGCAAAGTATCTCATCTCCTATTTAGAAGACAAAGTCAAAGAAGTCTCAATTTTAAATTAACGGAAGAAAAGGAATCAATATGTCAGGATCAGAACAAGTATTAGAAAAGCTCAGCCAACTTTCCTATTTTGATAATTTAGCATTGTTTTATTTGTGTAATGAAACTCCTCCACAAACTCTTGCCCTAGCATTTTTGCAAATGGATGAAAAGATTGCTGGTTCGATGTTAGGTGTTCTAGATGTTCAACGTAGAAAGTATGTACATGAGTTAATGGCGCTGCAAAAAGATAGCTCGGAAGAATCGAAAAAAGCCGCCGCAGAAGGACTCCTCCTCATCGCGGACGGCCTTATTTCGAGAAATTTAATTAGCAAACAGGGTCATTATTTCTTCGGAACAAAGAAATGATACATACCAAGTCCTAGAAACAGCCATCCAATTAAAAAACTCACACCTCCAAAAGGAGTGATGGCACCTAAGATTTTAATTCCAGTAATCGCAAGCGTATACAAACTAAAGGAAAAGATCAAAATTCCTATTAAAAACATCCAAACAGAGATCTTAAGATACTTTTGTGTTTGCGATAAACTATCATTTGTTTCTGTAAATACAAGCAAAATGAATGTAAGTAGAGCCGCTAAACTATGATAAAAGTGATACTTATTACCCGTTTCAAATACGACCAAAAGTTCAGGAGAGATCACGTTCTTTAAGCCATGGGCACCAAACGCTCCGATCGCAACAGCCAAAAATCCAGACAAACAAATGAGTAAGATCATGACTAATTTGGATTGCTTCTTGACAAGTTTCATATTCGATACTTCCTATTGCCTATGACTGCAGACGCATCTGGAAAGAATACTAAATTTGTAAGAGTTTGGCGACAACTCAATGTAGATGAAATAAAAAAACAATTACTCTATATCGATGATCTTTATGGAACTTGTGGGAATTGTAAAAAACTGGGTCTCAATTATTTGAAAGACAAAAAATGTCCGGATTGTGGTATTACTTTCAAATATTTAGCAACTAAATTGAGTAAGGTGGCAGATATAGGAAAGATCTTAAGTAGAATTGAGAAGGAAGGATTAGAGCTGACTTTGATTGAAAGAGAAGATTTTGAAAGATCAAGTGCTTCGGATGCCGCACGTGACCTTTTTAAATCATAAATCGAGTATCAAAGTTAAAATTTAAAAGACCATCCAAACTGAGCTGTTTTGTTATGTGCAGCGGTATCTTCCCAAGCATCAAATGCACGAACAGCTCGACTCACCGCTAAAGCTGCAAAAATTCCTACCGCATTTGGTGATTCCCATACACTTCCAGGTCCCTTAACATTGAGTAAGTTGTCGTATATATTCTTTTTAGGCAAATTTTCCTGAGCATACAAATAGGCACCACCTACCAAAATCAAATCACATAAAAAGTAAATACTCATACTGACGAATGTATCTCGATTGGTAAATAGTGGAGAATTCCAAGAGTTGTATCCAACGGATGCCATAGGTGTGATTAAATTTAAACCTTGTGAAACAATATGATATTTCTCAGATAATGGCACAGCTGATTCATGAGGAGCTTTTTGGGTTAATTCTTGCTCCATGATTTGTTTCCACATTTTCTCTTGTCCTCTTCTTGGAGACTCGATACGAATGATAGAATCAGGTGATGTTTTACCAACTTTTCCGACATAGATATTAAAATCATACGGGTTACTCCATCTGTTTCTGTATCGATAGACAAACCCTTGTGTTTTTTCATCTGCATAAAAATCAGGATCTAACTTATTTAGGAGAGCCAAAAGACGAATATTTACATCTTCTGGTCCACCTAGAACTTCCACTGTTTCGCCAGCAAAAATAGGATTCGGAACAAAACAAATTGTTACCAAAAGAAATAAAAAATGGATGAAGAATGTTTTGATTCCTTCTCTATAAAATTTCATGACTGAACCACTGGTAATTGAAGATAAGCATTAATTAAACCTAATGAGTTATAGGTAGCATGACAAGCCATAGCAATCCAAAGATTTCCTGTTTTGATATAAAGGTATCCAAAAAACATTCCAACACCACATATAATGAATGGAATTGCTATCGATGTTCCTTCGCCGTAATGAAGCCAACCAAATAGAAGTGAAACGATGAGAAGCCCTTCTTGTGTTAGATTTTTATCGATAAAAGCTTTAAGCAAAAATCCTCTAAAAAAGATTTCCTCAAGGATACCCGTAATGATTCCCACAACATAAATGCCCCACGCAAGGAGATAACCATTTCCATGAATGGATTCATATAATTTTTTAGCGAATACACCTGACTCCAGTGGAACCGACAATTTTTCGAGAATCACTCCAAAGACCACTACGACGAAAAAACAAATGAATCCATTTGTGATACCGCGAAGTAATGTGGGTATCGATAACTCATCCTGCAAGTTGGTTACGGGAATTTGTAATACTTTTTTATATAATAAGTATCCAAGTCCCACATAACATAAAAACCAAGGAATGGAATGGCCTAACAAGTAGTAGGGTTTTTCAGAAAACACAATGTCATAAAATTGACCCAAAACGAGGTTTGGGTTATCAGTGATTTCCTTTTGGAACTGATCTTTGATCGGATTGACAACCTTTTGGTATTCATCTAAAAGACCCGAAAAATCAAGTTTGCCCTCCGAATACTCTTCATAGAGAGGTAAAACTTGTTCCTCCGGAATCCGGTGGTTCAAAACCGAATGGTTCACAAAGGCTAAAAACAAAACGGAATAAAAAAAAGAACAAACATAAACGAGACCCAAAGAATAGGCGGTGAGCCGAAAGATCTCAAAAAATCGATTCTGCATCTGCCTTACAGTTCCTCAATTTCGGCAAGAATCGTCATCGTTTTTTTGCGAAAAGGTCGATAATCAGTTTAGAAGATTATGTCTAAAACCATCTTTTTTCTCAAATGGACAGTGATTTGGGTCAGTTTTACTGTTGTCTCTCATTTGGTTTCGGCTCCCATCACATTGGCCAATTTGGAATACTCCAATCCATCTCTTAAAAATCTTCGTTCCGAAATCAAAGAAAATCTTCGGATTTCTAAGTCCGGTTCCAAAAAAGAAATCCTAATCCCGCTCAAATACTATGAATACAAAGTGCAAAAAGAAGATAACTTCTTTAAAATCATGGCACGCACCGGTATGGATTTAGAAACCTTATCCTCTGTCAACGAGCTAAGTTCCCCGCATGATTTATCACCTGGAATGGTGTTAGAAATTCCGAATATGCGAGGTACGTTTCATCCAGAAGAAACTTCCGGTGATGAAAAAACAAAACAGACTCTGGCTGAGAAATATAAAATTGATTCCCATAAATTACAATATGATGTCGACCGTGGGAAATGGTTTTTACCTGGAATTTCGATGGGAAAATCTGAAAAATCATTTTTTTATGGATTTGGATTTCAATTACCATTAACAACCGTTCGTATATCTTCAAATTTTGGAAAACGTTTGGATCCTTTCACTAAAAAAGAAACGTTCCATGGTGGATTGGATATGGCCGCCAAACAAGGATCAGATGTTTTTTCTTCCATGGAAGGAGAGGTTAGTTTTGTTGGATCCCAAGGTGGATATGGTAACTTGATCATTATCAAACACAGTATGGGTTATGAAACAAGATATGGCCACCTATTGAACTTTTTTGTCAAACAAGGAGAGAAAGTGAAAAAGGGACAAAAAATTGGAGAAGTGGGACAAACAGGTAGAGCGACCGGTCCACATTTACATTTTGAAATCAGAAGAAATTCTAAAAGACAAAGGCCTATTTTCCACTCACATTAAAAAAAGATTTTACGATCGATCTTGATTGTGTTACTTCTTGGATTCAATGGACTTTGAAATTCCCCAAGAAGTAGAAATACTTCGTAAAAACATCCAATCCTTTGTTGCAGAAGAAATCATTCCTCTGGAAAAACATTATGATTATGAAAAAGGTCGTATGCCAGAGGATATTAACCAGCAAGCACGCGCTAAAGTAAAGGCGGCAGGTTTTTGGACACCACATCTTCCTAAATCAGAAGGTGGGTTGGGTTTGGATTTGATCGGAACTTGTATCATTTTTAGTGAACTGGGCCGTTCTCCGATTGCTCCTTATATTTTCAATTGTGATGCTCCTGATGAAGGAAACATGCATTTGTTATCCCTTGCCGCCACGGAAAAACAAAAAGAACTCATCTTACATCCTCTCATCAAAGGAGAACTGCGCACTGGATTTGCCATGACAGAACCGTCTCCAGGTGCTGGATCTGATCCTACGTCTTTACAAACCAATGCAGAAAAACAAGGGGATAAATACATTCTCAATGGACGCAAGTGGTATTGTACAGGGGCAAATGGTGCCAAGTATCTCATTGTGATGGCAAAGGTAAACGGTAGTTTTCGCAAAACGACAATGTTTCTTGTACCAACCGATGCCAAAGGTTACACAATGGTTCGTGAAATTGAACTGATGGGCTCACACGGCCCCGGGGGACATTGTGAGCTCAACTTTGAAAATGTAGAAGTTCCAGAAGACATGGTTCTCGGTCGAGTCGGAGAAGGGTTTCGATTGTCCCAAGAAAGGTTGGGTCCGGCAAGGCTTACTCACTGTATGCGATGGACGGGAATGGCAAGAAGAGCTCTATCGATTGCACGTAGTTATGCGAAAGAAAGAGAAGTTTTTAGTGCAAGGATTGCCGACCACCAAGGAATCCAATGGATGTTTGCAGAACGTGCCACAGAGATTGAGATGGCATTTTTGTTAACTCTAAAAGCCGCTTGGCTTTTAAAGATGGGAAAAGATGCAAGACAAGAAACATCCATGGCAAAATGGAAAGTGAGCGAATCTTTATGTAACACAATCGATATGGCGATTCAAATTTGTGGGGGAAAAGGATATTCCAGAGACCTACCACTCGAATTGTTTTATCGAGATGCAAGAGCGGCACGGATCGCTGATGGCCCCTCTGAAGTTCATAAAATGGTCATCGGTCGAAACTATGTTTCGGAAAAATGGGATTTTTAAAGATTCATGGACATAAAAGAACTACAAGACAAAGTTGAGGTTCATCTAACGTCTGTTTGGAAAGAACCAGTTAAAGTCACCAATATCTTTCACTTGAGTGGGGGAGCTTGTCAGGACAACTATGCTTTAGAAATAAACTCCAATACATCAATAAAATCGGTTGTCCTTCGCACAGATAAAGGAGGGAGTCTACTGTCTTCTTTATCCAAACGAGATGAATTTAAAGTCGCAGAACTTGTTCATAATGCAGGTGTGAAAACACCAACTCCTGTGTTTTTAGAAGAAGAATCTTCTATCATTGGTGCTCCCTTTTTCCTAATGGAAAAAATTGCGGGCAAAGCAACTGGTCGTTATATCACCAAAGATAAAGAATTGGATCCTTATCGCAAAACCAAAATGGTTTCTGATATCGCTTCCAATTTGGCAAAACTTCACACTGTGATTCCCGAATTTGTCACCGATGAAGAGTTAAAACATAAATTAAAATTGGTAACAACTAACAATTATATCACAGTAGCCATTTCTGATTTACGACAATCTTTAGATGGGTTGCCAGAAGCTCACCCTGCGATTGAGTTGTGCCTAAATTGGATGGAATCACATGCACCTAATGTTGATTCGATTGTTCTAGTCCATGGAGATTATCGCACGGGAAATTTTATGATGAATGCCAATGGTTTGCAAGGTATCTTAGATTTTGAATTTGCTCACTGGGGTGATCGTCATGAAGACATCGCATGGTTGTGTATGCGAGATTGGAGATTTGGGCGCCTAAACAAAGAAGTCGGTGGGTTTGGAGACAGAAAAGATTTTTATAGAGAATACGAAACCACATCAGGAATTCCCGTGGATCCTTTTAAAGTCACATTCTGGGAAATCATGGGCAATGTCCGTTGGGCGATAGGAAGTGCACAACAAGCAGAACGACATTTGTCTGGGAAAGACAAAGGAATTGAACTTGCGTCCATTGGAAGAAGGACAGCGGAAATGGAATGGGAAGCCATGCGTCTCATTGAGGAATTAGAAAATGCAGTATAGACCAGATGCAAAAGAATTACTCTCTGCCATACAAGATTTTATGATGAAAGAGTTGCTTCCAAAGTTGGAAGGCGATGATCTTTTGTCTTACAAAACACTCGTATCATGGAATATGTTAGGTGTCATTGCAAGAGAATTAGAAAATTCAAACGAGACTAAGTCATGGTTGGATATTTTAAATTCCACACTTTCTATTTCAGACTTAGAAACAAAATACCCAATCGAAACATATTATCAACTTTCGAAGAAAGAAAAATCCCAAGTTTTGTATGATTGGAACAAAGCTCTGGCGAAAACGATTCGTAACCAGAGTCAAAAATATGTATCGGCAGAAAAAGAAACTAAGTTTGATACCAGTCCGAAGGGAAAAATCTGGGATTTGGTAAAATCTCAATTGAAAGATAATTTAGCTGTGTCCAATCCGAGGTTCCAAATATAGATGTCCTATTTATATCTAGTCAGACATGGACAAGCAGATCGACTCGGAAAAAATTATGACCAACTAACAGAAGTTGGCTGGAAACAAGCAAGATTACTTGGTGAATACTTTAAGAGACAACGAATCGAATTTGATTCAGTGTATACAGGCACGTTAAATCGACAAAAACAAACTGCAGAAGGAATCATAAAGAGTTTTTCAGAAGATTTGTTTTGTATTCCCGACCCAATTGAAAACTCTGCCTGGGATGAATTTGATTCCCGAATGTGGCTGGGAATCGCTGCAAAGATTCGAAATACAAACGAACATTTTGCGAAATTATATGAATCCTACAAAAAAGCATGGGAAGAAGGGAAGGAAGAAACACGTATTTATTTCCAAGAACTCATACAACTTGTATTAGCCGATTGGGTAAATGGAGTTTGGGACCCTGTGGAACCGTATACATTCAATGAATATGTCGAAAAGGTATCGCTAGGACCGAATCAAATCCCTAGTGATCTAAAGAGTACCTTAGTTGTATCTTCTAGCACTCCCATTGCGATTATGATGGGTCTTTCTTGTAAAATGAATCATCAAGAATTTCCAATCTTTATGAAGTCCATATTGAATTCTTCTATCAGTGTATTTCGTCGTGAAGAGGATGGATGGGAACCCGTAAGTTGGAATGGAACACCACACTTACAAGACCCTGAACTCATCACCATAGTGTGATGGTCACTTGGTAGATAATGGTTAACTATGATTAAGGTTGGATGAAGTTAGATAGTAATTTCACTCGGTTTTTTGCTTTTTGTCCCCAACCAGACCTCGGAAAATTTTTATACAAATGGTCCATGGCAGCTAATTCTTCTTCATTGGTTTTGCTATAGCGAACCGTAATTTTGGGTTCACTTTTGAATTTGAAATCTGCTGTTACGAGAAAACTTCCCATAAAAACAATGGTGCCTGGTTGGAGGTCAACCCTTGATTTTTGAATCTCTTCTCGTTCAAAGTCGACATCAATTTTATTGGGTTGTTTTGTGCTACTGAACGCAAAATCAGAAGCTCCACGATTTAAAAGATGAACTGCATCATCAATTTCGTATTGTCCTTCCTTTAAGTTTTGAAAGTAATAATACTGGCTCGAACTTTCACTGTATTCAATCGTATTTTCTCCCTTTCGTAGAGTCACTTTTTGAAATCTGGGATCAATGAGTTCATCCAAAATCATCTCATCTTTCACAATTGTCATTTGGACAATGATGAGGCTACTTTGGGAATTTTTGGGACCAAAACTAGAACATTCGGGAAAAAGGTAAGTAATCAAAAATAGAATCAAAAACTTCCGAAACACACCAGACGTGAATTTTTCCCATTTAGAGATTTGTTTTCCTTCTGGTATCAATTCCTCGTTATGCAAATTTGATTTTTCATTTTGATTATCAGAGTTAGAATGCATGTTTAATATGATCCTTAGCCCATCGGATATTGGATTTTTTTCGATACAGCATTAATTTCCTTCAAAATCTCATCAGAAAGGATTACATCCGTTGCTTTCAAAGATTCCTCCAACTGTTCCACTGTATTGGCACCGATGATGGTAGAAGCAACGTAGTCATGTTGTTTACTCCAAGCCACAGACATTACTGTAGAGCTCATCCCATACTTTGCCGCAATCTCCATCAATTCTTTTGTGGAAGCTAATGTTTCATCGTTTAAAAACCGATTGGACATACGCTTTTGTCTTTCACCTTCCCCCATATAACGGACAAAACGTGCCCCTTCTGGTTTGGTTGTGCCATTATATTTTCCAGTAAGTACGCCACCTGCCAGAGGTGAATACGGAAGTAAGGACACACCTTCTTTTCGGCAAACTTGAGCTAATTCATCTTCAAAGCGTCGATTGAGTATGGAAAAATTGTTTTGGATGGAATCATATCGAATTAGATTGTATTTGTCTGAAGTCCAAAGACTTTTCATGAGCCCAAAGGAAGTTTCATTGGAACAACCCGCGTATCGAATTTTTCCCTCTTCTTTCAATTCGGTAAGTGCTTCCATAGTTTCATCATAAGCCACATCATGATCAGGCCAATGAGTTTGGTATAAATCGATTGTCTCAACACCTAATCTTTGTAAGGAGCCCTCAATGGCACGGCGAATGTGATATTTATCGAGAGAGGTTTTACCTTCTCGAATCGGAGGGCTAAACCATCCATGACCTGGCCCTGCCACTTTTGTTGCGATGATGATCCCATCTCTTGGTTTTGTTTTTAACCATTTGCCAAAAATTTCTTCGGTACGGTGTACCCAAGATTTTTGAGGAGGTACAGGATAGAGTTCTGCAGAATCATAAAAATCAATTCCTGCATCATAAGCTCTATCGAGGATACGAAACGCCTCATCTTCGTTACAAGATGATCCAAACGTCATGGTTCCCATACAAATTTCAGAAACCACCATTCCTGTTTTGCCAAGTCTTCGTTTTTTCATGTTATTTTTTGATTAAAAATGTTTTAAATTGGTTTTTCGGATCACTCCACTCGATGACATGATCTTTCACTTTTGCTTTTGTAGGTCCGCGTTGCATGGCACGATATAAATCTTCTATAAATAATTTATCACCTTCCACAACCGCTTCTACTTCCCCGTTGGGTAAGTTTTGTGTATAACCTTTGAGTCTCATTTCCTGGGCTTTTTGTAAAATATAATAGCGAAATCCCACGCCCTGTACGGTTCCCCGTATTAAAATTCTAGCTCTTGCTTCTTCTGATTTTCCCAAAGATTGTCTCCTACAATTACCTTACTTTGTTTTTGCATTCTCTGCAATGTAATTTTGAATCGCAGATTTAAAAAGAGGGACAAACTTCTCATAAACGGGTCGTTTGAAATCAATTACAGCTTGGATTGTATCCTCAATTTCCATATGGCGGATGGTTAAAAATTCTTGTTCATGGTGGACTAAATCGCATTCTTCCAATTCTCCATCCCAATAAAACAAAATCCATCTCTGCAACTGGCCACGAAACTTCTGCAAATGGGAATTGAGTCCCAGTGAGTTTGGAAAATCATAGGGAATCCAATCAGGATATTCCGTTACATAAACTACTTTTTTGATTCCTAGCTCTTCGTATAATTCTCGTTTAGCGGCCTCAAGATAATCTTCGTCTTCGTCAATTCCACCTTGCGGAAATTGCCAAGAACCTGGGAATTGAATTCTTTCTCCCACAATGACTTTTCCTAAAGAGTTAAATACTACCATTCCTACATTTTTTCGGTAGGGTTTGTTTGTCATAATCGTTAGAATGTCTCACTCTTCCATTTTCGCAAGAAATTCCTTAATTTTTTGTTTCTTGGGAATTCAGTGGTTTCAATCTTGGGATTAGGAGATAGTATGAAGATCATTTTGGTTCGTCACGGTGAGGCAGAAAACTCCACCCCTACCATTTCCGATTCACAAAGAGAACTAACCGATAAGGGTATTAGCGATATTCATAAAATTGGAAAGTTCATTAAAAACTCATCTTTGTCTGTAAAACAAGTTTATTACAGTCCCTATGCAAGAACCAAACACACGGCGGAAATCCTTTCAGAAGAATTAAAATACAATGGTGAAATGGTAGCTTCCGATGATTTAGCTGCTGGTAGAGGATGTTCAGATATTATCTCCTGTTTGGTTAACTTTTCTAATTCCGACACAGTGTTGTTAGTTGGTCACAATCCTGACATAACCTACTTTGCAGCACAACTGCTTGGCAATTCTACAGTGGCTGAAAATTTAGTATTCCAACCTGGTTCCACCATTGCGATCAATGTTGCTCGTGAAAAATTTGCGCATGGCCAAATCATTTGGGCCATTTCCCCTGACAATTTAGGATCATAATTTAGATTCCCGTTTCAAAAATCAGTAAGACTTGACCAAGTTGGTAAGATTCAGTTTTTGGATTTCATAACACGGGGTGTAGCGCAGCGGTAGCGCACTTGTCTGGGGGGCAAGGGGTCGCCGGTTCAAATCCGGTCACTCCGATGATTCACTTGGTTTTCTGCAAAAAACCCAGCAGGTTTGAGCACAAACCTGCCGGTAGAAAATTCAGGATGGTGAGATGAAAAAATAAAACTTAGGCAGGTTTATTGTCTTTGCCTTCTTTTGCTTTGTCGAGATACTTCACGACATTGTCTTTGAGTTCCTCAAATCGAACGATGCCCCAAGCAACTCCCATTTTTACTTTGAGAGCAGGATCACTTGTGTCACTTTCGCCTTGTTCTTTTAGCTTTTGGAAGTTGGTTTCAAATTGGCTTTTTTTCTCGTTAAGGTCCACGACGAGTTTTTCCCAAACTTCTTTGGAAGTTTTGACAGCACCAATTCCGGCATTCACGATATCTTGTAGTTTGTTTTCCACGTTGCTCATCGGTGTTCAACCTCTTCTAAAATCCATTATTTTGCACTGCACAATAATGTCGAGAAAGAAATTGATGGTGGAATCTGAAAACTTACGGTAAGATAAGAGAGATGCGTATGTCACAAATTTGGAAACTCACAATCAGTTTTTTTCTCTCCGCTCTCTTGTTTGGCTGTGGAGGGCAGATCCATGAAAAACCCATAGCCGGTTGTGAACGGATTTCTGGAACCCCGGGGCCTGAAGATTTTGACGTGATTCGAGATACCTCTACAGTGATTGTCTCTTCGCACGAACGTCGAAATGGATTAAAAGACATTGGTGCTTTGTTTGAGATTTCGTTTGCCAATCCCAAACAAACATTAGTAGCCAAAAAAATCGAAACCAACTACCCAGAAAATTTCCGACCACATGGTATTAGTTATGCAAAAGTCAAAGGAGTTGATACCCTCGCAGTGATTTCGCATACTCTTGTGGAGGAAAATCCGCATACATTGGAATTATTTGAGCGTTCGAAAACTGGACAATGGAAACACATCAAAACTTTGAGTGATCCCTCTCTCACAAGTCCCAACGACATTTATATGAATGAATCAGGTGAAATTTTTGCATCCAATGATAATGGAACGAGTAGTCCAATGCGAAAATATTGGGACATGATCATTCGAAGTGCAAGAGCCGACATCTCCTATTATGATGGAAACACATTTCAAACATTAGGTGTTCCTGTGATTCTCGGAAATGGAATCTACATTCGAAAGAAAGGTGAAAAGGAATTGTTGTATCGTTCCGTGTTTTCCGAAAAAGCAGTTCGTATCTATGAAGTGAATCGAGACAGGGGAAAGATTAATTTGAAGTATATAGACTCGATTCAAATTGGTGCGGGGCCAGATAATATCTTGGAAGATGAATCTGGTATGTTGTGGCTTGCTGGACATGATTCTACATATAAGTTCATCCGACATGTGATGAATGGGAAAAACTTAGCACCCACTCGTGTCTTCAAAATCAACCCAGAAACAAAAGAAGTGAATGAAGTGTATGCAAACGAAGGCGCAGAAATTTCGGCAGGCAGTACGGGTCTTGTTTATAAAGATAAACTTCTGATTTCACAAGTATTTGAAGATTTCCTTTTGGTTTGCCCAAAGCCTTCAACTCCATTCTGAATCTCCATCATACGATAGTGATAGAAATATTATCGTATGGTGTTAAGTCGAATTCATTAATTACACCTAACAAAGGTTATATGGCTTCCAAAAAAGACGTCGATATCCTATCATTTTCCTCTCCCAAAGAATGGATTGATTGGCTTAAAGATCGTTTTGCGATAGCTTGGCGCTTACAAACAGCGAAAAAACCAGAAACAAGAGAAAAACGAATGGAGCAACTTTTGGAAATGATGAAGAATCATCAAAAGTTGCACTGATTAAGTCCAGAGTGATTGGAGTTTCGCATAGCATTAAATATGCGCAATGGATGGAGCTTATCAATTTGATGAAAAAAAATTATCCCCTTATCACTTTGATTTTGTTGTTATTTTATAATATGGGATGTTCGGATCAAAAAGATTTGCAAAAATCAAAAATTTCCGATCATCAAGAATGTGTCGTATTGATTCATGGATTCCTCAGGTCTTCTAATCACTTAAAACATCTAAGACATTTTTTAATTGAGAATGGCTATTTTGTTGTGTCTATCGATTATGAATCAACATCGATGACCATTCCAGAAATTGCGGATTCCACTCTTTTCAATCTCACAGATCATTGTCAAAATCAAAAAATTCATTTTGTGACTCACTCATTAGGTGGTATTATCCTTCGTTCTTATTTAAATCGAAATCAAATCAAACACCTTGGTAAAGTTGTGATGTTAGCACCACCTAACAAAGGAAGTGAAGTTGCTGATTTTGTCTCCCAATTTGATTTCATCAATTTCTTTTTGGGACCTGTCGTTGCCCAACTCAAAACAGATCAAAAAGGTTTTGTGAATGCACTTGGACTTCCAAAATTTCAATTTGCTATCATTGCTGGAAATGTAACGTTAGATCCTTTCTCCTCGTATTTGATTCCAGGGAATGATGATGGAAAAGTCTCCATTGAAAATACAAAATTAGAGAATATGGATGATTTCCTATTAGTGAATCGAACTCATAATTTTATTGTCGATGCACCTGAGGTCAAAGAGGCAATTTTCAATTATTTAAAATTTGGTAGATTTAGGAAGGATTGAAAACTGCGCCTAATCTCTTTCATTGATTCAGACTTGGAACCAACGACCTACCCACAAAGGCACAAGCGATGGCGTCCCAAGAGTCGTCGTGGCCTTGTAGGTCTTTGAATCCTAAAATCATTTGGATGGCGGCGCGAACTTCTTTTTTTGTGGCATTCCCTTTGGCAGAGATTCCTTTTTTGATTTGGGTGGCAGTCATAGAGACCATCGGAATTTGATTTTCCCCCAAAGTGAGTAATATCACCCCGCGAGATTCGGAAACCTTCATTCCCGTTGTGGTGTTTTGTACAAAAAACAACTCTTCTACGGCAGCAAATTCGGGTTGGAATTCGGAAAGAATTGCCTGCAATTCCCTACGAATTTGTATTAAATTATCGGGCGAAGGGGTTTTGGGAGCCACTTCGATGGTTCCGTATCCCAATAGAGATGGGTTTTTCCGAAGTCCTTCGGGAAAGGACAAAATGGCATAACCCACGCGGTGGGATCCTGGATCAATTCCGATGATTTTCAATTATTTCTTTCCTAAAATCAATCTTCGGGACAGTTTTCACCAGCCCAACCCAAAACCTAGTCTAAAAATGAAAATGACAGGGTACTTTCCTTCCGTATAGTGGAAGAAAACCACCCGCAGGAACGTTAAACACATGACCGCAACGGCAGTGAAACTCGAAAAATCCCAGGCGGAGAAGGCATTGAACGCCCAAGCCGCCCTCCTCAATGAAGTAACGAAACGACTCGCACAGAAAAATTCCGAGAACGGTAAAGTTTCCGTTAGCAAAATGGACAAAACGCAACATGTGTTTTACCAACTTGCTTGGATGACAGCACAACAACGTGTAGCAGAAAACTTTATCGTATATGCTTGGGATGCTTCCAAAGGAACTGGTGAATTGGAACAGAAAATGGCCCTCACGTTTGTGGCGGAAACTGTTTCGAACATTCGTTCTGAACTGGCAGCGCGTCCTGCAGAATACGAACTTTCTTATCAGGAATTATTTTCAAAATTGTTTTCCGATGACATCAATGCGTTTGTAGAAGCAGCATCCAAAATGGAAAACTACGAAGCCATCGTGGATAAGATCGTTGATCTTGGACATTTTGGAGCATACGGACTTTCTGAAGACCATGAAAACTTCCGTGGAATTTTCAAAGACTTTGCAGAAAACGTAGTTGTTCCTCATGCAGAACATGTTCACAGACATGATGATTTGATCCCACAAGAGATCATCAATGGCCTTCGTGACATGGGTTGTTTTGGTCTTTGCATTCCAGAACAATTCGGTGGAATCCAACCAAATGATCGCCCTGACAATATCTCCATGTTAGTGGTAACAGAAGAACTTTCTCGAGGTTCTCTAGGAGCGGCAGGATCTCTTATCACTCGTCCAGAAATCATGTCAAAAGCTCTCCTCAAAGGGGGAACGGAAGAACAAAAGAACAAATGGTTACCTCTTCTTGCTTCTGGTGAAAAGATGGCGGGAATTATGGTAACAGAACCTAACTACGGTTCTGATGTTGCCGGAGTTTCCGTAACAGCAAAAGAAGTGGAAGGTGGATTTGTCATCAATGGTGTAAAAACTTGGTGTACATTTGCAGGGTATGCAAACCTTCTTCTCATCCTTTGCCGTACAGAGTCTGACCCAAGTCTCAAACACAGAGGTCTCTCCATTCTTCTCGCTGAAAAACCATCCTTTGACGGACACGAGTTCAGCTACAAACAAGAAGGTGGCGGAACCATCCAAGGAAAAGCAATTGGAACGATTGGTTACCGAGGAATGCACTCTTACGAAGTTTCTTTCGAAGATTACTTTGTTCCAAAGGAAAACCTTCTCGGTGGCGACGCTGGTCGTGGAAAAGGTTTTTACTTTCAAATGGAAGGATTTGCTGGTGGACGTATCCAAACAGCAGCTCGCGCAAATGGTGTGATGCAAGCGGCTCTGGAAGCAGCTCTCCGTTATTCCCAAGAGCGTAAAGTATTTGCAAAACCAATCTTCGATTACAACTTAACTAAGTTTAAAATCGCAAAGATGGCAATGATTGTGCAAGCAACTCGCCAATACACAAACTATGTAGCAACGTTACTCGATGACCACAAAGGCCAAATGGAAGCAACACTTGTTAAATTGTATGCATCCAAAATTGCTGAGTGGGTAACACGAGAAGCAATGCAAATTCATGGTGGTATGGGTTATGCGGAAGAATATCCAGTATCACGTTACTTTGTAGATGCTCGTGTATTCTCTATCTTTGAAGGAGCAGAGGAAGTGATGGCTCTTCGCGTTGTTGCGAAGGACCTTCTTGATCAAGCTCTCGTTGCTTAAAAAAACAAACTTCTGTATCGAACATATACTTTCGTTCGATACAGAACGAACTTGTAAACAATCAAAGTTTGTTCTTCTGTCCAAAAAGACATGACAAACATTGTGAAAAAGCCTGAGAAATCAGGCTTTTTTTATTCCCCAACTCAGAATGGTTGCTGATAATCTTCTTTATCTCGATTCAAAGTAAGTCTAAACTATCACCAGAAACTTGTTTCTGTCATATGAAGTTACATTTTGTATATTTAATCCTTTTGTTTTTTGGTTTGCATATTTCGTGTAAAACTCCTATGCCTGAGTTAAGTTCAGAGGCAAAACTTTCCAAAAATAAAACCATTTCTATTCGTTGGTCTACAACCGATCCTATCTTAGCAAAAGTATTTCCAGAAGTTTTTCCTGTTCCTCCGGCGATTCTCATAGATGACCAAGTGAATGTTGCTGATTTAACGACGGTTCCACTGCCACCTCCTGATCCAAACAGGTTACCTCAAATTCCTCAAAAAAAACCGCATAATCCCAACGAGTTACCTAGATGGGATCGTGGATTTGAATTAACAAATATAGACAACTTAACTCTTGTCATTCGAAATGAGAGTCAGAGACCATTTAAAAGTATTGGGATCAGTTTGCTTGCGCTGACAATGGTTTATTATGGAACCATGGAAACGGAAGCAGAACTTGTTTGGACATCGGGGGAAACCAATTTACATCGTATTTCGTTTTTGTCTACACACGAAACCATTTGGGCACCGATGCCATTTTATATAGGTACAGGTTCCAGTATTGTCGCTCCCATTCTCAATTCCAATCGGTATCCATCCCATTTACAAAAGTATTGTATCCAAGAGAAACCAACAAAAGTTAGGGAATCAATGGAACAAACACAAACAGAGAATTGTAAGGAGTATGAAACCTTCTTAAGACGTTTGTTTCTACAAAATTATGATGTCATTCATATCCAATTGACAGAATGGGAAAAAAGAAATCAGGATTGGTTCCAACCTTAGTCCATCATATGGAGATGATAGACAAACCAGTGCATCAAGATCAATTGCTGAAGAAAAATAGTATCAAAATCTCAATTGGAAAACGAAATGGTTTTTTGAAAAAATCAAAACAAATCACTCTCTATCTTTTGATGATTTGTTGTTTGTTTACACCAATCCATTATCTTCAATCCATTGCCATACCAAAAGAAAATTGGAGTTTCGTTTTGTACGGAGGTATTTTCACAACAACGGATTTGATTCCGATTGTATTCCGTCAAAAAACAGACTATCGTGAGTCTTATATTGGATCGATCGGTGTCTCTCGTCCGCTTGACTATCGAATCCGTTGGTTTGATTTTTTATGGGAAACAAACGTGACCAAACATTTTGGTGAAATGAACCATTGGGAAGCGAATTCATTTTATATTGTTAAAATCAATCGAATCTTCGATTCTCCCATCAGCTTCTCATTAGGCGAAGGTATGTCATTGGCATCAGAAAATCCTAAATTAGAGAACAAAGCAAAGGGTTATTATTTAGAGAGTGGACTTCAAAGAGATGCCATTGAATCGAGAGCCCTTCTGAATTATATGATGGTAGAGGTGAGTTCCTATCTTCCGTTTGAACGAAAGACCGAAATTTTTTTACGAGTCCACCATAGGTCAGGGATCTTTGGACTGTATTGTCCTCCAGATCCCAATTGTGGATCCAATTTTGTTTCCTATGGGTTTCGAACTACTTTTTGATTGGAAATTTTATTTAGCAGGGGTAGTGCTTGGTTCCTTGAGCCAATCATACTTGGTATCTTTGTGTTTTCCTTGTTCTACTAAAGACTTTAAGTTCAATAGAGATTCGTAAGGAGTATCTGTGAGAACCATATTGATTACAGATTGAGGAACGGATCCACCTGGTTCAAAATGAGCTTGGTATTCAATTTTCACTTTTCCATTGGCTAGGGGAATCAGTTTCCAATACCCTTCAAACTCTGGCATCCGAGTCACTCCTGATGGGGAAGCTTTGGCATTGGATTCCAATCGTTTCATCTTCATCGTGGTGGTGAATGTTTTTTCGTTTTGCTCAAAACTTCGATCCATGATCACATCACGATCGTTCACTGGCCAAGGTGCTCCATTTCGTAAGTAAACAGAGGATTTTTTTTCATTACCAGAAAGAACTGTGAGTTCTTTACATTGGTGGTATAGAGTTTTGCAAGATTGTGGATCAACAAGGAGGGCAACCACTTGTGCAAGCGTGGCGTCCACTTCCGTCCTACCTAAAAATTCTTCAATATTGGAACCTGCGACAGGTCTTGTTAGAATTTGGATTCCTTTCTTTCGTTTTGCTTCTGACCACTCGGGTGTTTGAGACAAGAGTGGAGAAATTAAAGTGAAAAGGAAACATCCAAGAAGGAATGATAGGGTTTGTTTGTGTTGGTTCATGGTTACCTGCCTATTTGCGTATGGATCAGAGGTCTGACTGTTTCTGCAAAGAATAATGAAGTTGAAGAAGGTGGTAACAAACTCAATCCATTTTTTCTTCCGACATTATTCACCGCAAGGATTGCCATATAGTTTCGGTTTTTGTCAAGCCATGGGTAAAATCCATTGATTCCAATGCTGTGTGAAATCAAATCCTTGTCACATTCCGCAGGGACGTTGGTAACGGTGCAAAACCTCCAGTTCCCCAGTCCATACTGCCAACGGTAGCCAAATGCTGAAAATTGAGAGTATCCAATCCTTGCTCCGTTGTATTGGTCAGCTAAGATTTCCGTAACAGAGGTAGTGGAAAGAAAATTGGATATATTTGCACCAGCTGAATTCTTTGCTGTTCCATTTGTCAAAAGCGCATTTAACATTCGGGCATAATGTTCAGGTGAAATGGAAAGTCCATACGCACCAGACAAACTCCCATCGGTGTCATCTCCTGTTCGGAAATTCCCTTTCCAAAGGGCTTGGCTTCCATCCCATCCTAGTGGGGTCACAATCAACTGGGTAAACAAGGTATCCCAAGTTTTCCCGCAGGAAACTTCTAACATTCGTTGTGCGACTGCCATATGATTGGAATTGTATTGGTAGAGAGCGCCAGGTGTTCCCGTAGATTGGTCTCGGATTTCACCCACACAATTGTCTTTTTGGGTATTTGTCGCACCAAGAGGTAGGCTCGAGATACAACTGGCTTGTCCTGATCCATTCCCACCACCTGCATTGAGCCCTGAGGTAAAGGATAATAACTGACGTAAGGTGACATTGGCATACGTCCCTGTCCAACCCAAAACTTGGCCTGTGGTTCGAGATAGTGAGATTGCACCAGCCACTGCTCCACTATTACAAGTTCCTGTAGTCACGGTTCCACACTGTGCAAAAGTACCACTATTCGTATTACAATCAATTGCTCGCATGGCTGTGATCGCAGTCACCCATTTGGATCCAGAGGCAATAGGTCTATAGGTATTATAGTTCAAACCAGATTGTCTCGCATAAATCCTTGTTCCATCCTGGTCAAAGACTTGGAAACTAGCACCTTCATCTGTCGTTCTTACATATTGGTCAAAACAAGAATCCAAACTAAAACAAGAACCGAAGATACCAGCGATGAGAGTTGCTTGTGTGTCCTTATCCGTCATCACTGCCTTTTGGCATTGAAAGAAAAATAAGCTAAAAAGAGTAAGTGTGACTGCAATTTTTTGATTCTGATGCATAATGATACCTCCTTAAAATCGAATGGGTTCGATGGTGATGATTTTCCCCGTTTTGTCTAAGTCACAAGCAGCAAATTCTGGCAACAAGAGTGCATCTCGTGCGACTCCCCCAACGGTTGTTAGACCATCATAAACGGCACCTAAAACCAAAGCTCCTTTTGTACGAATGTCGGATTCGCATTGTAGGACGGAAGATTCCATAAAGGATTCGTCGTCGTCAATGTCGGATAAAAAAGAATATAGGATTTTGGCTAGATACCCATTGATGAGAAGTAACGGAGAAATGGGTCCTTGCCCGCCTTTCATTCCCGACTGGGCTAACCAAAATGCTGTTGCAGTACCTTCTGCTTCCAAAATTGCATCTGAAATTCTTTTTTTGGCATCAGAGCCTTTCACGGCTCCGTAAGTCGGAATTCCTATGCCTTCTGTGAGCATACAATTTGTGAAAAGGAATAAGAAAAGAATGGAAAGAAACATTTGTCTCATAGAAATGTAAACCTCATCAACCAATGAAAAGATGGGAACAAACCAACCTGCAATCGCTGATTCGAATCCCTGAACCAGAGCTTATGGAAGAAGCGGAACAGGTACAATCGTATGCGCATGCCGATTTTGAATCGGCTCATTCGATGATCATCAAACAGTTTCAAAGCAGATTACCTCTTCAATTTTCACCAAAATACGTTTTGGACCTAGGATGTGGACCTGGAGATATGTCTTCCAGACTCTTGAATCTTTTTCCTAATTCCAATTTCACGTTTCTTGATGGTTCCAATCTCATGTTAGATTTGTGTAAGAAGCGTCTTTTTAATGTCTTGGGTGAAAAAAGAAACAATAATTTATTTTTTAAAAACGAACTTGTGCAAGGCTTTGTTCCCGAATCTAGCTTTGACCTAGTTTTCTCTAACTCACTTTTGCATCATGTACATGATCCATATGCCTTTTGGTCGGCCATCCAACGATCGATCGATGATGATAGTTTTATTTTTATCTGCGATTTATTGAGACCAAACTCGCTTGCAGAGACAGATCACCTAGTAGATCGTTATGCGAAAAATGAATCGGAGATTCTGAGGAAAGATTTTTTCAATAGTTTGCTTGCTGCCTTTCGATTCGAAGAGGTTGCCGATATGATTGCCACCATCCGGATGAGCCACAAACTGAATTTGGAAGTAATCTCCGATCGCCATTGGATTTGTTACACCAAACCAAGATAAACAATTCAGAGAGAAATCATTTCAATCGACTCAAACAACCAATCGGTCACTTTTTCTGGTATTGGTTTATGGCAATATCCGCATTCATTGGCATCCACTTCGGGCAAAGGAGCACCACAATTCTCACACGATAACTCTGAGAAACCTAAAACATTTGGTCTTTCTTTTGGTAAGGCTAATGTGATGCGGGACCTACGATGTTCTGGAACAAGTCCTTTTTTACGAGCAACACTCCATCGAATTTCGCAGGTCATTTTGTTTGGGGTTGAACTTTCGTTTAACTCTACCAAATGACAAGAACCCACAACGGGTGTATGCATTGGTTCTTTACCAGTATTTCCTAATGTTTGATAGGATTCCTCTAATGACTCTCGATGTAACATTTGACTTTTCGGTATTGAGATAAAATGGAGGTATTTCCAAAAAACCGTGGCGGCTCTATCTTCTAATATTTGTTTTGCGAATTTTTCTGAAGAGTTTTTCTTTCTCTTTTGGTTGGTTGAATTCCATTCCACAGTCTGTGTGATTTCTGTTAAAACCCAATCTGCTTCTCCAGAATTATAGAGGCACCCGCAATATTCACATTTATTCGTAACGTGAGAATGTTTGGCGGAAGCCCCACAGCTTGGACATAAATTATGAATTAGATCTATTTTTGGTTTTGTTTGTGTGGTAGTTTTTCTTGTATAGGAATGAATTTCTTCATACACAATGAAGGATTCGTTTCGAAATGCACTTTGTATTTCTAGTTCAGAAGTCTTGATTGGAAATGTTTTATCTTTCGTTTTACATTTGATTTTAATATGTAAGGTTAAATAGTCTGATTCCATTGAAAAATCAACGATTTGGAGTGATACCACAGAAAAGTCTTTCATGCGATTCACTTCTGAATCAACTTGTTTCATCAATTGTAATTGTATGGAAAATCTTTGGAAAACGGCTGCTGATAAAAAATTACGACTAGGTTCCATATCACCTTTGTCCCAAGATGATGCAGTCATTTTTGTGATGTGAATGATCTTCTCTTTGAATAATTGAAAATCAAAAGTAGGATCTAGTTGTTTCAGTTGAAAAAGTATCGTAGCAAATTGTTTTTTTTGTGATCGTTTCACTTCGTTTCGGGTATAGAAAATAAACACCGTGATCAAAAGTCCAAAACAAAGGATTCCAACGATGGTAAGGTGGCCTAAGTGATTGCCTGATCCAGGAGAATGAAAGAAAGCATTTAGGACTGCATACAATAGTAAAAATGGATTGTATTGGATGTTATTTCCTTTTTCAAAGACGCGCAAATACAATTGGTATTGGTTCGGGAAAGGTTTATCCCAATTGATTCGAAATCCATCAGTTTCCCATTTAGGTTCTAGGGGAATCACCAGAGAAGACGAATTCAAAGTTTCTGTGCAATGCTCACAGTCCAAGGCAACCAAATCGACTATAATTTGACTTGGATCAATTTCGGATTCGCATAACACTCGTATGGAAAAAGATTCTAGATTTAAATTTTCTCTTTTTTCCAAACTGGTAATCCGAATCCATCTTTCGACTCCAAGGTCCAAACGATTCGATGCTTCCCCTAAGGTGTGGTATTTAAATTCGTAACTGTTTTGATTGTTAGAAAGCTTTTTTCCTTCTGTTAGTTGTGCATGAAACAAATGCCAAAAATAGGTAGAAAGTCCTTCAAAGCCATAGGAAACTTGGAAGGCTGGAATGATCATTTGATTCCAAGTCGATTCGCCAGTTTCTCGAAAACGATTGATACCAAATGGAATGTGCAACGAGTCCAAATTGGTGTATTGATTGGAAATTTGAATCTTAGATGTGTAAACATGTTCACCATTATTTCGAATTTTCACCACTTCTTCTAGTGCATAATTAGAATTATGCGAAGTTTTATTTGAATCAAACATATCTGCACTGTCTTTCGTCATTTCCAATATGGGAACATCAATCACAACCAACGCACTTATTTCAGAGTTTGTGGTTGGATTGTATCGAAAAACGTTCGATTGTTTATAAATCTTTAGATTAATCCGTTCATATTCAGCTAGTCTTTCATTAAAAGATTCTTCTTGGATCTTTAAGGCTTGGGAGAAAGTATTGGGATCCCATTCTAAATTTAGGGTGAATAAATTCGATGAATTGCTTGTCTTGGAAAACCGCCAATTGACAAGTTTTAGATCATCGATTGAAAGATATGCTTTATCAATTTGGTAACTAATTGTTATATCTGTTTCGGGGTTCTGTTCTGCCTCAGGCCAGTAAACGATAACTGCATTATTGTTATGCGAAGAATGAAAATGTTCAGGGGTGACAAGGAGATTGGAAATCTTCGTATCTCCATGAATTAAGATGGTTGGTCGTTTGATGCCAATTTTTGATTGGTTCTTTTTAATTCGAAATGATTCCCGAATGGTGGCAGTTCCATCTGCATGAAAAGAGACCGAAATAGAATGATTTGTCGAATCGAAATACGAAGTGGGTTCTGGAATACTGCTTGTTGTATAAGATCCAGACGACGAATAAGATTTCGAGGAATTAGAATAGGAAGAAGTGGAAGGTTTATAACTAGAATAAGAAGAACGGGTACTGCTTGAGCTAGACGAGGAACTTGAGGATCGATAGGAATTTCCCATCCCTGGTCTTGCAACGACCATTGAGGTCCAAAAGGCAGAGATGGTAAGAATCCAGAGGAGGTTACGCAAGGTATTTTTTTTCGACTCTCATTTTGTCCATTGGGCTGATTTTGAATTCTTTTGCTAGGTCATCCAGAAATTGGATTTCAGCTTTGTTGAGAGTTCCATCTGAGGCAACAATACACACCGCATCTTCAAAAAAATTCAGGGCATACTCGTCACTATCAGAAACGACTTTGGAAATCGTTTTCATCGGGAGAGGATTTTCGAAGGTGTGAGATAAAATTTCCAATACTTGTTTTTTTTGGGATTGGAATCCACTGAGCAAACAATCTGGTTCAAATAAAACATTTACCAATTCGCCTACAATTTCCCCTTCTTTCTTTTTGAACTGACCGTCTGCATTACATGCATACGACCATAGACTTAATAATACTTTTGCATATTCGATGTGCAGGTCACTTTCGATGTCTAGGGTTTTGTGGATGGTTTCCGGGTGACTCTTTTTATTTCCCTTGACTTGTTTCAAATTTTGAACGATTTTCTTGGCCATAACAAACAGGAAGTTTATTGGCATTGTCTCATCCTTCAACTTCATTTTTTTGCTCTTTTCTTGATTTTTCTCAAAAATAGGCTGAATTGGAAAATCCCATCAGGAAACTGGAATTAATCTATGTCGAAACACATCTTAGTTACAAGTGCTTTGCCTTATGCCAACGGTTCTATCCATTTAGGACATATTTTGGAAGCCGTCCAAACAGACATTTGGGTGCGATTTCAAAAGTTAATTGGGAACGAATGTTATTTTTTCTGTGCTGATGACACACATGGTACCCCTATCATGATCGCAGCTAAAAAGGCAGGGAAAACTCCTGAATCTATGATTGAGGAAGTACAAAAAGAACATTTTAAAGACCTTACATCCTTTGGCGTTGAATATGATAATTACTACACAACAAACTCCGAAGAAAACCGAAAGTTTTCAGAATCAATTTATTTAACTCTTAAAAAAAATGGACACATTGTTGCTCGCAACATTGAACAGTCGTATTGCGAACATGATAAGATGTTTTTACCAGATCGATTCATCAAAGGAACTTGTCCGAAGTGTGGAGCAAAAGACCAATATGGTGATTCTTGCGAAGTGTGCGGAACAAGTTACTCTCCTAAAGATTTAAAAGAATCGTATTGTTCCATTTGTGGAACAACTCCTGTTTTAAAAGAATCCAAACATTTATTTTTTAAACTACAAGACTTTCAAGATCAATTGAAAACTTGGATGGAAGAAGGTAACCGTTTGAATGAAGGTGCCCAAAAGAAATTACAGGAATGGTTTACCTCTGGATTACAAGAATGGGACATCAGCCGCGATGGCCCTTACTTTGGTTTTGCGATTCCGGAAGAAGAAAACAAATATTTTTATGTTTGGTTGGACGCTCCTATTGGATACATGGCATCTTCCTTGAATCATTTAAAAGATGAGAAAAGGTTCAATGAGTTCTGGAAGGACGGAAAGGGAGAAATTGTACATTTCATTGGTAAAGACATACTCTATTTTCATGGTTTGTTTTGGCCTGCGATGCTAATGGGTTCTGGTTACAAGGCACCATCACAATTGAACGTACACGGATTTTTAACCGTCAATGGCGAAAAAATGTCCAAGTCTCGTGGAACCTTTATCAATGCTTCCACATTTGCAAAATACTTGGATGTTGAACATTTCCGTTTTTATATGGCATGTCGCCTTGGTTCTGGAATGGAAGACGTCGATATATCTTTTGATGATTTTGTTTCCCGCGTAAATTCCGATTTGATTGGAAATTTAGTGAACTTGGTATCAAGAGTTTCCACATCGATCCTAGATAAAATGGATAGAAAATTAGGAAGTTTGTCTACTGAGGGAAAATCATTAGTAACAGAACTTCTAGGAAAAGAAACCGAAATTCGAGAAGCATATGAGTCGCGTAACTATTCCAAGGTGATGCGTGAAATTACAGGACTAGGAGACAAAGTCAATAAGTATGTAAATGATTACGCTCCATGGAATTTGATCAAAACAGATGTGGAAAAGGCTAGGGAAGTGGTAACAACCTCTCTCAATTGTGCAAAAATTTTGTTCACCTATCTTGCACCTGTAACTCCGAAAATTGCCAAATCCATTGCCGAGTTGTTTCAAATTTCAAAATTATCGTTCCTGAATTTATCAGAAACGATTGAAAGCAAAGCACTCGGTCCCTACCAAATGTTGTCCAAACGAGTTGAGGAAAAAAATATTTCACTAATGATTTCAGAAACAAAAGAAGCGTTTGAAAAATCAAATCCGACACAATCGAAACAAGAACAAACAAAGTCTAATGCGAACGAAGCCAAAACAGCTACTGTCTCCGAAGATGGATTGATCAGCATCGATGAACTTACGAAAGTAGAGTTACGAGTGGGTCTCATTAAAGAAGCAAATCCTGTGGAAGGTGCCGATAAACTCTTGTTTGTAAAAGTAGATTTAGGAGAAAAAGGTATTAAAAACGTATTTGCGGGAATTAAAGCGAGTTACACTGCGGAAGAATTAGTTGGTAAAAAAGTGGTTGTAGTTGCCAATTTAAAACCACGCCAAATGAAATTTGGTTTATCAGAAGCTATGTTACTTGCTTCAGGGAAGGAAAAAACATTATCATTGTTTGTTCCTGATCGCGATGCAAATCCGGGGGACCTTTTAAAATAAGGAAATGGCAACAAAGTCGGAACAAGTTCTTCAGGAAAAAGAAATCCAAGGGATTAAATTTAGTCTCTATGGGAAAATGATTGTTTTTAGTATTTTAACAATTGCTACCTTCTTTGTTGCGCAAACACTTTATGAGTTATTTACAGTCACGATTATATCAGTTTCTCTAAATATCATATTATACATACTTTCTAAATTTTTAAAAAAAAGAAAGTTCGTTTCATTCGTGGGTTTATTTTGTGTTTTAATTGATTTGGTTATAGTTACCGTCTTGCCTTTTGTCTGGTACAATGCAGTCGGTGGTGAATCGCAAGTACCTAGAACCTATCTGATCAAGACATATGTCCACTTTATCATAGCTGGAACTTTGATTATGAATGCATTTAGCATCCAACCAATTTATCCAATGATTTATGCGTTAGGTGTGGTGATTAGCCAGGCAGGAATTTTGGTGTATGCACAACAAGATCCACGGTTTATAAGCACGGAAAGTTTTAAAGAAGCGTTACTTGGCCCTGCAGCTCATGTAAACAATTATATTATGTCCATGGGGATCATCGGTATATTGGGATTTTTTTTGGCATACCTTACTTATCGTGTTAGGCGAACTGTGCTCTCCGCCGTGACGAATGAAGTCAAGATGACTCAACTCACACGTTACTTTTCTCCCAATGTTGTTGATGAATTAGATAATGCTGATGAAGACTTTTTTAAGCCAGGTGGAAAGGAATCTACAGTTGCCGTTTTATTTTGTGACATTGCTCATTTTACACAAATCTCAGAATCATTAGGTCCCCAAAAGACAATGTCCCTTTTATCAGAATATCATAGTTTTATGTTGGATATTGTCTTTCATCACAATGGTACCTTAGATAAGTTTATAGGGGATGGAATGATGGTTACCTTCGGAACTCCCGTTCCCTCTAAGGATGATGCAACAAAATCTGTCCAAGCAGGAATATCCATGTTACAAGCATTAGCTGATTGGAATCGCAAGAGGCAAGAAAATGGAGAAAAATTAGTCGAAATTCGTATCGGGATTCATTATGGCCCTGTCATTGTCGGGAACGTAGGTGTTGAAAAACGATTGGAATACACGGTGATCGGAGATACCGTGAATGCGGCAAGTCGCCTAGAATCACTTGGCAAAGAATTAAAACGAAATTTTTTAATCTCTAGGGAGCTGTATGATCATATCTCTCTAGAATTTCGACAAAACTTAAAAGTTAAAACCATGGGAACCTTGGCACTTCGTGGGAAAACGAAAACCACAGAAATTTTGGCAATCGAGGTAAATGTATGATTCAAATTCCCAGCGGAAAAGACATCGTTTTACTCTCTAAACCTTCCCTGTTAGCACATGAAGTAAATCTGAAAGTGATCGATTCTAAACAGGCAGAAGAATTCGTAGCAGATTTTGATTTCAATCAGAAAAAACTATTCGTTGATTGCGATGAAGATGCATTTTTAGAAATTTCACCTTCAATGACTTTGGCCGATAAACATTTGTTATGGGAAAATGGAAAAATCGCAATCGAGCCAAAAGATCTGAATTCTATTTTAGAAAGAATGCCTAAGTTGTCCCCATTTTTAGCACAGGATGAATTTGGTAAAGATTTGATGTTAGCATGGGGAAAAAAAGAAAGTCTACTCCATGCCTTAGAGACTGGCTATGGAACTTATTTCAGTCGATCGCGAAACGGGAAGTGGGTGAAAGGCGAAGAATCAGGACATTTGCAACAGTTAAAACGTGTTTATGTCCACTTAAACCCTTTCTTCATTCAATATGTTACGGAACAAAAGGGCGCAGCTTGCCACACAGGATATTATTCTTGTTTTTTTCGTGAACTTGGCAAGAATCAAAGTGTTTCATTCGTCTATCCTAATAAAGTAGGAGAGTGATATTGAATCGAATGGTCCTCATCGCAATTGTCATTGTAGCTGTTTTATTTATCGTTTATCAATTGAGAAATTCGTCTGGTATGAATCAGTCAGGGCTAAAAGAAAAAATTGATTCAGGAGCACTTGTCGTCGACGTACGAACAGTGACGGAATTCAATTCTGGGCATTTTCCGAATGCAAAGAACATCCCGATCGATGAAGTTTCCAAACGTGTGGATGAGTTTGGTGATAAAAATCAAACCATCATTCTTTATTGCGCTTCTGGTGGTAGAAGTGGCAGCGCCAAATCGTTTTTAGAATCCATTGGATACAAACAAGTGATCAACGCTGGTGGTTTATCCAATATGCCTAGTCCTTGATGGGATATGGTCACACCAATCCCAACAAGGATCTGAGACTACATTCGTTTTCGTTTCATATACAATTGTAAGCCAGTGATTGCTTCTTTTCTGACTTTGTTTCCGAGAGCTGGCCACCAACCGAGTAAATAACCAATCGGTCCCATTGCCATTCCAAGCCACTTCCACATGGAAAAATGATCTTTGTGTTGGATGATTTTACCATCTTGGAACGTGAACTTTGCATGGATTTTATTTTGAACAAGTCTTCCTGTTTTACTGAAACTATAATCAGCTTCCCAATCGGCCGAACCTTCCTTTTCATTGGCTTGGATATTCGAAAATCGAATCGTTAAATTTTGGCCTCTTTCTAAAAGCATAAGCCACATAGCACCAGCTTCTTTTCCACGTAATGTTCCAAACGCAGGGTCCTCAAATTGGATCTCTGGGTGGTAAAGGGAAATCATGGTTTGTCCGTCTTTGTTTTGAAAGGCTGTATAAAACTTTTGGATCAACTCTTCATTTGCATTCATTGTGGAAAAGATTATGATTGATTCAAATGCCAGATAGCAAGAAAAAAAGGTATGAAGCGCATTCTCCTTTTTGCTTTTGGAACTAGTTTTTTACTGATTGGTCTTGTTGTATTGTTTCTTGCAGTTGGCTATTTCCAAGAACCAAAATTTCACAAAGAAACCAGTGAATGGCTAAAAGCAGAACCAGAAGACATTTGGAATTTCATCACCGATATCCAAGACCTCCCGAACCGAAGAAAGGAAGTCATCTCAGTCAAAATTCTTGAAACAAAAGCCGATGGAACCCCAAGCAAATGGTTAGAAACACCAGATATGGGTGGGTATATGATTTTCGAGTTACGTGAGTTTGTACCCAATCGAAAGTGGAAAATTGAACTAACGGATGCCAGTTTTAAAATGCGTGGATCATGGACGTATTCATTAGAGCCTAAAATTCCAGGAACACTTGTGACCATCACGGAAGATTCTGAAATCACAAGTATACCAGTGCGTGGCGCTTATTACCTAGCTGGTCGTGATGCCACACTGACAAAAGAAATGGAAATGATTCGCAATCGATTTAGCGGTCGTTAGGGGAATCTTTCCTTATTTTAAGTTCTGGATCCACTCATCCATTCCTTTACAGATTTTTCGAACGGTTTCGCCGTGGAAAATGATTCCTAGGTGTCCTTGTTCGTAATAAGTTGTAACTTTGTTTTCTGATTTGAGATCTTTTAATTCCGTTAAACTTTCTTCTGGTACGATTTTGTCGACGGTTCCAACCACACTGTAAATCGGTAAATTGAAATTGTTTAGGAAATTTTCTGTGTAATTGATTTTACCATCATTCGACCAAAAACTACGTTCATTCGAAATTTGACTTTGGAAAAATTGCATGATCACAGAAACTGATTCTTCGCAAAACACGTCTTCCATGAGAAAATACCATTCTGGAGGTGTGATTTCTTTATAACCCACAAAGTCTTTGATGGTTAACACTTTGGTTCCTATATTATAACTAAAGCTTCTTAAACTAGAGTGGAGATTTAAAATCAATTTGAAGAATTTTTTCAAATCGATGGTTTGAATTGTTGCCTGCATGGAAAAACTTGCCATACTCAAAATCATATCCGAGATCATTTTGTGAGGGAGCATACTAAATCCCTTTTTCAATGTATCTAACCCAATGAAGTTGGACTTTAAGCTGATATAATTGGGAGAGGTAATGGAAACAATTCCTGCAATGTATTCTTCTGGCTGCGGTAGATTGAATTCTTGTTTATGTTCTTTGATTGTTTCGTAGGAAGAAACATAGAATCTAGGGATCATCCCCCCCATACTATGCCCAACCACTACAGTTCGTTCACTTGGATAGTGCCATCGAATCCAGCGTAAAACTTCTGGAAAATCGTCTTGGATGTAATTGTCAACAGTCCAACCTTCCTTTTTTCCATGTTTTGGCATAGTTTGTCTGGACCTTCCTCGCATATCCATCAGGAAAACTCGGTAGCCATATTTGAGTGCGAGTTCTTTTGCTAATTTGTCCATGACCGAACGTCGACAGAAAAACCCAGGGATGAGGAGTAGGTTTTTTCCTGTGTTGTTTAATTTTTCTGGAGTGAAACTTTTGAGTGAAACCGCATAACCATCCGTAGTCGGAATAATGAAGGATGCGTCCATCCTGTATTCAATATTATACTGGTGGGATTTAAAAATAATCGATGTGACAGGTTCTTTTTGATCCTTCGTAGTTGTGTAAAATAAATTCCGTGAGTTAGAAACTGTGTCTGCTTTCTCAATGTTTTTTTGTGCAATGTAATGGTCATTTCCTGATTCCATTTCTTTCGCGACAACAAACTCAATCACATCAAAAAGAGAATACAATTGGAGGGTCAGAGGGCGAATTTGCTCTTCCGAGATGGGATCTTTAGTGATCCCCCATAAGATCCCAATTGGGTTTTCATTCACAAAGAGAGGAATGCCAACGGCGTGGTTCATTGTTTCGGAAAGCAAAACTTTTTTCTCAGGATGGATTTCTTCTTCTTTGAGATTGATAAAAATAACTTCTGGTCTGAGGCCTTTGTTAAAATCAATGATGGATTTACGAAGGAACCTTGCTGATTCGTTCCTTGGATCTGCAAGGTGAATGGGTCTCGATTTTTTGATGTATTCTTCGATTCCTGGAATTTTTCGTCTTTCTGCGATTTCCCGTAATTTGAAATGAGTGGCGGTTGCCACAATTTTCATTTCATCTTGGTCAATAACCTCAAAAATGGAAAAATTAAAAATGGGATCATCGTTAAAATCCACGAGAGATACCATTTTATTGGTGAATGACTGCCAAATGTTTTCCAAAAAGTGAAAGGTGGTTTTGGGCACCGGAAAAATGAAAATTTTATCCGAACTGACCATGAGATTTTTATTACTTTCTCTGTTGGAAATTTTGATCAAACGATCTTCCAAAGTATTTTCTTCAACTGCCATTTAGCATCCTTTCTATTTCTCGCAGGTTCTGTGCGCTATACTCAATATTTTCGACTTTTCATATGCCTGAGAACTAAAAAATAAAGCAATATGCAACAATCTGATTTCGAATCCATTTCAAGAGTATCCGTTCCCGAATTAGACTCCATTTTAGGAAAACCATTCCCAATTTTGGATGATGGATTTGTGAGACTTGTGGATTATATGGGCTCAGATGAATCAATCGTGCAAGCCGCACGCGTTTCGTACGGAAAAGGAACAAAAAAGGTAAATGAAGATCGTGGTCTCATTCGCTACTTAATGCGTCACAGACACAGTACTCCTTTTGAAATGTGCGAACTTAAGCTCCACGTCAGAGTTCCGATGGACACTTGGCGCCAATGGATTCGTCATAGAATGGCAAATGTCAATGAATACTCTACGCGTTATTCCGTAGCCATCGACTCTGCTCAAACTACATTGCCTGGTGAATGGCGAATCCAATCGATTGGGAACAAACAAGGGAGTGATGGCTTTTTAGAATCATCCAAGGGTGATCACCTAACAAAGCGTGAAACAGAATTCCAGAAATTTGCCAATGAGATTTATAACGAACGATTGGAGATGGGAGTGGCTCGCGAACAAGCAAGAAAAGATCTACCACTTGCCACCTATACAGAAGCCTATTGGAAAATTGACCTTCATAACTTACTTCACTTTTTAGCCCTTCGTATGGATGACCATGCGCAATTGGAGATTCGATTGTTTGCAAAAACCATTGGAGAACAAATTGTCAAAAAATGGGTTCCTCATACTTGGGAAGCTTTCGTGGACTACCGTCTGAGTGCACTTCATCTCACAAAATATGACACCGAAATCATTGCGGCTCTCAACCAAGCTGGAAAAGAGGGAGCGATCCGAAAAGCAATCGAACTAGGAATGTTAGATGACCAAGGTACTACCGCTAAAAAAAGCCGAGAACGTGAGGAATTGGAGTACAAATTGTCTCAGTTGGGATTTCCGATCCCCTGGTGATCCGATTTCAAAATCTTCAAATTTAAGAATTTGATTGATAATTTATTTCCAAATGTTTGTTAGAGTGATTATGAGCCTCAAAATCCCTCTAACCATCATCAGCTTAGTCTTCCTGTCTCATTCTCTTTTCGCAGAAGAGTTTGCCGTTGCTACGTTCATCCGTGGAAAAGTGAGTTTTTTACCAGCCGAAGACACATCCAAACTTTGGAAAACTCTCAAGGTGAATGATGTCATTAAACCTGGGGACCGAATCAAGACCGGAAACGGATCAAAAGTTGATTTTTTATACCAAGAAACAGAAATCCGTATCCAACCAAATACAGATTTTTCTCTGCAAGAGTGGAATTCAGAGAAAAAAATAGCTAAGGCTTATGTTCAAAACGGCGCTGCCTGGTTTCGTGTGAACAATTTTAAAAAAGGTAATTTTGAAGTTTCAACTCCAACCACAACAGCAGGGGTAAGAGGGACCGCCTTTGGAGTGTTTTTCGAGGAAAAAGAACAAAAGGGTTATACCTGTGTTTGTGAGGGCACAGTCAATATCAATGGTTCCGATTTCTCAAAAGGGACAGGTGGCGCCAAAAAGGTAGGAGCTACTGAACTAGAGAAAAATAATTATAAAGATTTGATCACAAAGGAAGGTTCCACACTTCTTTTTAAAGAAAAACGCAGAGAATTTCCCATGTTGAATCGTTGCCTTCCTTGTCATAAACCCGTTGGTTGGGAAGATAAATCGTATCTCCCTGATGAAACTTACGGCAAATAGTGAAATTTTTTTTAAGGTTTCTTCTTACATTTCTCTTCCTCATTTATCCTTTGTTAAGTGAGGAGGTAATCACAACCAAAAAGGAAGAACCAGATGGGTATTATGGCCTAAAACTCGGAGCTATCATTACACCCACTGCATCGATTCGAATTCGAGATAAAGCCTCCAACACGACAGACCTTTCTCCCTCAGATAAATCAGGATTTTCTATGCCTTGGACTTTATTTTCCATTTCGAAAGAATGGGATGAAATGGGAATCAAAGCTGAATTTTGGGGAGAAATTTTAAGAAATGATGCCCTAACCAACGATACACAAGCAGGAACTGGAAATAAATCCAATCCATATGTATTTCTAGTTAGGCGAGCAAATCTTACAAAATCGTTTGAATTGGGAAATTCAAAACACCAAATTCAATTTGGAATGTTTGAGTTACCGCATATGTTTTCCGTTTGGTCGGGTAACTATGATTGGCGGTATTTTGACAAATCGCCTTTAGAGTCATTGGGATTTGCAAGAGATCCAGTTGATTTAGGTATTAATTATATGTTTCGATGGAAATCTTTTTCTGTTCAAACTGCCGTGGTGAACGGAGAAGGATATCGAAATGTACAAAACACAACCAACACAGGTTATGATGTGATGGGAAAAATAGGTTGGGACCCCACTTGGTCTGATCATTTAAAAACAGGAATCCATCTTTTAGGGAGGGCTTCGAATGCTTTTGGTTATGCGAGTGATGAATGTAGGGAGGGAAGAACCAAATGTCTACCTGAGGATGGAAATCCAAACACGAGAAGACAAGGACCAGTTTCTTTAAACCAAGAACAAGTTGTCGCTCTTGAGTCACATCTCCTGTGGAAAGAAACCATCAATTTGGGACTTGGTGGAATGTTTAAAAAACAATTGGGTGGAACGATTGTCGATCGTATGAATCCTAATCAAGCGGGAACCATGATACCAGAATCGACCGGTAGAGGCGCATATGTATGGCTTGGAATCGGAAATGGAATCATACGCCTTGTGGCAAGAGGTGAAATGGCTACAGGAGGCCCGAATCCAGGTCTTGTCGCGACAGAAACAGTAGAACGGGAGCCTTGGGTCAGGTTTCAGCCAGGAAGCTTAGAGCCTCGTTATTCGGATCAATCCTATTACCGACTGAGACAGTTGTTTGCAGAATGGATATTCACTCCTACGACTCGTTTTGCCTTGGGGTATACAGAGGTTCGTTCCTTTGATACAAAAGGAGATCCAAATAAATGGTATGTAGACAGTACCGGGGATGCATCAAATCGTGTCGAATATATAGAACAGTTTTCAAAACCAGTGACGTTTCCGATTTCTGAATATGGAAGATTGGATCGGAGTCTTGTTTTGAAAGCCACAGCCTCGTTCTAAGATAAAATGTATGTTTTCTGAAATCCAAGCGTTTATTGAATCCCAATTGTCCTCTGGTAACTTTTCTGGAGTTACTATTTTGTTTTTGGCTTTAGGTGGGTTATTTGCAGGATTACTCCCTTGTGTTTATCCTTTATATCCGATTACCGCAGGTATACTAAAGACACGCGTTGCCAAACACAAATGGTCTCATCCTCTGGTGTATTATTTTGGACTGGCTTTCATGTATGCAATCTTTGGATTGATTGCTGGTGTGAGTGGAGGTGTTTTTAATTCTTTTTTACGATTCCCAGAAACACAACTTATCCTAGCGATTCTCTTATTTATTTTAGGACTTAGTGTTGCAGAGTTTTTATACTTTCCATTTTTTTCTGGGGATCTTAAAAACTCGGTAAACGTGAATTATGCGAATACCTTCTTTTTAGGTATGGGAGCAGGTCTCCTTTCCTCTCCATGTGTTGGACCAGTTGTTGTATCCATTTTAGTTCAACTCATCACTTACCAAACAGAGGGACTTAAGATTCTGCCAATTCTATTTACCTCATTCAAAATGTTTTTGTTTGGTTTGGGTTTAGGGATTCCATTTCTTCTGATTGGTGTATTTGGATTGTCATTACCGAAATCAGGAAAATGGATGAAGTATGTGCAGTGGTTCCTTGCCTTACTGATTTTCTATTTTTCTTTTACCTACTTAGAGAAAGCCTTCGATTTGTGGGGAATCCCAACAGGAGTAAGTTCCAAAGTGTATCTACTTTGGATATTGGCACTTCTTGGTTTGTATCTACAGAAAAAAGAAGGTTCTGTAACAGAGAAGATGAAGCAGTCTCTCTATCAAATTTTTACCTTCACTCTATTTCTCGTTTTGTTACTTCTCCTTTCGGGTTTTGTATTACAGGGAACTGGATCTGTTGATTCCCAAGGAATAGAAGGGAATCAAATGTTAACAGAGGAACATGGAAATCTGATTTGGTATCGCAGTGAAAAGGATGTATTACAAATCGCAAAAGAGAAACAGATTCCTATTTTCATAGATTTTTATGCGGATTGGTGTACAAACTGCAAGGAGTTTCAAAAACTCACCCTGTCCCATGGGGAATGGAACCAAACCTTTCAGAAAGATGTTGTTTTGTGGAAGGTATATGATACCGATCCAATATTTGAAACTTTTGCCAACAATCCCAACTATCCAGAATTAAAAATTGGTTTGCCTTTCTTTTTGATTCTGGGTCCAGATGGGAAACTTTTGTACAAATCGAACGATTATCTTGATGTAAAAGGGATGGTGAGAACGATTCAAAAGTTTCGGCTTTAAGAAGGGAATTTTGTATGATACGAATCAATCCAGTAGGAAAGATTCGCATCATAGCTGTTTTGTGCTAGTTACGTGGCAACGAGTTGATGGTTTGAAGATACTCGTTTGCGATTTCTTTTACAATGTCACCAGCGGGTTTGACTTCTTCGATTTGGGCAACACCTTGGCCAGCAGACCAAATGTCTCGCCAACGTTTATATTCTTGTTCCATTGCTTTTTCACCACCAGCATGACCCGCTGCAATTTTTTTAGGTCCATCTTCTAAGATCTCTGGTGATTTTTCGACGGATTTGGCCAACCAATTGGCAGGGATTCCTGAAATTTTTTCCGTGTAGATGATTTCATCAGGACTTGAATCAATTAACATTTGTTTGTATTCATTTTGAGCTCTTGATTCTGGAGTTGCGATGAAACGAGTACCGATATAAACTGCGTCCGCACCCAACGAAAGTGCCGCCGCCATTTGGGAACCATTAGAAATGGCTCCCGCCGCTATTACGGGAAGTCCCGTTTCCTTTTTTAAATAGGGAATCAGTGCAAAAGGAGTGATGGCTCCCGCATGTCCACCTGCCCCTTGGGAAACAGCTATCAGTGCGTCTGCACCTGATTTTGCGACAATGTTTGCGTGTTTCAGTGTTGTCACATCACAAAAGAGAGAAGAACCATTTGCTTTGATTTCTTTGGCAATGGTTCTCGGAGTTCCAAGGCTTGTGATGATGAGTTCCACTTTTAGATCCATCACAACTTCGAATTGTTTTGCCCAATTCGGATTATGCTCCTTATGTAGAATTAAATTTACCCCGATTGGTTTTTTCGTTTTGGAACGAATTTCCAAAATCCCTTCCCGTAATTGTTCTGGCGTTCTGTAATTCAAAGAAGGAAAACAACCGATTCCTCCTGCCTCCGAAACGGCCACCACGAGTTCTGGATAGGAAACGAGAAACATAGGTGCGGCAATGATCGGTAGATCAATTTTTAACATTTCACTGATTTTTGTTTTGATTTTCATAAATCTCCTGTTATACGATTATGGCTGAGTTGGTTTTGGTGTTAGGTTAGGAAGCTCTGAAGGATAACGACCAGATCTCGGAATACAACTCATCGCAAATCCTTGGATGATATAACAAATGGAATCCATCGAAATACACTTAAGGGATTTTTGGTATTCTTGGCCATCAATCTCAGTGGCAATCGAATAACATTCCATTTTGTCTTCCATGAAGAGCTGTTGAGGAGTTTTGTTCTCTTGGGCCATAATGGTGCTAAGAGACAATAATAGGAAGGGGAGTAGGTAAAAAAATGATTGGAATCGAATGCGATTCATTGAACTTAATCCTGCTTTTCCAATAGGAATAAAAAATTGAAAGAAGTCAAATCATATAAATTCATTCTGTTGAACACTCGATTTGTTCTTTCTTTGATTTGGATACTTTCGTTTCAAAACTGTTTTGATTTGTATTCAGAAAGGAACCAAGAAAGCCCGCTACAGCAGTCCGTATATCTGATTGATCGCTATTACTATTGGTCTGATTCAGAAATCGGGAATCCAGAAACGATTCCAGAAAAAGATTGGATACAATTTGAACCACAAAAACTTGGATTTAAAAAAAGGGAAAAAGCATATTTATATATAAAATTTAGTGATCAGTTCATTCGGCAATTACAGAGTCCCATTTTATTTAGCGAAATTATTTTAGAGACTGTCAAAGTGTACCAAGGGAAGGAACTAGTATACGTAGACAAAAATCATGATTTCATTTTTCCCCATTTAATTCCATTAAACCCTGAACCCCAAGGATCCATTATAATACAAATCCAATCGAGATATAACGGTTTTATTGGAATGGATCGAGATGTTGTATTTAAAAATCATTCGCAAGCATTAATAGAATTGTTTATGGAAAATTTTTCCAAAACTTTTTTTGCTCCCATCCTTTTGGTCTTATCCTTTATTTTTATGGGATTTTATTTTTTAAGACGAAAGGAAATGATATTTCTAAATTTTTCGATCTTACTTTTGTCTGCGTCTCTCATTGAAGCTATGAATGGATTTGTAGGATTTTCTTTGAGGCAATACGCATCGTATACAGTTCCGATTACGTTTTTGAACTTTTCTTTTTTTCCTTTTACTTTATTATTATTTTTGATCTGTGTTTTTCCTCCTTTTTTTAGAAATCTTTTTAAACTCATTGTAATCTTACATTTGGTACTATTCATCATTTCAATCTTTCAACATTATGAAAATGGAATCTCATTTTTAAATAGCGAAGAAAGTTACAATTGGGTTGTTGTATTGGAAGCTTTTTTTGTTATCCTATCTTCACTGTATGTCTTTATCAAAGGAAATCAAAAGTTAAGAGAAATTATTATTGGTATTTTGGTGATTGTTCTTTCGGGACTTCATGATACACTAGTTGATTTGGAAATTTTAGATCATCAATTCAGAATCATCCACTATGGTTTCTTTCTAATGTTGGGATTTTTTGGTTTTTATGTGTTCAAACATTATTGGGAATTATTGCATTCTATCAATCGAATGAATGCAGAGCTTCGAACCAAAAATAGAGAATTGCAGAGGCTTGTCCAAATTGACAAAGATTTGGCTTTAGCGCATGCGCTACAAAAATCTCTTCTATCTTCCAAATACAATGAAGATGAAAAAATTCGGATCATCGGGTTCTCACAAAATTTAGAATCTGTTGGCGGTGATTACTTTGATCATACAAAAGATAGTATGGGCAATTGGGCGATTCTCATTGCCGATGTTTCTGGGCACGGCATTTCTTCTGCGATGGTGGCTGCCATGTCCAAAATGGCATTCGTTGGAGCAGGTCCCTATTTACAATTTCCCGCACGCGTCTTTCATTTGATGAATCGACATTTGGTTGGGAAAACGAAAAATCTATTTATCACGGCATCTTATCTTTTTATCGATACTGAATCCTATACGGTGACCTTTAGTAATGCAGGCCATCCTAGTTTTTTATTGATTCGCGATCATGAAAATGAAGTAAAACACTTAACTGCCAAAGGCAAACCTTTGGGACTATTCTCGCATCAATCCTATGAAGAACAAATACTTTCGATTCAACCAAAAGATAAACTATTGCTGTATACGGATGGAATTTTTGATTTGTTGAATGAAGAAGGGGAAAGTTTCGGAGAAGACAGACTCAAATCGTTGTTATGGGAATATCGTTTTCATAATATCCAAGACTTATCCATGATTTTACAGGATTCTTTGTTTCGATTTTCTAATGGCTGGAAACATCAAATGGATGACCTTAGTTATTTACTTGTTGAGATTAAATAAACAGAACAAATAAAATTTCTTCAGATGTATCTATTGACCAAATTTACAATTCGGGATTGATGATAAACCGAATCGGATTTCCTTTCTTTTCTTCCAAAGCATGAAGATATTCATTGGTTTCTTCCAGTTTGTGAATGCCACTGATAGACTTTGTGAGATTTAATTTTTTTTCCTGATAGAGTTGGATGAGTTCCGGGATAGCTCGTCTATCGGATCCATAGGAACCTGTGATTCGGATTTGTCTTTCAATTAAGAAAAATGGCATTGGGATTTCGAGTTTGTTCCTTCCGATGCCAACGAGTACGATCCTTCCCCCTCGGTTCATCGCACGCACACTACTTTCGATATTTGGCATAAACCCAGTAAAATCGCATAGGAGGTCGATTCCTCCCGATTTTTCCTTGAGAACCTTTCCAACTTGCATATTTTTTTCAACTAATATAAGTTCGTCGGCACCATATTGTTTTGCGTTTTCCAAACTTCCACTGTCGATGTCCAAGGCAAAAATTTTTCCAGCTCCGAGTGCTTTGGCAATAGCAACAGCGTGGATTCCAAGTCCACCGCATCCAATGATGGCTACAGATTCTCCCGCTTTGAGTTCCCCTTGGTATTTGACTGCATGATAGGGAGTGGACACTGCATCTGCCAGAATCGCTCCTTCGGCAAAAGGGATTTCTTCTGGTAAAATGTGGAGATAACGTTCTTCCGCTTGGATGTATTCGGCAAATCCACCTCTTTGGTTGAATCCAATAACACCTATATTTTCACATAGGTTTTCTCTTCCCACCAAACAGTGTTTACATGTTCCGCAGGAGGTACCCGCACTCACTACCACCCGGTCACCCACTTTTACTTTGGAGACTTTTTCCCCAATTTCAGTTACAACTCCTGAAGTTTCGTGACCAGGAACACAAGGCGAATACGTAGCCTTCATCTTTCCATGTAAAATGAGATGAATGTCGGAACCACAAATTCCGCAAGCTTTCACCTTCACCTTGGCTTGATTAGGTTGCAGAGAAGGAAGGTCCAATTCCTGAATTTCTAAAGATCTCGACCCCGAAGGTAAAACGGCAGCTTTCATAACATAATTCCGTCAAGTTCTGATAACATATCACCAGAATCTGTTTCATTCAATTGTTCTAATGTAAGTTCAATAGTATCATTTAGATAGTATTTTAAATTTCGATAATCAGACAAAAATGTTTTTAGATTTGTTTTCTCATCTTCCGTAAGTCGATTTTCTAAATTGAGTTTGCATAAAGCCAAAACTCCAAATGCAGATTTGAGTTCATCTTGATGCTTTGCTATGGAAAAAAGTTCTCGCACGTCGAGTTCTGCAAAAGTAGGAAGTAAGTCGGAAATGAGTTCCATCGCACCGATAGGGATCGTACGATCTAAAGATTTGACATAATTCAGAAGCACTCGGTAACTTTTCGAATCACCAACGTAGGCAAGTAAGTACACAATTCCTGAAAGTAAAGGTTTGTGATACCCCCATGACAACCTTCCAGAATCAGCTTCGCGAATGATTTGGTAGATCATAGCCCAAATATTTTTGTCGTTATTTGCGGCTAATTTCATTAATTCTAAGAGGCGATTTTCCCAGATGGGTTGGTCCATTTCCGATTTTAATAGGTCAATGGCTTCTAGGGGAGAATTGGGTAATGATCCTAACTTTTGCACAGTTTCCTCTCGACATAATTCTAAAATATGAGACGTATATGTCTTTTCTTTTTTATCATGCTAATGTTTTCTCTGTATGGCCGAAACTAGTTGCATAGATGAAACGTTTTTCGGTCATACTAATACTCCTCTTTACAGCCATGGGGGAGATGACACCAGACCAATCCAGTTCGAAAGCTACACAGTTAATCCGTGTTAGCTACGGACTCAAGGATAATTACGAGTTTCTTCGCATTTTGAATTCAACTATCAGCAATCGTGGGACAGAAGACCAAAAAAAATACTTCAAGCGATGCGTACAACACCACATAGAATCCGAAATCCTTCATTTACAAATGGATTTGGGGAAATCTTACGCGGAACTCCGTAGAACCCAAGGACTACTCATCCAACTTTATATCAATGTTTTGGAAGATGAAATCGAAGAATTAGAAATCGAACTGGGAAGACTTGCTCGTTTAGCCAATGGAAGAGAAAAAACTGAAACCAAATTGTATTTACGTTTAGGATATCGGGAAATTGCAGTTGCCAAACAAAAATTGATCGTTGGAAAAAATATCCGTCCTTATTTGTATTTAATGAAATTACAGGAATTAGCTTATTCCTTGAAGTCACTCAAACAGTCAGAAAAATACATTGTGTTATTAGGATTACTTCACGATTCGATTGATGAATTTGATAAAGAAAGCCGTAGTTTTGAAGCGATGGTAAATGAAGTAAATCGAATCATCATAAACGATAAAGAAAAATACTTACGTTTTTTGTATGACAGTCACTTTGATTCGTATGGTGCTCTCAATTATTACGAACAAATTTGGAAACAACCCGATTTACATGAATTAGCCACAGGGATTCCAAATTTTGACCCTGCGTATCTTCGTAATCCTCCTGAAGCAAAAATCTCAACCTTTAAATAGTTATGCGATCATTCATTTGGGAATTTCCACTCACGGCTAGTTTTGCTTTATTTTTATTTTTGTTATACCCAGTTGTTTCCATTTTTGCACCAGATTTAGTGGGAGAATATTTTATTGCCACACCTGGTGAATTAGAACCAATCAATTGGATTTTATCGACCTTTTTTCATGGTTCAGGTGCGCATTTGTTATCGAACTTATTCTTTCTATTAATACTAGGACGAGTGGTCGAAAAAAGAGTGGGAAAGGCAAAGTGGCTACTGTTTTATTTTATGGCAGGTCTTCTTTCTGTGTTAGGCGATGGAATCGTGCGGGGACTTATTTTCGGAGATAAAACTCCCATTGTAGGGGCAAGTGGTTCTATTTCGGGACTTGCATCGGCGGCCACTTTATTATCTCCGTTTCGGTTTCCCATTTCCAAAACGAAATCGATTCCGTTTCCTGTGTTTTTATTTGGTTGGATGATGGTGTATTCGGATGTGACAAATGTTTTTGCTAGAGACAATGTGGCGCATTGGGCACACTTAGGTGGTTTTTTTTCCGTATTTGTGACAAGTTATTTATTGGGTGAAAAAGAGAGACAAGAAATCAGACAAGGCTTTCTCCTTAACTTTACCTTTTTTACATTGACGATCATTCTTCTATTTTTTATCAACAATAGGTAATGAATCTAAAATTCCGAGCTAAGGATTACCTTTCCGATGACTCATTTGAATCAGCGGAATATGAATACATTGGAAATCAAAAAGATGGTTGGGAAATCAAGCGTAATGGTTCAACCTACCTCCAATTAGGTCCAGGATATATCCCTCTCAAAACCGTCTCGTGTGGTGTTTGTTCCACTGACATTGATCGACGGTTTCTTCCATTCCCTCTTCCTCAAATCATTGGTCACGAAGTCCTTGCGGAAGGACTCGAGGAAAACAAAGGCAAACAGTTCGTCATCGAAATTAATGATACTTACGAAGCCAGGGGTGATCAACATCCTGATGCATTTTGCCAAGCCGGTATTCCTACGCATTCCCCAGAACGACGTGTCTTAGGAATTGATCGCCTTCCTGGAGGTTTTGGTCCCTATATTTTGGCTCCCGTAAACGCAGCTATCCCATTGGAAGGAGTTTCTCCTAAAGCTGCCGTTCTCATGGAACCATTTGCGGCTGCCTTACAAGCCATCATCGCATCCCCTCCCAAACCAGGAGACCATGTTGCCGTTTTGGGACCGAGACGATTGGGGAGTTTGATTCTTGCGGCACTTTCTTCATACCGTAAAACAAATGGTGCCAATTTCCGTATCACGGCGATTACACGACATGATCACCTCGTAAACTTATCGAAAGAAATGGGTGCTGACGATGTTGTTGATCTTCGCATAACTGATGTAGGCGAAATTCGGAATACATTTGATATTGTTTATGATACAACTTCCACCACTTCTGGTTTTGAATCTGCACTTCAATTGAGTAAACGAGAGGTGCATCTCAAAACAACCAATGGTCAAGTCATGGCTGGATTACAGCACCTGACAGAACTGGTTGTGGATGAACTTTCCATTTTACCTTACAAAATGGAAAATACCAAATTTCATTGGCAAAAAGAAGAGCGCACGAATCAAAACGTTTTTGTTTTTGAAGGTGTTTCAGAAAGAATTAAAACAGAGCTAAAGAAAAAGTTTCATATATTTGAGGGAAATGAAACAACAGCTGAAGCCATTTTGGCATCGGATGAGTTTTCTTCCCAATTGCCTCGTTTTGATTTGGTGGTTGTTTCGAATCCTGCTCAGATTGGTTTATCAATCCGTCCTAACGCTTCTCATGAAAATTCCCTGGTTCGTCCAAGGGGCGCTATTCTTGTAGATACAACTAACTCTGAAAAATGGTCTGGTGAAGTTGCACTTATACGTGAGTTTTTGAAACAAGGAAAAGAGATTCACAGTTCACGTTGCGGTGATTTTCACCTTGCTATTTCTCTTTTGAAAGACAATCCAGCGATTACAAAGTCATTGGAAACGCATTTGATTTCTCATCGGTTTCCGTCTGACAAACTGGAAGAAGCCTATTTAAAAGCAAAAGAACCAACAAGTGTCAAGGTAATCGTTGATTTCCAATAGCCATATGACTTCAGAAAAAAATACGAAAACATCTCTTGGTCCAACTTTATATCAAGTGGAAGATGGTTTATGGGAAATTGATTTATCCAATTTGAGAATCTTTTTTGGACTTTCGATTTTATCTCGTACGATCGGAGAAGAAATTGGAAACTTATTACAATCCCTTCCAGGTGATTTAGCATTTACATACAAAATCAATCCAAACATCAATCATGAGTTAGTTGATATGCACATTCAACATGTGCAGGTGTTTGCAAGGGCTGGAATTTTAAAAGATTGGGTTTTGTTTCGCGAAGAATTTGAAGAAAATTTACGCTTTGTTTTTGGATCTTTCCAACAACAATCCATCGCTAAAAAAATCCATCCTGAGTTTTACGGAGAAGATCCCAATCGGAATTCTTCCGTAGCCCTTCTGTTTCCTTTTGATACCGAGTTTGTGCATCCCTCTGGTTATTATATCCTAATGGAACGGGTGCAAAGTGCAAATCGCATTGGTGATTTTTTTCTTCGCATCACGATTGATTCCAGAGAAGAAGGTTGTTTAAATTTAGCTAATATCCCTCACGAAGTAATTAGCGATGCTCACACAAGAACATACATTGCCGGTGCCTCCAAAATCAGTGAATCCTTGAGTAATGGTATCATCAATGCCGCACAAAAAGGAGAAACATTTTATGAGGAAGAAAATAGTCACTTTAGCAAAGTATTTTCTCAAATCGAAAAAACGCCTTTGGGAAAACTATCGCACATTAACTTTTACTGGGAAGAGCAGTATCGAAATTTAATTCTTAGTTCCGATCCGAATGTATCGCTTACTATCTTAAAGAAATTATTTTTACTTTTGGAAGATTCTACCGCTTCTAAAAAAATCAAAGAAGGCAACACCTTACGAGCGCTAGTCGGAAAAACTTCTGTTTATGTGGATTTATCCCGACTTGATCGAGTATTAAACTTTAGTTTCAACCAAAAGCGCACATTGTTAGATTCCAATTTTTATTTAAAAAGAATGCCTATTTTGGAAACAATCGCGAATGGGAAAGGTCATGATTTCCATTTCGAAGGGATTCATATTTTTTTAATCCATCACATCACTTCTGAAATCATTTCCTTAATTGAAACCTTTAGAAGGCTAAAGGTTAGTTCTTTAAATGTTGCTTTTGTTAAGTATGGTGGAAATATCCCGCCTGTTTATTTAGATATTTTATTAGATATTCCTACAGAATCGTTTTATATGGCAGGTTTGGAATTCAAACTGACTAAAAATCACATTCCATATTATGGTGTTTCTCCATTATACAGCGATTTCGAAGTCCATGCTTCTTTTCAACATAAGTTAGAAGAAGCAAAATTTGGATTTTTTGATGCCATGAGAAGATTGGCAATGTTTTTGTTTTTAAATCAGTTGTTACAATTGGTGGAAAAAAATGAAACAATACTTTTGATTGAAGATGGCGGTTATGTAGCTCCAGTTCTCAATGAACGAGCGCTAGATGACGTAACCTTTGGTGAAGTTTTAAATGAATTTTGGGTGGAATCAAAACAAACTTCTAATCATCAGAAAAAGTTTTCTGAAATTCTCGCAAAACATGTAATTGGAACAGTTGAGCACACTCGAAATGGTTATGACCGTTTGACAAAAGTTAAAAATGATAAGAAATCTTTGCACTTGCCAGCTTATTCTATTGCAATTTCTAAGGAAAAAACATTAGAAGAATCGAAAGAAGTAGCTCGGTCGATTTTAAATGCAATTGAAAATACACTTCATGGTATTGGTAAGGTTTTATCTAAACGAAGAGTGCTTTTGCTTGGTGCGAAAGGGAATATAGGTGGTTTTTTAAAGAAATACCTTGTCGGCGGATATTTGCACGAGAACAATTTGGATGTGATGGAAGTGGATCGAAAATTTGAAACGGAATCGGAACTTCAAAAAAAATCATTTCATTCACTTTCGGCAGAAGAATTTTCAAAATATGATTTGTTGATTGGTGTCACTGGAGAATCAATCCTTGAGACTAAAGATTTCGAAACTTGGATTTTCCAAAGTGAACACAAACAATTGTTTTTGGCTTCGGGATCCACAAAGACGGTCGAATTTTCAAACTTTATCCAATGGACGAAAGAACTTAATACCAGCGAGAATCCGAAGCTGAACGGTAAAACTGTATCGATTTCGTTTCACCGGATCTTGGATCCCCAAACGCAGATGGAATTAGGTTCTAAAATTGTATTTAAAATGACAGACGTAAATTTGGAAAAAGAAATCTACTTAATCAGCGATGGAAGTCCCGTGAACTTTTTATTTTTTGGTGTTCCAACAGAGTCTATGGATCCAATCATTTCACAATTAGCAAGTGTATCTTTAGGAATGGTTCATCAATACAGAACAAAAAAACTTCCAATGCCAGATCTTTATGCGGTCGATCACCAAATTGATGTTTGGGGAAAATTATTGTGAGCAAACACGGCTTTTTTCAAATTACACAAAAATTATTTTTGAGAGATGGAAACTTATTATTAGTTCTGCGAGACCAAAAATCTGGTCATGGAGACCTTCCAGGTGGAAGGATGAATGAAGATGAGTTTTTTGATGAATGGACCAATAGTATTTCCAGAGAAATCAATGAAGAACTAGGTCCCAATATTAAAATTGATGTTAATCCAGTCCCTATCTTTGTTCATAAACATAGAGTGAATGATGGAAATCATCCCTGTATCATCATCGCGTATGACGCAAAACTCATCGATGGGAAAGTAGAATTGTCAGATGAGCACGATTTTATGGAATGGGTTGATATCAAAACTTTTGATCCCAAAAAACTTTTTTCGGAGTATATGTTGGATGCGGTCCAACTTTATCTAAATCAATATGCATAATTTATATGTGCCTCCTTACAAAATTTTATTATTCATTTTTCTTTTTAGTATTGGTTATGGCTCTGCAACTTTTTTAAAAGACAAAGAAACATATCTCCCATTACCAAAAATAGAAACTCCAAAATCAGATTTCAGTTTTAACTTTGATTTCAACTTTGACTTTAATTTCAGCAAACCAGAAGAGGATGTGGACATTCCAAAACCGGTGAAAACCTGGACCGATGTAACCATCCAAACCAATGGAACAGATCGAAAATATGGAAACTTAGTGGGGATCCAACTCGTTTTAAAACCAGAAGATTATGTGAGAGAGGAATGGTGGAAGGAAAGAATTGAAGAAACTTTAATGAAAGGCCGAACAGCCGGAATCTTTGATCGAAAAACAATTGTTATCTTTCCGGAGCATTTGGGTTCGGGACTTGTATTTTTGAATGAAAAATCTAGATTTTTAAATGCAGATACTCTGGAAGAAGCTCTGCGTACCAAAGGTGAAAATTATAGTTTAAGAGAGCTGATTTTATCAAAATCAGAATTAATGGCAGAAGTATATGTTCGAGTCTTTTCTGGATTAGCAAAAGAATATAAAGTTCCGATTTTGGGTGGAACGATTCTTTTACCAAATCCGAAAATTGTGAAAGGGAGTTTAGTGCTCGATCCCACTGGGCCTTTATATAATGTCGCGATTCCATTCTCTGCAGATGGGAAACTGATGGAACCATTGGTCAAAAAATCAGTTTTGTCAGAAGAAGAATTAAAATTGTACAACGCGGGAGAGCAAAATCAAGATCGCATTTGGATTGTGCCGGGTTGGAAGGTGGCAATTTTAATTGGACAAGAAGTGTTTGATGCTTCTCTTTATGCTCGCCTAACAGGAAAAGCGATTGATGGTTTAATTTCGCCTGCTGCCGTTTTTCCAGAAATGAAATGGTCAGGCGTTGAAATCACAGACACAAATGTTTGGAAGAACGAAGGAATGCAGAAATATATCAAAACAACACGGGCACAAGATCTTGTCCAAGTGTTTCTTTCTGGGCATTTATTCGAACACCATTGGAACGGAAAAACGTTCAATTTACGAGATTTTACATTTGAAGACCAGGTGGGCTCGGTTGAAAGCCCTACAATCTTAAATTTGTACTTTTAAAAATCGAGATTCATTCACCATTTTTTCAAGTTTTAATTTTAGCATTTTGCTGAAAATCAGTTTGACAGTGTATTGAATTCACAAAAAATTTTCAGAGTTATGCCACAGAAGTCCCTTTCTAAAAATGAATTCTACGTAAAATGTCCTTTGTATGCAAAGGGTCTTTCTGTGTGTCCTAGTTCAAAAGATCGATTGCAATCGGATGATCTCGATCGTTTGACTAAACATTGCGTGCAGGATTTATACAAAGTATGTGATGTGTATTCTGCAAAAAAAGAAAAAGAACAAGCGGCTTAACCGTCGTTTAGTTTCCTAACCTTTTTAAAGTATTCGTAAATCTTCCAATCTTCTTCGCTAAAGTTTAATTCATCTAACACAAGTTCACCGCGTTTACTTTCGTAAACAATTTTGTCTCCAGCTACTCCCCATAAACGATCTAAAAAAAATGGGAAATGTTCCTTCTTTCCAGATACCTTCCATTTCATGGGTTGGTTGGGATCATTCTGATTGGTTGTGATGAATTCATCCTTTCCAGAAAGTTTCCAGGAATACGCCTCTCTGGTGACAATCGGAATTCCACGATTGATGGATGGTGACTTGCCTTGTTGATAGACAACTTCCTTTAAGTATAAATCACCAATTTTTCCACCCACCACATAACCTGAGTTTCCATTATTGTAATAAAATTTTGGAAGGACGATGTCCTTAGATAAAAGGGATACGCGTTTTGATTCAATGTTCAAGAAGAATAAATGATACGCACCACCGACACCAGACCAAACAAGATATTCGTTCCCTATCGGTGAGATATGATATTGAATTTTCAATTTTGGATATGGCGAAGGAAATGATTCATCAGATAGGAATTTTTCTGGTTTTGAGTTTTTACCAGTTTTTTCAATGAAGAGTTGATTCTCAAAAAAGTATAATAAAAAATCGCCTGAATTGGATATTGCCATTCCTGTTTTACAAGGTATGTGAACAATTGACTCATGTTCCAGTGAAGAATCCATTGTAGAATATCCAAATAAAGCACAACCACCGTATTGTTTTAATGGATATTGAATAACCACATAATTTCCGTTTGCTGATAACTGAATTGAATCTGGCCTGAGTTTTAATTCTATAGAGTTACGGTTGTCATTGACTAAGTCTTTGAAATAGAGTGTTTTATTTTCGGTCCAAACAATTTTTGTTCGATCTTCCGAGAGTGCAAAAAGACGAGGCTGATTGGGTTTATTTTTAGAAAGTATTTCTGCATTCGTTCGATTTGAAGACAATCGATCTTGTAACAAGACTAATGCCTTCTCATATTTTTCTTTTGCGATTAAGTCTTCGATTTCAGAAACTAAGGATTCGTGTTTGGATTGGCACTGACTGAAAGTAAGAAGCGAAACGAGTAAAATAAAAATAAACTTCACTGAGACTCCAAAATTGCTAGGATTTCCTCGGAGTGAATTTCTTTGGAAAATAACTCCATTGCTGTTTTTCCTACACGTTTTGTATCATAATAGGCAAATGTTCCAGTCACAACAGCTCCTCCAATCGGAACCCATCTTGCAAATTGTTTCCGAATGATGGATTTTGAAATCATGATTCCCAGTTTTTCTAAAACAGATTGAAAAACCCTAACGGTTGTTGGGCGAATCAATATCTTAAAACTAGATTCTTCGATGATTTTGCGAAACACATGGGCTCCTCCGTGTTTGAAGAGACAATAGAGCAATAACTCTTTCGTTACTTGGACTTCTTTTCCATAGAGTGCCGCAATATCCATAATCAAATGACCTTGGATTCTGTAGACCATTAGGAGTTCGGGAAGGATGCTTAGGATTCCGAGCGGCCCTGGCGGAAGGGAGCAGGTAGCACTAATGAGGCCAGATTTAAAGGACGCATTTTGAACCAGATCTTTCAATAATTCCTCAGGTGGTTGGATTGTGGGTGCGTAGGGACTTCTGTAGTCCTCAAATCCCGCAAATAATTCAATGAGGCCCTCCAAAAATCCATTGGATTTGCCCTGAGATGGAAGTTCGTTCACGGGTTTCTTAAATCCTCGTTAGATTTTGGTTTATCAAAAAGAGGCATTCTGTATCCTTTCCATAGACATGATAGATAGATTGAAAAAAATTCAAGAAAAATACCTGCGTATCGAAGATGAACTCGCGAAAGCTACGGCTTCGGATACTTTGAAGAATCTATCGAAAGAAAGGTCTCGCCTAACGCCCGTATACACAAAAGCTGACGAATATCTAAAAATTACCAAAGATTGCCAAGACGCTAAAACCTTATTAGAATCAGAAAGTGATCCCGACATGCACTCCATGTTAAAATCCGAAATTGAAGAAGGCGAAAAAAAATTAGAGGAATTGGCAAAAGAACTCGAAATCATGTTGTTACCACCAGATCCAAATTCTGGAAAAAGTATTCTGGTAGAAATTCGTGCTGGAACAGGTGGAGAAGAATCTGGTTTGTTCTGTGCCGATTTATTTCGCATGTACAATAAGTACGCCGACAAAAAGGGAATCCGAGCTGAAATCATTGATATGAGTCCCACTGGAATTGGTGGTTATAAAGAAATCGTTTTTTCATTAGATGATGAAAGAGCATATGATTTATTTAAATTTGAATCAGGTACTCATCGTGTACAAAGAATTCCCGAAACGGAATCGGGTGGAAGGATTCATACTTCGGCAGTGACTGTTGCCATTTTACCAGAAGCAGAAGAGAAAGAAGTAGAGATAAGGGAAAGTGACTTACGCATTGATGTGTATCGCTCTTCTGGAGCAGGTGGACAGCACGTTAACACGACAGACTCAGCGGTTCGTATTACCCACATTCCAACAGGTATCGTTGTGGCTTCCCAAGAGGAACGATCTCAAATCAAAAACCGTGACAAAGCGATGAGAGTGTTAAGAGCAAGGATTGCTGATCAAATGGCTGAGACCGCCAAACAAAGTGCAGATGCATTAAAGAAAGCCCAAGTGGGATCCGGTGATCGTTCCGAAAGAATTCGCACATATAATTTTCCACAAGGTCGTTGTACGGATCATCGGATTGGATTTACGAGTCATAATCTACCTTCCATTATGGAAGGTGATTTGGATGAATTAATCGACGCGTTGGTTCAAGAAGATCGGTCAAAACGATTAGCAGAAGCAAAAGCCTAAAAATCATTTTTTGTAAAAGAATTCGATTGAATCCCCTGATCCAATTGTTAATCTAATCAGTAGGATCAGATCACATGAAAATTTGGCAGTTAGGATTTGTCACAATGGTATTGAGTAGTATTTCACTCAGTCATTGTAATCCTAGAAAAAAAAATGATCCTCTCAGCGATAACCTTCTCAACTTACTCCTCATCAATTCCATCGTCAATGCGAGAGAAGCAGATTGTACGTTTTCTTCCTCTACTTCAGATCCTCTGAATGCGGACCTTTGGCATTTAGATAACTACGGGCAAAAGGGAGGCATCTCTGGCGAAGACGTGCGTGTTAAACCAGTTTGGGATGCAGGTTATTCTGGAAACCAAGTCATTGTAAGCATCGTTGATGATGGTTTAGACATTTCACATGAAGATTTACGTTCTAATATTTCAATCTCAGCACGTAGTATCAATTTAAACACAAATTCCTTCAATCCATCTCATTCTTTCTCTACTAGCGCTCATGGAACAGCTGTTGGGGGAGTGATTGGTGCAACTGGTGGAAATGGAATCGGTGTTAGGGGAGCGGCTCCTTGTTCGAAGTTGGTCGGTGTCAATTTATTAGAAAAATCCACGATCTTTACCTCAGATGAATATAGAGCCATGGTAAACGAAGTGGGACGAGTGTTTATCTCTAATAATAGTTGGGGATCTCCAGACTTATACGGTTGGTTATGGCCTTCTAGTAATTTGTGGCAACAAGGAATCAATGAAGGTATTTCTCTCGGCCGTGGAGGGAAGGGAATTGTGTATCTTTGGGCGGCTGGTAATGGAGCGAATGGGAGCGGGATAACGACGCCACTATTGGTCGACGATGCCAATTATGATGGTCAGGCAAATTATTATGGAGTGATGGCGATTGGCGGGATTGGAGAAAATGGAAAAAAAGCCGACTACTCCGAGTCAGGTGCTAATCTTTGGGTCGTTGCCCATACCCAAGGAAACAATGCTTCGGCATATACAACCGCGATTTCTACAACCGATGCTAGCGGCAGTTTTGGTTGGAATACTGGCGCTACGGCATCAGAATATACAAATTCCAATTATACAAAAAAATTCAATGGAACTTCTGCGGCAACACCATTGGCTTCTGGAGTGGTTGCTCTGCTTCTCAGCAAACATCCAAATCTTTCCTGGCGAGATGTACGCGAGTTAGTTGCTCGTTCTGCTAGAAAAAACGACCCTTCCGATGGAGATTGGAACACAAATGCAGCTGGCCTCAATATCAATCATAAATATGGTTTTGGTGCCATTGATGCAGAAGCACTATTCACTCTCGCTAGTTCGTGGATTCCCATTACAGATACGTTTAAAACAGAATCCATCAGTCCTATTTATCCTGGAACTGCCATCCCAGATAACGATTTGGTAACTGGTACATCGGTTCTTTATTTTGTAGGATCTTCGATTTCTTACATTGAATTTGTGGACCTTGAATTTACCTCCAATCATACCTACTTTCCAGAACTCCGCATTACGTTGACTTCGCCCAGTGGTACAGAGAGTGTACTTTCTGATTTTCATGCATGTCTAAATCCATTGAACAACTCTGGATGCTCTTCTGGAAATACATCCATTGCAAATATGACAGGTTCCTCCACGTATCGATTTGGAATCTCTCGCTTTCTAGGAGAAAATCCTGGTGGAAATTGGACAATCCGCGTCCACGACGGTTCGATTGGTGATGTTGGTGTGATTCAATCTTTACGATTGAGAATCTATGGAAGGTAAGTTATGAAGTCCTTTGTCAGTTTCGAATCTAATTGTATGTTTAGTGTGTCCTTCTCTCGGTTTTTTTTATTCCTATTGATGGTATTTCTCTTCTTCGATGGATTAGTTGCAAAAGAGCCCCCCAGTCAGATTTCCTTTACCGAAGGTGGAATTCAAAAGACGTTTTACCGGAATCCGAAAGTTGAGGCAGAATTTATCGATCCAAATTTTATTAATTCTTCGCAAAACAAAGGTTTGGGGAATGGGAAATGGAAAGCTGGTTGGAATGTTCGACCAGCAGGAAAACCAATTCTGTCAAAACAATTAAAAGTAAGTTCTCAATCTAAAGTAACGGAAGTATACAATCCAAATGTTGGTTCTGGACCCAATATTGTATTACCTGGTTTGGTCATTGTATCCTTTAAGAAAGAACAAACAAAAGAATCACTTTTAGCGTTTGCTATGAAATATAAAATGCAATTTCAACATCAATATCAACCGAAACTAGCAAGTTTTCAATTTGAACCAGGGTATCTTTCGGTAGAAAAGGCAAATGAACTATTGAACGATTCTATCGTAATGGAAGCGTACCCAGATACTGCTGTAGAAAAAGTCTTAAAGTAAAATCGATTCGATTTGTCTTGGGTTTATTTCTATAGTGCTAAATAAAAATAAATCAATTTCAGAATTTCAATTTTCCGAACAGGTTTGGAAAGATAGGAAGTTACACCAGCTAAAAAACTTTTACTGATATCTTCTTTTTGTACATTAGCAGAGATGGCAATGATAGGAATAGCTTCAAGAGGATCTACCTGATGATTTTGTTCATACAAACGAATTTGTTTTGTCGCTTCAATCCCATCCATTTCAGGCATTTGCATATCCATTAAAATGATATCAAATTCGTAAGATTGGAATTTCTGTAAGGCATCGATACCATTGTAAGCTACCACAAGGTCAATTGGATATTTTCGTAAAAAAGTTTTGATCACAAAGATATTTTCTTCTGAATCTTCCGCGAGTAGTAATTTGCATTTCGGAAATTGTTCTGGTTCTGGTAATTCTAAACCCAACCAATGTTGGTGGATACTAGAATCTCGATGAACCAACCCTTCGTATGGAATTTGGATGATGAACTTAGAACCTTTCCCGAGTTCACTTTGAACTGAAATTTCACCACCCATCATCATGATTAATTTTTTTGTGATGGTGAGTCCAAGTCCAGTGCCACCATACTTACGAGTGGTAGAACTATCCACCTGTGTAAAACTTTCAAAAATAGAAACTAATTTCTCTTTTGGAATTCCAATACCAGTGTCTTCAACAATTAAAATGAGGTTCTTTTTATTTTCACTTAATAATACATTTACTTGAATGCTTCCAGTTTCAGTAAACTTCATTGCATTACCGATTAAATTGATTAAAATTTGTTGGATTCGAGTGGAGTCTCCTTTTATGTTTTCGGAAATTTCCTCATGTAGTGAATAGGAAATATTAATTCCTTTTGATTTTGCTTTCATCAAAAAAAGTGAGACTGTCTCTTTTACCAAATCATGAATCGAAAATTCAATGTGTTCAATTTCTAATTTGCCAGATTCAATACGGGAAAGGTCGAGAATATCATTGATGATGTTATACAATGCTTTTCCCGAATTACGAAGAACAGTTAAATATTCAAATTGTTCTTCGGATAAATTGGTTTCGCTTAAGGTATCAGCCATTCCAAGAATTGCGTTAAGCGGAGTTCTGATTTCATGACTCATGGACGCAAGGAAATCGGTTTTTGCTTGGGATGCTTTTTTTGCTTCTGCTTCTCTCTCTTTGGCGATTACCATTTGTTCTCTTAACAGTTTCTCTCGAGTCACTTGTTGAGAGACATCGGAGATTTGGATCATACAAAAAGAATTCTGATCTTCTTCGATTGAAATTGGAATGATATGTAGGTATTGATAGATTCTTTCACTCTTTTGTAACTTTTGTTCGCTTTCGTACAAAGGGAATGGAAATGGATTTAATGTGTGAGTAAGTATGGAATACTGTGAAAATTCAAGACATTGTTCGATCGATTTCATCGTGCGAGTTGCCACTAAATCTGGGAATACTTCGTTTAATCGTTTGTCTTTAAGTTGAATTTCTTCTAAAAATGAACTTTTGAGAAACCATTGGTTTGCTAAGATAATCTTATAGTTTTGATCTAAAATCAGGATTCCAATTCCTGATTTTTGAATGATCGTTAATAAGTGTTTTTCATTTAAAAAACTCACTACTTTAACTTTTCGATTAGAACTCTGGAAAGATTTTTAATGCTATCAAAATTTAAAATAAAAAATATGTAACCTTTGATTTCTTTTCCTTTTAGTTGGTAATCAATGAATACCAATAAAATTGAATTATCTTCATTTGGATGAGGATTTCGGTTTATGAATATATCTTCATATCTACCGGTAAAAAATTCAGGAATACGTGTTTCAATTTTATAATGAGACATCTTTGCCAAATTGGATAAAATTGCATTTAAGATGATGTTCCCGATCTCACTCAAAGCATCCTTTTCAAATTGAGAAACTTCATTAAGTGCTACGTAATCTTTCATCATCATTTTCACGATTTCTAAACTTGCACTTTTGTGAAATAACAAGAAAGCGGATCCATCTCCAATATCACCAATAAACTTTTGCTCTACCGTACATACTTCCTTTTCAGCCAAGTTTTCGAAATTCCTTGCTTCTGTTTTCGTGATCAGTCTTAAACTTGGAACAGTTAATAGGATCTCATCAGAAATCATTTCGCTCATTAGTTTGGCAGCACCACCTAAACTAATATTGAATAACTCACATAAGGAATCTCGTTCTAACTCGGTTAATTGGTTCATAAAATTTCTATGATAGGAAGAATCTTATCCGCGGTGACAGGCTTTTCAATAAACGTAATTCCTAAATCTTTTGCTCGATTTTTAATAGCATCTTGAATGTTAGCTGTAATGAGTACGATTTTTGAATTTGGATATTCTGTTTTGAGACTTTGTGCTAAATCTAATCCCGAAAGGGAACCTGGCATATTTTGATCCAAACTGAAAAGATCAATGTCTGGATGTTCCGGTAGTATTGATTTTGCCTGATCTGCTGATTCAGCTTCCAAAATTTCCCAATTGGGACGCTTTTCTGAAATGATTTTCCGAATCATCAATCGGGTGACGGTGCTATCATCAACAATGAGGGCTTTTTTTTGTGACATATGGATTGCCTTAATTTCAAACTAGTTTTATATGAGCATGTACACACTTAATCGACGAAAAAAAATTCAAGTTAGTCATCATGCATTCTAAATACTTAATCGTTTTATTTTTTTACATTTTTGTCTTTTGTAAGTCGAACGAAAAAATTTGCGAAGGTGAAAAATGCCGAAATGGAAGGCACTCTGTTCAGTATGAAAATGGAGAACGTTTTGAAGGAGAGTTTTTCCAAGATGTCAAACATGGTTTTGGCACCTATCATTATGCAAATGGAGATGTTTTTGAGGGTGAATACAAATTTGGATACAGAGACGGACAAGGGACATATTTTTATACGAATGGGGATCGTTTTAAAGGAAACTATGTAAAAGGAAAACGGGAGGGTTTCGGTCAGTATCTTTTTGCAGACGGTTTTATCTTAGAGGGGATTTGGTCTCAAAATAATTTGGGTGGCAAAGCTAAAATCATTAATGCAAAAGGAAGTTTGGTGCTGGAAGGACATTGGCACCAAAACCAATTTGTAGGACTTCGGCCGAAAGCAGAGTCAAACGATCCGATCGAAATTTCGAATCCCGAGTGATTCATATATCTTGCGAGTCGCTTTCGACTTGTTCAAGGTATACATATGAATCCCAGCAATCTTATGGTCTAACAAATCTCTTACCTGTTCTGTTGCCCAATGGATTCCAACATTCTCAGCATATGCATCATCTTCAGCACGTGATAAGGATTTTAAAAGTTTTGCAGGAAAGTTGGTTCCTAGCGAAAGTTCCGCCATCCTTGCCATTCCTTTTCTAGATGTAACTGGCATAATCCCTGCAATGATTGGAACTTTAATGCCTGCTATTTCACATCGTTCGACAAAATCATAAAAATAATCATTATCAAAGAAAAGTTGCGTACAAATGTAATCCGCACCTTGGTCCACTTTCCATTTGAGATATTCAATTTCTTTCAAACGATTGGGTGTAGACGGATGTCCTTCAGGAAAACCAGCGACTCCAATTCCCATTTTGGGATATTCTTTTTTGATAAAACCAACCAATTCCCCAGCAAATTCAAATCCGTTTTCCGTTTTTTGGAACTCTTGTTGCCCTTTTGGTGGATCACCCCGAAGAGCCATGATATTGTGAATCCCACTTTTATCATATCGCTTCAAAATCTCACCAATCTCCTCTTTAGTGGAACCCACACACGTAAGGTGGCTAACGATTGTTAATCCAGTTTGTTCCTGTAATTTGACAACCAAGTCATGGGTTAAATCTCTTGTAGAACCACCAGCACCGTAGGTGACACTCACATAGGCAGGGTTCATTTGGGATAACTCTTGGATGTTCCGGAATAAATCCTCAGACGCTTCCTCATTTTTGGGAGGGAAAAATTCGAAGCTGATGGTAGTCTGTTTTTTGCCGAGGATTTCAGAAATGTGCATAAAACCTATCCTCTAAACAGGAATATTTTTCTCAAGTCCCTTGTTAGCTAATAACCAACCTTTTGAGGCTTTTGTTTTGACTGCAAGCCAGAGCGAAAATTTGGGAAACAGTGCCGGCATAATCACGATGGTTGAACGAAGGTAGGATGGAACAAGGACTTCCCCAGGATTATTTTCAATGGCTTTACAAATTGCCTTAGCCACTTGGTCAGGTTCGATGACTGGGGTAAAAAAAGAAGGTTTCACTCCATCGATCATTCTCGTTTTGGCCATCGATGGGCAGATCCAGCTAACACCTATTTGTGTATCATACAATTCCATCTTAAGAGCTTGAGAGAAACCTACCATTGCATGTTTCGTTGCTGAATAAGTGACTGTTCCTTCCGTTCCGAATTTACCCGCTATACTTGCTAAATTGATGATACAAGCCTCGTTTTGTTCTCTAAGGATCGGTAAGGATTCATAGACCAACTTCATAGGACCGTGAACATTGATTTGTAACGCCTTTTCCCAAACAGAAAAATCTTTTCCTTCATAGGGCCCACTTGGAGCAATACCAGCATTATTAATTAAAACTTGGAAACTAATTTTGTTCTTTTTAATCTTTTTGATCAATGCTTCGATTTGTTCTTCCTTCGAAAGGTCACAGGCAAACCCATAAAATTTTTTACCAAGTGCTTCGACTTTCGTTTGAATCTCTTTTAGGAGAGTTTGGTTGATGTCCACACCGATGATGTCATTGCCTTCTTTGGCCAAACGCAGTGCAGTCAAAGCTCCAATGCCCATTCCACACCCTGTAATTAAAATTGTGTTCCCAGATAATTTCATACAAATAATCTCTTCGATTTTTTAGTTTCGTCAATCCGAAACATGTAGGAAATAGACTCAAATGCAATACCGACTCTTAAAGCCTGAACTAGGCCACAGACTCACATCCGTCAATTCAACCAACGAGTGGATCAAGAATGCCGAAATTCCATTTGGTTCATGGGTAATCGCCGATGAACAAACAAATGGGAAAGGTCGAGGTCAAAATTTATGGCAGTCGTTAGGTGAAGAACCATTGATTTTTTCTGGTAAAATCAAACTTTCCGCAGCAGAAATATCCTTACCATTATTATCGATATTCATTTCATCCGCACTATTAAAAACCATCTATCGATTCTTTCCGGAAAGAGAAGAGGACACTACAATCAAATGGCCGAACGACATTTACAAAGGTGAAAAAAAGGTAGCTGGTATTCTTGTTCAATCTGAATACATCAACGGCATTTTTGATATAGTGATTGGTATTGGACTTAATTTTTTTGGACAACATGTCCCAGAGCCGTTAAAGGATAAGGCAATATTTTTATGCGAAACACCATTATTGGAAGGTGACTTGGAGCGATTCGCCAATCACTTGATCGGGGAAATCAACCAAGCCGTGATCACACTTCTTGATCCAAGCCAAGTATTAAAAGATTTGGTTTGGATTGAAGATCATTCTTTATTAAAGAACAAAATCATCGAAACTGAATGGGATGAAAGAATCATACGTGGACGAGTTTTGGGAATTGATGAATTAGGATTCCTTCTCATTATGACGGAAACTGGCCAAAAGATTGAACTTATGGACACTTCACCAAATTTTAGGATGATATAAATGTCAGAATCACCCTTATTGCTTGTAATCGACGTTGGAAATACAAACACAGTGTTTGGAGTTTTTCGTGAAGGTGAAGAAACTCCTGATTTTCACAAAAGAACCGTTACGCGAAGAGATCGAACTTCCGATGAACTCGGTTTATTTCTGAAAGGTTTTTTAACGCAAGAGAACGTAAAAGCCGATCGAGTCAAAAAAGCAATTTATTCCAGCGTTGTTCCCTCTCTCAATCCAATTGTGGAAAGAATGTTAGAGGATTGGTTTGATGTAAATCCTCTGCGTGTGCATTACCAAATGAATTTAAATTTTGGAATCAGTTATCCAAGACCTTTTGAGATTGGAGCGGATCGATTGGTAAATGCTGCCTATTGTGCAAAAACCTATCCTGGAAAGAAAGCAATCCTTGTTGATTTGGGAACAGCAACCACGTTTTGTGTGATCAGTGAAAAACCAGAATACATTGGTGGAGTGATAGCTCCCGGCTTAAAGATTTCCATGGATGCCTTAACAAGGAATACAGCACAACTTCCTCCGATTGTGTTTGGATCACCCAAACATGTATTAGGGGAATCTACTGTTGAATCTATCCAAGCAGGTTTTTTCTTTGGATGGATTGGTTTACTAAAGGAAATAGTCAGAGCAATCAAAGATGAGCATCCCGGAGATTATGTGGTTGTAGGAACTGGGGGGCTAGTAACTACGATTCATGCTTCGCATAACCAAGTGTTTGATGAAATTGATCCGATGATGACCTTGAAAGGTTTAAAGATTCTCGCCGATTTAAATTCGTAGAATTTTTATTCTCACTTTCTTGTGTAAACAATGGTTTTGTAATGCAGCCAATGGTTCGATGGCACTGGAATTTCCCATTCCTCACGAATCCAACTCCCCTGTTTTAAATATTCTTTGATAGTATCATTGATGAGTGTTTCATCATAAAAAACGAAACTGTCACGTGAGTGAATTGTATTTTTATAAGTTTCAGACGGAAGTTCCAGTTCTCCTGGTATAAATTCCAGTATATTTAAATCGGGACGTTTGGCTTTTAAATGAAAATAAGGATCGGGAAGACTTTGCAGGTAAACTGACTTGGAATTGAGTAAACTTCTTTCCACATGTTGGAAATGAGATGTTTGAATTGTTTCTGCATTTGTGTTTGACCAGTGAATGTTTGCCAAAAAAAGCATCGCTAATAAAGAGAGAATCATCCCAACAAAAGGAAGTTTGTTTGCGATTCTTTTTTCTTCGATTAGTAGCGCCATTCCCAATGACAAAGGAAATACAATGTGATAAACATACCATCCTTCCGAGGATGTATATAAAGCAGCAAAAACGGAAATAGTCCATATCCAAAATAAATACCATTTGATCTGAGTTTTGGCTTTTGTTTTAAGGTTATGGAAGGTCAAAACAACTAAGAGCATCAGTTCTATGATGATGATGACCAATCTAATTTTTGGAAATCCAAACCCAAAAGAAAAGATTTTGATTTTATCCATGAGAGAAAAAGCATTGAGCAAGTTTTGTTTTCTCGTTAACTGAGCTCCAAATTGAATTTGAAACCAATCCCAGTTAGGATGGATGTAAAAAATCCAAAAACAAATTGGTAAAATTCCACCTAACAAAAACCAGACGATCCTTTTGAATCCATAACTATGGAATACAAGAAATAGTGTGACAAGACCAAAAGAGGCACCAATAGGATGTGACAAGGCAGACAAAGATAACATCACTCCAGATAAAAAAGGATTCCATTGATTCTTTTTTTGATGAGTCGCGAATAAAAGACTTAAGATAAAGAAAAATGCAGTAAGTGCTTCCATTCTTGCAACTGTTCCAAATCGAAAGACTAGTGGTTCCCAAAGGATACTAGCAAATGCAATTTGAGCGGCCACTTCTGATAGTTGAAACCGTTTGAGGAATCGATAAAAAGCAAATGCAGTTATATAAACAATACATACGTTTGCTAGGCGAAGAGTGGTGAGCGTATCAGGAAAGATAGATAAGTTCAATCCAGAGAAAAGCATATAGACTGGAGGCATCCAAAGGGTTTTGGATTCCATTCCAGGGATCAGACCATTTAATACTTCTGTTCTGAGTTGTCCCGTTTTTGCAAAAGAAAGAGCTGGAGAATAAAATAAAACTTCATCAGGCCAAACAACAGGCAACACACCCAAGTTCATTCCAGCTTGGAAACAGTATAGAAGTGAGATGAAAAAAAACGAGGCGTAGGCCACGTTCGGTCTACTTGGAGAGGGAATTAACGGCTTCTTGTTCCGTTTCGAAGACTTCAAACAAATCAAGAAGTTCTACCACATCAAAAACCTTTTTCACTGGAGGTGTGATGCAACATAGTTTTAACTTTCTGCCTTGTTTGTCGAGCTCTCGTACCATTCCAACGAAGATACGGATTCCTGAGGAGGAAATGTAAGAGATAAGCTCCAGGTTGATGATGATGTCACCTTCCCCGTTTTGCACGTCATCGGCCAATTTTGCCTCTACCTCATCAGAATGGGTAATGTCTAAACGACCATTGAGGTGAACGAGTGTGTGCTTTCCGATTTTTTTGGTCTTAATTTCCAAAGCGAGCCTACTTGTTGACTAGAATCTTTGAAAACACCAAAGGTTCAAGAAATTTTTACGCCGCTTGGTTTCTGTTTCTCGTAAAAAGTCTCGGATCCTTGTGTTCCTCTTCCGAAATGTGCAAGAGAATCCTCTGGCGTGTGGAACGAGTGGTCCGATGCCCCAAAAATTCTTGGATTTCCCAAACGGGAAAACCCTTTTGGAACAAATCTAGAGCAATTACGTCTCGTAAAAATGGAATGTGGATGTCTCTAGAAATCAAACGGCTGGCATTTTTAAGAATTTTTTGGATGGTTCTTGTTCGGAGCACTCCATCCCGTCCAGGGAATAGATAATCGCTAGGTAAGAATTCACAGGAATAACGATACAACTCAACCGCAAAGTTTGGTTCTAAGAAGATATTTCTCCTACGCAAACGACCACCGTTCTTTAAATAAAATCGATTCCGCTCCGAATTAAAATCAGCTACCTTTAAGTGGATGAGTTCCGGTAATGACAATCCCGTACACACTAAAAATTTGATGATCAAATAATGAATGTGGTTTCTACTTCGCAGTTTATGAAGTAAGTTTCTGATTTCCGTTTGGTCTAAGAGACGATTGCCCAAGGTGGAAACATCGACAGTGAGAATGTGTGGAAGAAAGGTTGGTAAATTCGCATTTGTATTCAGCATATTTTTCTCGTGGACTATATCAGAGTTTAACAATCTATGCAATTCATTTGTCACCAAACTGTAGTATTGGCGCTGAAAATTCTGAGAAATAAATTTCCAAGTTCATGTTTTTGCACGATTTATTTTTCTGCTTGATTCAAATTTAAAAAACGATTCTCTCTAAGTGAGAAAACAAAAAGGACTCAAAGATATGGACTCGCTGGAACTCAAAACAAATGACCCAGAACTTCAACTTACCAAGGAAGACATTCAAAAGGTGGAAGAACTTACCGGACAAATTAAACTCAACAATCCGAATGACATAGTTTCCTATGGGTCCTCCGCACAAGCAAAGGTATCTGATTTTGCTGATAAAGTTTTATCTGAAATCAAAACCAAAGATGCAGGTTATGCGGGAGATTTGTTAAACCAATTATTATTTAAGATCAAAGATCTGGACCTGGATAGTTTTGCAGGCGAAGGAAGTTCACTTTCCAAAATTCCACTCATCGGAGGTTTGTTCGATGCTTCCCGAAAATTCCTCGCGAAGTTTGAAGATTTGGAATCTCAAGTTAGTAAGATTGTCGATGAACTACATTCAGCAAGAACCAATCTAACAAAAGACATAACTCTATTGCAGGCGTTATACGAGAAAAATTTAGAATATTTCAAAGAAATTCAAATTTACATAGCTGCTGGCGACAAAAAAATCCAAGAGCTTCGTGACAAAATTCTTCCCGAAATGATGGAGAAGGCAAAAGCACAAGGAGATACGTTAGCATCACAACAATACCAAGACATGGTACAAATGGTGGATCGATTTGAGAAAAAAATTCATGATCTAAAGTTAACAAGGATTTTGTCTCTACAAACAGGACCACAGATCCGGTTGATCCAAAATGGAAATCAGGTTTTAGTCGAAAAAATCCAAAGTTCAATACTCAATACCATTCCTCTTTGGAAAAATCAAATTGTGATCGCTCTTGGTTTGATGCGCCAAAGGAAAGCTTTGGAAGCGCAAAAACAAGTTTCAAAGACCACGAACGATCTCATCCAAAAGAATGCAGAGATGTTAAAATCAGGAACAGTGGAAATTGCTAAAGAATCGGAAAAGGGAATCATCGAAATTGAAACCTTGAAGAATGTAAACCAACAATTGATTGAGACCATAACGGAAACCTTGAAGATCCAAGAAGAGGGACGTCAAAAACGAAAATTGGCAGAACAAGAAATGATCAAAATCGAATCTGATATCAAACAAAAACTTTTGGAATCTAAATAGAATGACAGACGTACAATTGGAACAAAACCAAGAAGAAAAAAAATGGGCCAGACGTGCCCATCTTTCCACTTTACTCACTTACCCAATGGCTTTGTTGCCATTTCCATTTTATTTTTCATCCCTTTGGGCGATGGTGTATCCTTTTGTGATGTGGTTGTCCCGAAATAAATCTTCTTATTCCGCAAAACAATCATTAGAGGCTATTTATTTACAAGCATTACTGTCTCTTGGTTATTTCGGATTTGGAACGAAATTTGGCGATGATCGAGTGTTGCTTGTATTTTCCTATGTATTTATGGCATTTCTCCATGTGATTTTTTTAGGACTTGCCATTTATCGTACGACAATAGGTAAACCTCACCATTATCCTTTTAGTTTTTTCCCATTTCTATTCTCTGGTGCCACAACAAAAGAAAATTGGAATGAGTTAAAAAAGAAATTTGAAGATAAAGTCGAGTTCTCTGAATACAAAACGCAGATGGAAAAATTGGATGCCTTCCGTTTGTCAACAGAACAGGATGCTAAAGCTTTAACAGATACGAATTTGCAAAGTCTGTGTAATGAATATTTACATTCATTATCTGATTTAAGGGTCAAACTTGCGGAAGACCCGCTTTCCTATCGAAAGGCAAAACAATTCTTGAATTATTTTCCTGAAACTGTTTCCAAAATCCTTAGCCAATACATTCGGGTGAATCAAACTTCGAACACTCCAGATGCAGAGAAACGAAAAGCAGAGCTCAATTCGTTGTTAAGCGAAGTGATCAAAACTACCGAACAAGTTCGAAGTAAACTAAAAGCCGACGAAACCCTAAATTTAGATGTTGAGATCACTGCGATGAAGAAAAACATCGAATTTGGTGGGTATTGATGCTTTCTGAATTACATAATAGGTCTTATCATTTTCTAAATTTTTTACCGAATGTCGCAGACTTCCTTGTGCAAAAACACAAGGAATCCAGTTTGAAAGTTGATGAAAAAAGTTTATATAACTTAGTTACCGAAGCTGATCTAAAAGCAGAATCGTTGATTCTGGAGGAAATACAAAAAAATTTCCCATCAGATGGAATCCTATCCGAAGAGCGTGATGCCATTCCAGGAACATCAGGTTACACTTGGGTCATTGATCCTTTGGATGGAACGACAAACTACACACATGGTTTACCTTTGTATGGCGTATCTGTAGGAGTTGTGGAAACGGAGACAATGACTCCCGTCATCGGTATGGTTTTTTTTCCAGAGTTAAATACATATTACCACGCCATCAAAGGACAAGGCGCCTTCCGCGAAAAAAACCAAATCCATGTCTCAAAAACTAAATCCATGAAAGATTCTCTCTTCGTCACTGGATTTCCCTATGATCGAAACTTATCACTTGATACTTTAATGCAGTATTACAAATCGATTCTGCAAAAATCAAGAGGAATCAGAAGAACTGGTGCTGCTACTTTAGACTTATGTTGGTTAGCCGAAGGAAAGTTTGAAGGTTATTATGAATTGGGTTTAAAACCTTGGGATATGGCAGCAGCTGGTCTCATCGTAATGGAAGCAAATGGAAAGTTAACTTCCATGGATGGTAATGATTTTTCTATTATGATTCCTAGTTTACTCGCGAGCAATGGACATGTGCACGAGTATTTACTGGCTGAGTTTGAAGGAAAGATCAACCGAGTAGCATACTAACCATTTGGTTTAGTTTTTTTCGAACGACGTCTCTCGAAAAATTTGAGATGACATACTTCCTTCCGTTTTTTCCTAACTGATACGCGATTGTTGGGTTCTCCAATAAATAATCCAACATTCGCTGAAACGATATTTTGTCAGAATAATACAATCCACCTTGGCTACGTAAACAATGTCCTTTCATAACACTTGACCTTCCATTCACAAGAACTGGTTTTTCTTGGAGCCAAGCTTCCATGATGGAAATAGAAAAACTTTCATAAGCAGAAGGATTGAATAAGAGATAGGATTTTTGGATTTCAGCGAGTTTTTCCTCTTCTGATACAAAACCAGAAAATTGAATCTCTTGTTCTTTCGAAACATCCATAGAAAAAATAGACCCGAGACATTTGAGTGTGACATCAGATCGATTGCGTGAGTGTTTCCAATCTAAATAATCCAAAAAAAGTTCATGATATCCTTTCGCTGGTTCAATTCGTCCAATGGTCAAGAATTGAAAAGTTTGTTTAGGTGAAAGTGGTTCCTGCAATTCTGTCGAGCTAAATGGATCATCTACATAGGTTCCGATTAAAAAGTATCGATTTGCTCTTTGTTTCGTAATGGATTCATATACTTGTAATTCTTCAGGTGCATTAAAACTATAAATGTATTCACTCTTATATGTTTGTTTGTAGATGGGTAAACGAAATGGTGGTTCATCATGAAATGTAGGAACAATGACAAAAGGAACTTTGAGTAAAGGGATACTCATAACGACTGGATAGTACAGATACCCAATCAATATGATCAAATCAAAGCTGGATTGTTCTTTTGTTACATACTCTATTATTTCAGGACAATACGGACCTTGTTCCTTAAGAAACAACATTTGGTTTTCCAAAGATACTGAATCACCATCTTTTAGACAACGATCTAAGATTTCATTCATATAGTAGATGTTACGTTTTTTTGTGACTGGAAATCGAATGATTTTATAGGAATCATTTTCAGTGATACCAGTTTTAAATTCATTTTTCCAGGTGACGTAATTTTTCGCTGCAGTGGTACAAACTGTCACATCATGAGATTCAGATAAAATAGAAACATAGTCGAATGCTAATTTCTCTGCACCACCTGATGCATTTTGCAGAAATCTTGGAGTGATAAAGAGGATTTTTGACATTTTGTTTAGCTCTTAATCACTTCCAATAAAGGTAAGATGCTGTTTGATTTCAGATAGGCATCTAATCGTAAATTTTGCTGATAAATGATTGAGTTTCGATATTCTGGATTTTTATAAATTTGATCGATTTGATTCACTAATTGATGAAAATCTTTTGATTGAAAAAGAACACCTGCATTTCCCAAAGTTTCTGGAACAGCAGCAGCGGCATACGCAATCACAGGCAATTGGAAATGCATCGCCTCCATGAGTGGTACACAAAATCCTTCGTGTTCACTCATCGATAAAAACAAATTACTTTCAAGATAGATTTTTTTGACTATCGTTTCGTCAACATAAGGAATGATTTTTACTTCATTTTGCAAATCTAGCTGACAGATCATAAAATTTAGTTCATCCAAATATGCTTGTTGGTCGGGGTTGCAAAAACCTAACATTCTTAATGAAAATTGATTTCCATGAATCGATTTCCATGTTCTAGCAAAACGAATTAAGTCATCTTGGCATTTGTTTGGCGCAATTCTTCCTACAAATAAAAAAGAAGGAAAAACAAACGATTTTCCTTTTGTCTCCATTTGATTGTGATCCCATTTTTGAAAATTGAGATGCAATGGAAAAAGTTTTGTTTGTTTGAATCCTAGTGAATTTAATTCAGCTAAATTGAAATTGGATACTGCAAAAGAATGTTGGAAGGAATCTCTAATTTTTTCTAAATCTTCTCTTCCTCTACGTAATAGATAACTGAAACGTAGATCATAAGGTTCAAAAAAATTTTCTGGTGTTACATTGTGATAAATTAAGATTTTTTTATTGGGAAATTGTAAAAGATAATCTAAAACTTTAGAATGAATTGAGTGGTGATAAACGATGACATCTGCTGGCTTTAATTTTGCTTTTGAAATCTTCTCGGCAAACTTGCGATCACTCGAGAGTACATTTTCAGCATAAATTTTTCCAGTGTATCCCTCTTTCGCCAATAATCTTTTAATCTCTAACATCTCTTGTGAGATTGCATCACCGAATTGGAATCCTGCAGAAAATTGATGAATGTTCATTTGATCCCACTTTTTAAAATACCAGTAATCACTTGGGCGAAAGGATACTGGTTGTAATAAGATAGAGCATTGTATTGGCTTTTTAACAAAGCATCATATTTGTCTTTTTCTGTTAAGTGATCTCTCACCATTTCAACTAAATTCTGAAAATCTTTTTTAAAAAACAGTTTTCCACCATCACGCATGGTGCCAGGGATTGCTCCTGTGGCATAAGCAAAAACTGGAATTCCACAACCAAACGCTTCTAAGATGGGAAGACAAAATCCTTCATGTTCGCTCATGGAAATAAAGGCACTGGAATGGTTTAAAAGATAAATTACTTCAGAATCAGATTTACCTACCAAAAAATGGACTTTTCCTTCTAAACCATAATTTCGCACCAGTTGAATGAGACGATCATAATACCCATCGAAAGCACCGATGATAGATCCTACACAAAAACAATTTGCAGCCGGAAATTCTTTTACCCAAAGCTGAAAAAAATGAATCAAATCCTCCCATTTTTTTTGAGGAGAGTACCTTCCCACAAAAATAATAGAACCATCTTTTGGTTTAGATGATGAGGACAATTCATTCTTTGGAATGACCTCATATTCTTTACAAATCGGGATTACATAAGGATTCCGAAAATCAAATCCACTTAGGGTTTCAAAATTGAATTGAGAATCACACCATACCGAGTCGCAAATAATAGACAAACTTGCCAGCTCTAAATAGGAAAGAGACTCGAACTTATCCATAGCCCAATAAATGTCTTCTGTTGTTGTATCTTTGTAATACTTGGCAGGAGTTATATTGTGAAACCTTAGTATTTTTGTACCTGGTAATTCTTGAAACAGTGAGAAAGGATATCCTGAACCACCATAATGTAAAATATGAATATCATGAGAACTTGTAGGAAAATGAAATGAGTCGACTAAATGGAAACGACTGTTTAATGATTTGCCTTTTCTTGGAATTCGCGTAATGAAGTGAGTGTTGTATCCTAATGATTCAAATACAGTTGATAAACCTATTGCATCATTTCCGACACCATCAGAGTCTTTTAATTCATCTAAATGTTGGAAAACATTCATTTTAAGATTTTGTATATCGTAAAACCTTTGCTTCTTCTGTTACCGATAAATCTCTTTCTGAATGAAACCCAAGTGTTTTGAGATAATTTGGTAATTTTTGTAAGTTAATTTCCGAAACTTGTAAATCTCGGAATGGTCGGTTTTGGTTTTCAGGTTGAAGAGAAACAGAAAAATAGAGATGATTTCCGCTTGTTAAAACATTCGAAATTTCAGCAAAAATTCTTTCGATTGCATATGTTGGGAAACGATTCAGAGGTAGGTAGACTAACACATCTAAATTTTGTGTTTTTAATTGTGAAAGAGGGAAAATACTTTCAAGATAATGAATATGAAATGATAACTTATCCTTGATAAATTGGAATTGGTCGATGTTGGAGGTAATTGATTGGAATGGAATTTTAGAAATCGATAATTCTTTTAAAATTTCACCCCATTCAGGAAACAAAACCAATACTTGTTTTGAGGTTTTGAGATCTTCAATTGTCAATTTCCAATTTGGATTGATGCCAGCATCGACAAAATAAGAATTTGTTGCCCAACCAAAGTTAGGCGAAGATTTCGAGCTATTATCTAATAAATGATCTCTATAAAAACCATCAAATCTTCTTTCCATTTGCTCTAAACGTTTTCCCAAACGAACCAATTCATGCAGAACGGAGAAAAAAGCTCGAATCCGATTTTCAGAAAGTTTTTTATCTATTTGTGCATATAGAGAAATCAATCGATTGATGATAAATTTAATGGGACCGCGAATAAACCAAAACTTTGGATTGGAAAACTTCGGGCTGGAGATTCCTTTTTCGAAGAGATGCGCTGTCGCTGCTGGGTCAAATTTTCGAAAACCCAGTGGAGATTCTGGTTTGTAGCTAATTTTTGTGAGTTCTGACCAATCTAGCGGTTGGTTTGGCTGCAAAGGAATCTTGGATTCCAAGGATTCAACAATTTCTTGTACGCTGAGCTGTGGGTCTCGAATTTCGACAAATGGGGTTGGATTGAATTTCTTTTTGTCTTCCACAGTTTTCTTTCTTTTGTTGAGAGGATTTGAAAAATTGGAAGAATGGCAACTAAATCTTAGGGCCAGATCAGAAATTTCCCTTTTCTATGAAAAAAAAACAAACTTTAGTCACCGGAGCCAGTGGATTTGTGGGAAGTTATCTCCTTCCAGCACTTCAATCCCAAGGCAATTACGAAATTCATAGTTTTTTAGGTGATATTCGAAGCCGGGAAACCGTTGAAAAGCAGCTGCGAGAAGTGCAACCAGATATTTTGATCCATTTGGCAGCCCAAGCCTTTGTTCCTAATGCGATTGCAAATCCTTGGGAAACAGAAGAAATCAATGTAGGTGGTACCTTAAATCTTTTGGAAACACTGCATCGTTTGCAAAAACCGTGTAAGATGATATATGTTTCCTCTGCAGACGTTTATGGAAAACAAAACATGGACGTGTTACCACTGAAAGAGTCTTTGTTACCTAAACCTGTGAATCCGTACGCTGGAAGCAAATTGGCAGCAGAATCATTTTGTCGGCAGTATGCTGAGTATAGCCCTTCGGTATCTGTAGTGATTGCTCGTCCTTTTAATCATATTGGAATTGGACAACGCAAAGAGTTTGTGATTCCAAATTTCTGTTCCCAAATCATTGAAGCAAAATATGCGGGAAAGAAAGAAATTTCTGTTGGTGACTTAGAACCCACTCGTGATTTTTCACACGTGAAAGATATCGTAGATGGGTATTTGACGCTGATTGAAAAAGGGGAGTCAGGCGAAATTTATAATATTTGTTCTGGAGAAGAACGTAGCATTCGTTATATGGTTGAAGAATTGGTGAAATTCTCTGCAAAAAAAATCCAATTTGTTGTCGATGAAAGTCGCGTGCGTGCTTCGGAAACCTCAAGAGTCTATGGAGATAATCAAAAATTAAAATCCTTAGGATGGAAAAACAAACATAGTTTAAGCGAAACTCTTCTGGAAATTTATAATCATTTGGACTCTGAATTTTTAAAATCCAAACAGACTGTTTGAACTTCTTTCCAAATCGTATCTGACACGACTTTTTTGATCGTTCCCTTTTTTCCTTTTTGAATCAGAGATTCTAACGTTTTCATTCGTTCTTGTGTGGCCGGATGAGTACTTAAAAAATCAGTGATTTGTTTTGCAGTAAAATCTTCCTCCTTTGTTTTGATGGCAGGTACATTTTCTTCGGATGGTTCTTCGCCATTTTCTAAGGATTCCATTCGTTGGAAAAAGCTAAGAAGTCCCTCGGTTGAAATGTTTTGTGATTTTAAATATTCAATAGAAAATTTGTCTGCTTCTGTTTCAAAGTCACGTGAGAATTTTAAAACAAGGATAGTGGAACCTAATTCTGTGAAAGTCTCCAAAAATTCCATATTTCCAAGTCCTGGACCAATCACCAAACTGATGGCAAGCGAAGTTCCTCCTGCTTTTACCAAATTTCGCATGTGATGTCTTCTTTCCACATGTGCAATTTCGTGAGCAAGAACACCCAATACTTCTTCTTGGGACTCTGATTCGTTTAATAATCCAGAAAAGAAATAGATTTTTCCATTTGATAAGGCAAATGCATTCGGAATAGGTGATTCAATGACCGTAACATCAAATTGGTGTTTGCTATCTTTGGGAACAATTTTTTTCAAAGCTTCCGAGAAGAAACGATCTGTTGCTTTAGAATCACATTTTTGAAACTGTGAATCCATTTTCAATTGAACCGAATCTCCGAAGGATTTGTCCATGGATAGTGGAATGAAATTGGTAACGAGTTCCAATCCTTTCCAGTAAAAGAAACCAACGATCGAAACTACAATTAGAGAAAGAAGACCTAATACAATCGGGTTCATCTCTCGAATGGAATAGAACAAAGCATTTGAATGACTTTGTGATTTTTTGTTTTGGATCCAAATTTTTTCAAATAACTTGGCGTCTTCTTTGGAACAAAAAATTTCTAATACAGGACTTTCTTTGGTCTCATCTGGAAGTAGTGTCAACTTACATCCCTTATGCGTTCGAGTAAACTCTGTAAACTGAGATAAGTTGATTACGTGATTTGTATCAAATGAGTTGAATTGAACTGTTTGGCCATGAACCAGAACGGTCCCTTCTTCAGGGACCGCCGAGACACCATTAAAGTATCGTGATGTAAAAGTTTGATTTTGAAACAATGTTTATGATAGGAAGGCTTCTAAAGTTTCTGCAAGTGCTTCCAAACCTTCCGCGGTAGCATTTGCTTTTGTATCTGGTTGGGCTGTAATCGTAGAGAAGTCAACTTCTGCTTCTAAACTGACAGATTCGATGAAAAGTTTCGTTAATCGAACCACTGCCCAGGCAAATCCAATACCTAGAGTGAAGACAATCAGCAAATAAGCGATCAGAAAATTTACAAAAATTTTTCCACCCGTAATATCAGATCTAAATTTTTTTCCCTGGAAACTGGTTCGATTCCAAATGTAATTTTGAACATCAGCAAGAAACCATGAGTAATAAATACCGAGCGTTACAATGCTTAGAAGAAATCCCTTTAGATACAAAAAGAATATTTCCTTTCCTTCTGCAGCAAAACCAAAGTTTGTATTTCCATATCGAGTTTTACTTTGTAGATATGCTTCCTTTTCAGCAAAAAACCAAGGATAGTAAATTCCTAATGTAATAGCCGTAAGCAGGATTCCTTTAGCATAGATTTTAGCTACTTCTAAGATTTTTCCATCAAAGCCGAAACGTAGATTTCTGTAACCTGTTCGAGACGTTAAGTACTTACGACCACCCACAATGATGATTGGGATCAGTGCTAAAAACACGCCGATGGAAAGAAGGGCTCCTACGATAGCAGCAAAATAAGGAATCGGAATGAATGCCAAAATCCATTGGATGATCATAATTCCTATGTATAGTACGAGAAAGATTCCAACGGCTTTTAAAAAACCAATGAATCGTTCTTTTCCAGTTCCGTGAAAGGAAAAACGCTCACCAGCCCATTCTAAATTTTCAGCCATATACTTTTGGATGTTGGTTCTTGCCCAAAAGCTGTAGATTCCTAATGTTACTACCGTTAGAAACATATTCTTCAAAAAGAGAAGGAAGAGTTGTCCGCCAGTGGCGTGGTATTGTAGTCTTGTATTGTTCATTGATTTCCCCAAAGGATGATTCGTGTGCAGAGTATCTACATTCTTGCAAATGGGTAAAGAAAAATATTTCCTAAAGATTCAAAATACTGATTGTACGGTTGAACACAATTCACTAAAAAGTAAAATTCATAGAACAGGATCCTCATGGATAGAGTCTACTTAGATAGAATGCGTTTCCTTTATGCTTTTTGTATGCTTTTTGTTGTTTTTGCACTCTCGGCCGATCCAAGACAGGAATTACCTCCTACCCTTGGGGATCTGAAAGGCCAAGATAAATCTGTGAGGCAACCTCCTGATCGAAAAGACAAAAAAGGTTGTTGTAAAATCAAATACCCTGCGGGAGGGTATGACTTCTTTCTGGCAACGGAAGAGGATTGTCGTGCGAGTTTGTATTTTGACAGGTTTCTGGGAGAAAACAATACACTATGCTTTCGTTGGGAAGGGGATTAGAAATAGCCGATTTTATGGGCGTTCGCGATCAAGTTTTACAAACATTAGTCAAAATATTTCCTACCTATGATGCTTCGCTTGCCATCGCTGGTGGCGGTTGTAAGGCTTTTTATGCATTGGGAGTGGGGAAAACGCTACGAGAGTGGGGAGTTCGTTTCACAGAGTTATCAGGAGTCTCTGCTGGTGCTGCCATGGCTCTTTGTATTTTATCCCAAACAGAAGAAGAATCCGTTGAATATTTTGAAGAGATTACGAAACGAAATTCTAGAAACTTCCATTTTTCCAATTTGCTCCGAGGGGAGTCGACATTCCCCCATGAGGATATGTATCGCCGTACGATCCGCTTTGGAATGCGATTTGATCGAGTTTTAGAATCAGGCGCCAAAATTTGGATTCATTCGGTAAAAGCTCATCCGAAAGAAGATTCCTTGAAGAACAAATTTCGATTGGCTCGACTGATTTCCGAAACTGGTAGAGCGTTCATTCTTGATGACCGAGATAGGTCAGAAGGAATTCCTGCCAATCGTACCGCAGAAATGATCAAAAAATGGAATATGGAAGATGTGGATTTTACGGAAAAAGACTTCGTGAATCCAGAAACCATCGAACAGTTTATTTTGAACTCATCCTCAATCCCTCCGATCGTTGACTTCCAATCTGTAGGTAACGAATATTATTTGGACGGTGGTCTAACGAATAATATGGTGATCGAAACCTTTTCACCAAATGCCAAAATCATTGGAATCCATTACGAACCCAATACCATCGTTGGAAAAGATCCAGAATTGTTAGCTAGGTCTTTTTTGATCACACCGTCTAAGCCTCTACCAATCACTTCCTTTGATTACACAAATCCAAAAGGTGTTAGAGAAACCTATGAATTAGGGAAGGCGGATGCGCTGGCTAAAAAATCAGAAATATTAAACTACTTAAAAAAATCCTGAAGGAGAGATAGACCTTTCTCTAGGGTCTCTTCTTCGGTGATTGAACTGATCACCAAAATGCATCTGTTATGCGAAAATCCATACCAAGAGCCAGGGTGCAGAGAAACACCCGTTTCTTTCAGGATATCGAGTACGAGCTCCTCATCTTTCTTTGGATGTTCCACCTCCAATAAATAATACCAACCTGCTTCTGTTTTATGTGGATTTGTAAATTTTGGCGATTGGGAAACAAAATCATCACAAAGGGCAATATTTCGCATAATACGTGTTCGGATTCTGTTTTGTACCATAGTTCTCCAGGGTAATAATTCCTTGGTGGCCAATTGGATGAAGGAATTGACGGAAAGATAGGTATCGGCTATGAAACTTAGATTTCTTTCTGCCTCGGTTTTGTTCGGTTCAGGGGAAAGGTTGAGAATCCAAGCGAGTTTGGCTTGTGGCAAAGCCAAAAGTTTCGAGAAACCGTGACAGACAAAAAGGGGAAACTTTGGATGGGAAGGAAGGGAATGTGGGTCACCAGAGAAATCATACGCTTCAAACACTTCATCTACGATGATTGGAATTTGAATTCCAAGTGATTCCCATTCTTTCCAGAAGTGAGTTGTCGTTTTTGATCCTGTTGGATTGGCCGGACTCACCAAAATGATTACTTTTGTATTGGTACTGATGCAATTGGCAATTGATTCCGCATCGTAGATCCATCGGCCACTTGGTTCTTCTTTCAATTGGTAGTGCACTTCTTTTAAGTTTTCCAAACCAACAAGAAAACTAAACAAAGGATATCCCGGACTCGGTGTTAAAACTTCCTCTCCAGGATTTGTTAAGAGTTTGAATAAAAAAGAATACGCTTCTGAAGTACTTGCTGTTAGGTGAAACTGGGAAGGTTCTGTAAGAATTCCTCTCAAATTGTAAAGTGAGCTTATCTCTTGGCGAACAGATTCTAATCCTTCTGGAATGGGTTCATATGTGCTGAGATTTAAATTAGAAAATATGTGAGTCAAAACGGAAGGTGGAAACTCCAAACCCAATTGTGTTGGATTGGAATTTCCAAGATCGAAGATTGGTTTTCCAGTTTGAATTCGTTTACTTGTCTCCAAATAAATTGGATTTTCTTTCTCCAATTCACCTAATGTTTGCAAACGATTCGAAAATGGAAAATGTGGATTTGTCAAATCAACCTACTTTGTTCAAATATTTCGCAATTTTTCGAATCAAAACCCTAGGAGTGATGCGAATGGATTCTGCTATCACAAAGTTTAGAATACCTGGTATTTTTACGACTTTCTTTCCAAACAAAGCTTTGATTCCACTATCCACTACATCTTGGGAATTCATTGCTAAAATGGATGATTGAACTAATTTGCTGTCTGACATATTTGCTCGTTCAAAAAACTCTGTTTTTGTTGGTCCAGGACACAAACAAGATACGGTAACTCCATACTCTCGTACTTCCTCTGCCAAACCTTCACTCAAAGATAATACATATGCTTTGGTCGCATAATAATTTGTCATGAGTGGTCCAGGTTGAAAGGCAGCTGTTGATGCGACGTTGAGAATATAACCTTCTTTGTTTGAAACCATGTCCTGCAAAAAAAGATGACACAATTCAGCTAAAGTCGTCACATTCAGTTGGATCATTTTTGACTCTTCTGAAAAAGAATTTTTATGAAATTCTCCATTCAATCCATAACCAGCATTATTGATTAAACAGCTAACATTGATTTTTAATTTTTTAACAGCATTGTAAACTTTCTCAGCGGCATTTGGCAAAGACAAATCTTCTGCAATGACAACGCCTTCTAACCCGTATTTATGTTTGATTTCAGCGGCTAGACTTTTGAGTCTTTCTGCATTTCTTGCCACTAATATGGGAGAGTAACCAAGTTTTGCCAAAGAATGAGCAAAATCTTTTCCGAGTCCTGTCGATGCGCCAGTAATTAAAGCATATTTCATATGGGAAATTTATTTCTATTTCCAAAACTTGGCAATTCTTAAATATTTTGTTTTGTCAATTTTGACTGGTTGGTCAATATCGTTCTATGAGCCAGCCTCTTACACATCCGCTTCATACCATCCAAAAAGAAAGAGCCATCATTTTCATCCTAGCTGCACTCCAGTTTTTGCATGTTCTCGACTTTGTAATTATGATGCCATTGGGCCCCGTATTTATGAAGAGTTTCAAAATTGATTCTGCGGCGTTTGGTTTGCTCGTATCCTCATACTCTATTAGTGCAGGTGTGTTTGGATTGCTGGGTGCTTTGTTTTTAGATTCGTTTGATCGAAAGATGAGTTTACTTGTACTTTTTTTTGGTTTTTCGTTCGGGACTTTGTTATGCGCCATTGCACCGAATTACTCATTTTTCCTTTTTGCAAGGATCATCGCTGGTGGTTTTGGTGGAATGATTGGAGCCACTGTACTTTCGATTATTGGTGATATCATTCCTGTCTTTCGTAGAGGTACGGCTACTGGAGTTGTGATGAGTTCTTTCTCTGTTGCATCGGTGATTGGGATTCCCATTGGCCTTTCGTTAGCAAATCGATTCGGATGGCATTTCCCATTTTTGTCACTAGCCATTGCTGGTTTTTTGATATTACCTATCGGCTACAAGGTATTGCCTGCCATTCGCTATCATTTAGATTCCGATGTTCATCCAAAACAGTCCCAATTCAAATCATTCAAAGAAGTCCTTTTGAAAAAAGAACATATGGCGCCATTTGTTTTTATGATTTTTTTGATGTTCGGAGGATTTACAGTCATTCCTTTCTTAAGTCCTTTTCTTGTGTCTAACGTTGGTTTGACGATAGATGAATTACCATACATTTACTTTTTCGGAGGTATGTTTACTTTTTTTACCAGTCGATTCATTGGTAAACTGGCAGACCGATATGGAAAATTAAAAATCTATCAAATCATTACCATTTTAGCAATTCTTCCCATTGTAGTTGTTGTGACTTTAACCAAAACTTCGCTTCCCATCGTTCTTTTGATTACGACAATTTTTATGATATTGGTGTCTGGTAGAATGGTTCCCGCATTTGCAATGGTCACGTCTGCAGTTGAGCCGAGAATTCGTGGAAGTTTTATGTCCGTAAATTCGGCCATCCAACAGATTGCCTCAGGTGCTGCCTCTTACGTGGCTGGATTTATCTTGGTCCAAACTTCTGACCAACAATTTCAGAATTATGAATTGGTAGGTATGATCTCTGTCTTTAGTTTATTATTTAGTGTGTATTTAGCAAAAAATATCAAGATTGCAGGGTAACGATTTTTTATCAGGAAGTGAGTTGAATTTATAATTCTAATTTTCCTGTTTCCAAAAATTCGATGATCATTTTTTTTTGTGAAACTGTGATCATCTTTTTTTCTAGTATTTGATTGAGTATTTCTTCTGCTGTTCCAATCTCAATTCCGCTTAGTTCTGAAAAAATAAACTGAAAGTATTTATCAATACGATGGTCGGAGATGTAAGAAGTGAGTTTGGCGCTTGTTTCCAAAATTAGGTTTTGTCTATGAACCAATTCTTCCATAGTGGATAGGATGATTGAAACTTCTGGATCTTCTGAAAACAATTGCATCATATGATCATAAATTTTCGGCGATTGTAGTGGGAGTTCATAAATGGAATCTCCTAAGGCATAGTATAAGGATTTTTCTTCCTCAAAGTCAAGGCCTGTGAATTTACCTAGATTGGATACCACCTCAGATGGTAAGATTGTCAAAAATTGACAACCGTATTCTGGTTCTTTTAAATACCGAACAAAGTATTGAATTAAATCGCAAATTCTAACATAACTTACGAATGTCCAATACTTGAAACTACGAATGTCAAACATGTGTTTGATTGACTTATTGCGTTTTATTGATTCGCGAAGATTCATGTAATTTTCAAAATCAATTTTAAATAAGTAACTTAAAGTATGATTGGAAAAAGATTCAATGATGTCACGTACGAGTGTTGGTTCCCCAATGTACAAAAAGTATGTGATAAGTTCGAGATTGTCTTTATCCGTCCAAAGGAATTTTTCTAAGTTTTTTGTGGGAATTTGGGAAAATGCTGAAAATCCAATTTTAAATGTAACTTTGTCTTGTAAAAATGCTTCTAATTTCCCTTTCGCAATACAATCTTCGTCTATGTCCTGTTCAGCGAATGAATGCCTGCAACTAGGAGGGCAGGCTTCATAAAGCGATGTACCTAAAAAACAATTTGGCATGAATTATTGCATTAATTCTCCACAATCCCTCATTTCTGGAGCATATGGATTTTTAACTTCTTTCCCAGTCATTAACCATGATTTATCGACCATCGGACAATAAAAACGGTTGTACTTCAATTGATTTGGTACTTCTGATTTCATTTGAATCAATATTTCTTGTATTTTGGAAATTTTTTCATAACTAGATTCTAAATCTGTAACATTGGATGGGATCTGGGATGTTATTTGTTCCCCCCAAGTTTTCAGTTTTGGATGGTCACTACTAACCAAACTCTTTACCGATTCAGAAAATTCTTTCCAATCTGGTTTTGGATTGTCTTTCAAAAATTCCTCAAGTATCGATTGGTTTTTAGAAAACAGCGTTTCCACAAGTTTTTCATGGTTTGGACCAAAAGGAACAACCTCTTCCTTACAGGAAAGGGCGAAAATGGCAAAAACAAGGAGTGAAATCTGAAATACTTTCATAATTTGATTCTTTTTTTCTCACTTGGAAATGGAATTCAAATTTTACCTCCGAGTTTGTTGGATGGAAATTGCTTTTTTCTCGACAAAGCCGCTTTTTCAAGCATGATGACAGAAAAGTTCACGAAGGTGTAATTCCATTATGATTATTGTAGAAGGCATTGGCCACGTCAGTATCCCCGTCTCCCAACTCGACACCTCTATCGATTTTTACCGGGACATTTTTGACTTCGAAGTGGAGACAAAGAAGGCTACTGAGGCAATTCTTTCTCTCGATTCTTTCCGAATCCGTCTGGTGAAGGCGGAAGTTTCCGACAGATCCCTTCCCATCCTGAGTTTTGTTATGGATGTGGATGATTTTACGGAAGCTATCAGCGAGTTAGAAGAAAAAAATGTGAAGATCATCAAAGGACCGGAAGGAACTGATTCTGGAGAGAGTTTGACTTTTGCCGATCCAAGCCAAAACTTAATCGAGATTTTCTACTCCAACTAAAACCTGTTGCTTTTTTAGTTTTTTATTCGTAACATCCTCTTGGCATGTCACAAGAGATCCAAGAGGGTGACCACGAAATCCAATCCATCGCTGATTTCAAAAAAGGTTACGTTTACTACTTAAATAATTTCCAAACAATCGTTGGAAGTTTTCTCCAATTCTTGAGCACCGGTCTTACGGAAGCAAATAAACGTGATATCTTACCATTTCGAAAAACCCTAGACCAAGAACTCGATAAATCTCAAAAGAAAATCAAAGAAATCATCTTCAATTTAGATGAAAAACATTTGTTTGCGCAAGTTCGGAAAGATTACTCACGCTATTTTTCAAGGCATATAGAAGATTCGAACCGAGATGATTTCATACAGTTCCATTTGATTTTTGAAATGTTACGATTTTTTTTGATCGAAACCAAAGAAGGTTGGGAGAAGTTAAAATCAGCAGTCCTCAGCAATCAGTTTCAAGATATGGAATTCCAAACCAATGGACTACTCAACTATAGAATTTTTCCTGCCCTAGAAAAATTAAAAAATTTAGAGATTTTACTGAAACGAATGAGTTTCATTTTACAAATCGATAATCCAAATTGTTTGACTGAATACAAACCGACAAAACCTAGATACCGCGATAAAGTATCTTATCGACTATCTGCTCTTTTTGAAGAGTCACTTTATACGAAACCAAAAGATTTGGAACCTGAAGATTCAGGCATTGAATACAAAGCTGATGAGGTCATACAAAAACATCAGGAAAATACAACTGACAATTGGAAATTAATCAAACAAAAGCTTAAGAAAGAAACTGACACAAATTTTATCCAAGCGAACGGAAAGTACACCTGGAATTCGGATCAACATTATTATTTTCGTTATGAGTTAGATAAATATCAGGCAGAAAAAAATCTTTTTAAAAATGCAATTAGTCTCGATTCCCATTTAGGTGCGGATGAACAAGTGTTACGCTCAGAGCTGATTCGTTCAATGACGAGTATCGAAAAGAAAAGTAAATCAGCCGAAAATTTCGAAATCGAATATCAAACTTTTCTCAGGCAGTTTTTTTCTTTTTGTGAAAACATCATTGTGATGAACATGATGTTACCAAATCAGTTTAAGTTTGTATTTTTGTTTCATTTGGGGCCTTCTCATTTTTACATGATCGCGAAAAAGTTCTTAATGGAGCTTAACACGGGTTATATCCATGCAAGAGGAAATGATGGAAAAAAGGTGATTCGTGTGATTCCTGGTGAATATGTCAAAAAACATGTGATTGATTATTGGAATGAGGTCATCTTACCAAACATCGGAGAAGAAAAAAACAATTTGGCTCTTCTCAAAAAAATCACTGAAATGATCGAGGAGAAATACAAAGAAATTTCAAAACTAGCTATTAAAAATTATGATGCACTGGATCCTGATATCAAGGCGTCAAAACCTCGGGAGCAAATTTTTCGAGAACATATGAATGAATGGATGGGTGCAGCGAACCTCATCGTATTCAAACGGTTTGTTAAGAATAAATCGTATTAGAGCACTAAGCTACACGTAGCCGATTCAGCAGTAATATAAAACTGAGTGGCAACACCGGCAGGAAAAGGAATGATTGGATTGTTTTGTAAAACGTAATCTGTTGCTTGGCACGAACGATTGAATACTCGTACGGTCACTGCACTTTCACAACCAATGGTTAAGTTTCTTGCAGAAAGTAAAGTGTCAGATCGAAACGCTTTGGTTTCATTCCCTTTGTATTCAACGGAAATACCTTGTCCTTGTTTGAGTTCGATTTCAGGTCCGTATTGTTTATTGGTAACAGAGTAACAATCCACGAAGAATTCAGTACCTGCACAGTTCACACCTGATTTTGTATTGGGTAAACAAGATCCACCTGATTTGGAAACAGTGATGAATCCAGAGTAGGTACCATTGGGAACACGTGTATAAAGTTCTGTCCCTAAGTTTAGGGTGATGGTAGCAAGAGTGTCATTGAATCTGATAACTGGATCGATGCCAAAATTTTCCCCTTTGATGACAACTTCCGTGGCGCTATAGAATGCATTCGCGTTCCTTTGCTCTGGAGTTCCAATTTGTGGTGTGACCGAAGTGATGACGGGGGGAGAAGTCAGTAATGCTGCCAAAGGATCTTCTGATGACGATTTGACACAGGAAAAACTGTTTCCAAACACTAGAGAGAATCCGATTGTGTATAAAATCCTTCTCATGACTGCCTCTTCTACTATCGGCTATTTTTTTCCAGATTCATTTCTATTTTTTCGCTCCAAGGAAATTCTATGAACACTATCTCACTCCAAACCATTGATTCTTATGTAGCATTGATCGAATTGAATAGACCTGAGGCTAAAAATGCGATCTCCGTTCAATTTTTACGGGAATTGCACGAATGCATTCGAGACGTGGAACGAGGAAAATTTCGAGTCCTCGTGATCATAGGAATGGGCGATGCTTTTTGTTCCGGTGCCGACCTTAAAGAACGAAAAACCATGACAGAACCGGAAGTCAAAAGCTTTCTGCGTAATATCAATCTTTGTTTTAGAGACTTGGAAAACCTTTCCATTCCTACCATTGCAGCGATTAACGGATATGCATTTGGTGGAGGTTTAGAATTGGCATTGTCATGTGATATTCGTTATGCGAATGAGACTGCTTTGATGGGACTAACAGAAACCAAACTAGGCATTATTCCTGGTGCTGGTGGAACCCAAAGATTGTCTCGTATTGTAGGTATACCAACGGCAATGGAATGGATTTTTTCTGGAAAAAAATTAACAAGTGCAGAAGCGCTGAGTAAGGGACTCGTTTCTAAAGTAGTGAATCCTCTGGAACTAAAGGAATCTTCTCTTGCCTTGGCAAGGGAGATATCGGAATCTGCACCTATAGCTGTTTCTGCTGCCAAAAAAGCAATTCGCCAAGGATTCCAATTGCCAATGGAATCGGCACTTACGTGGGAACAATTGTGTTATTCTGAAACATTAACAACAAAAGATAGGTTAGAGGCCTTACAGGCATTTGCTGAAAAAAGAAAACCTATATTTAAGGGAGAATGAACTTTGATTTTAACTGGAAAAGAAATTTTAAAGAGACTTGGTTCTGATATCAAAATCGAACCTTATGATGAAAAATTGTTAAATCCAAACTCATACAATCTGAGATTGCATGAGGACTTATTAGTGTATTCTGAATTTCCTTTGGATATGAAAAAACCAAACCCCGTGGAAACATTAAAGATTCCCGAAGATGGTTTGTTGTTGGAACCTGGTAAACTCTATTTGGGAAGAACCATTGAATTTACTGAAACCCATAATTTAGTTCCTATGTTAGAAGGAAGATCTTCCATTGGAAGACTTGGTATGTTTGTGCATATCACAGCTGGGTTTGGTGATGTTGGTTTTAAAGGGTTTTGGACTTTAGAAATCCAAGTTACGCATCCGCTACGTGTATATGCTGGTGTACAAATTTGCCAAATTTTCTACCACACTGTGGAAGGGGAGATTAGTGAATACAAATCTGGGAAGTACCAAGCCAACCAAGGTATCCAACCTTCCTTATTGTATAAGGATTTCGAAAAAAAATAAGTCTTTATTTCGCTTAACTAAAGTTACCTGCCAGCCAAATTAGGCGGCAGGTGTCTTTCATTTCAATTATTTTTTCGTTTTAAATGTACAATCCCATCGTGGGTCATCTAGATTTAAATTACCTAGTCTTGACCAGTTGTTGGTTTTACCAATGAAGGTGATGGAACAAAGAGTTCCTTTTAGATCCAAGCGATTTCCGCCATCAAGCGCAGTAAATTTTCCACAGTATGTTTTTCCATCACGTGGATTGTAGATACGTCCGTTCTTGTAAACGCCTTCGCCAACATAATCAAAACCAGTGATGAATACCATCCCCAAATTTGGACGTGTTCTTAACTTTGGATCTTCGTTGTTGTGATCTAAATAAGGAGTTCCAGGAATTCCTTTGTCTTTATCTTTTTCTGGGTATGCATTGTCTTTAATACAAACTGTTTTTCCACAGTACTTGTCGCCACACTTGAAAATTTCAATCACCGAATCTTTTTCTGGCGGAAGGTATCTTCCTAATGCCACGTCGGCGTCTTGCGCAAATAGTGTAGTACTTGTGAAGAGTACAACAGCCCATACACTTAATACAATTCTTAAATTCATACAAATCCTTATTCTAAAAAATGGATTCGCTTATTTTGTCAGATTTTCGTATCTATGGCAAGCTGGTTTTTTTGATTTCAAGTTTTGAACCTAAGAAAATAGTAATAATGAGTCCGTTAGAAAATGGTTAGAAAAATTGTTTTGATTAAAAAGATACAGTTCCCAAATACTAGGTGGTTTCTCAAATGACAAGTCCATTAGAGAACACTTCAATCAAAATGATCGAGTAGGAGAATAATTTCCATTTTAGGTGGATCAACGTATTTAAATCGATCAATCGTTTTAAAGTTCCTTCCACAATCATCGTTTTAAAAATCCAATGTTTTTAGGAGAGGAAAATGTAGAAATTATAAACCTAGCCTCGGTTAATTGAGGCTAGTTGCTTTTTCTAAAAGTTTGGATAACTTTACAACATTTTTGTTAGTTGGATCAATCGATTGCGCTCTTGTTACATAGGTAAGTGCACGATCAACGTTTCCTAACAATCTGCTGACATCTGCCAAGTTGATTAAATTTTGAAAGTTCTCAGGATCATATTTTAAAGCTTCTTGTGCTGCTTTTAATGCTCTTTCGTAATTTCCAAGTTTTTTCTCAGACATTGCAAGGTAATACCAATACTCTCCTGAGCCTTCATTTTCTTTTAGGAATTCAGTGAGAACTTTTGCTGCAATGTCATACTCTTTTCCTTTGTAACTTACGAGTCCAAGGAATTTGTTCAATTTTTGGTTGTTCGGATCTGCTAAAAAAGCTTTCTTCATGACGGTGATGGCTCTCTCGATTTCACCATTTTGATAAAGAGCTTTACCTTCTTCAAAAGCACCTGTCGTAGTCAGTGCTTCATCCCAATCATCTCCAGGAGTGTCGAAGAAATCATCAATTGGTTGGTTGGAAATTTGATCTTTTGGTGGTGCGTGATGGATTGGTGATTTTTCACTTTTGAAAACAACACTGAGCATGGAAATGTCGTCGGTGATATCACCTGCACTTTTTACAAGTCTCTCCACTTCATAGATATCCCCATCAGCTTCCTCAACAAAACGTAAAACCATGGTTTCATCTTCATTGATGGTTCTCACGTCCTCGTCTGGTGTTAGGTCAATGTCGTCTCGGCCGTCGGAACCAAGGATCAGTTGGTCGCCTGGAAGCAATTGAAAGGTTTGAACCTCGAATGCATATTCGGAGTCCAAACCTAGTTTTCTAAGTTTTAATTCTTCTTCGATAAAACTAGCTTTTCCATCACGATAGAGGATGCTGTAAGGGTGTTCCGCATTAAAATACCAAACTTTTCCTGTCTCATCATCAATGAGCATTACAGTAGCAGAGATTACCATCGTGCCACTGAAGGATTTGAAGACAGCATTCACTTCCTCATAAACGTCTGTGAGCCATTCTTCTGGAGTTCGATTGAGAATCCGTTTGTTTCCAGCGGAACGTGCCATAATGGAGTTCATCACAACTCCCATGACCAGAGAACCGCCAGCCCCCTGCATGGATTTACCCATAGCATCACCGTTCATCACCATGGTGTAACGACGAAAATCATCTGGTTTCCCAAGTTTTAGGTTTCCTGTGATACAGATATCACCACCTAAGTCACCTGTTTTGTTTCGGAATTCAAAGGTTTTCTTTTGATGAACAAAGAAGTCGCAACGAATGTTTTCTGATTTATTGGCATTGAAGAACAATGGTTTGGCAAGCAAGGAAGCAAGGAAGTGAGGAAGTAATCTCCATCTTGTTGTACTTTCAAACGATGGATTTCATCCATTTTCTCTTGGAGTTCTTTGGTTCTTTCTTTTACTTTTTCTTCAAGGTTCTCTGCGTAGTCTTGTAATTCTCTTCTTGCGTCCCGAATAGAGGAAACCATCCCGTTAAACGATTCCGCTAAATAACCGATCTCATCGTTTACTTTGATAGGAACTTCAACCTCTAAGTTTCCTTGGTTTACTTTTTCTACCCCTGCGAGAAGTGCATAGAGTGGATTGACAAGGGCAGATCGAAAGAACAATGGAAATATCACCAAAAGAACGATCATTACGATCGCAAGAATGACTAATTCCAGTTTTGCAGATTTATGCATATAATTGCGATAGTCGCGATAGTTAAATCCAACCTCAATGTTGATCTTCTTCTTGGAATCGTATGTCATATACGCTACGTAATGCGAAAGTCCGTCCAAGTCTTTACGATAGTGACGAGTTAAGTCTGGCTTAAAATAGCGGAAAAATTTTAACATTTCCACTTTTAAGTCTCTTCCGGAAATTTCCTTTCCATCCCATTTACACTCATTCACGTGCTTTAAGATGGCATCACGAAAGGTATCTACGTTTTTTACTTTCTCAATGTATTTCACACCTTCTTCGCAAAAGACATCAGGTAGGATATCTGCTAATTTGTTTGTGTTGATAAAAGTTCTTTTGTTTAGCTTCTCAAATAGCTTCGAAACTTCAGTTTTTAAATCCTCACCTTCCAGATCAGGATTTTCTTCTAGGAAGTTTTGAATGGCATTTTTGTAGCCTTCGAAATAGTAAGGGGTTTTATTTAATAAGGAAGTTAACGAGCTACGATAATCAGCTTCTTCGATGTTTGTCACTTCATTGTACAAGGCTGTGTTGTATAAGTCTGCTTGCACCAGAGGAAGATCCAACGTTACATTGGTGGGAAGGTATGCTTTTTTTACATTTTGTGTATTAGAGTCATATTCAATCACAAATAAAATATCTTTGGATCTTTCTCCGCCTTCCGCCACCCGTAGTGCTTTTTGAATGGCGGTATTGTCAAAGGAAAGTTCCTTTTCTTGGTCCACCAAATACGAGAACGCTTGCATGATGAGAAGGATCGTCACAAAGGAAATGCCAACGATTTTCGCCATGAAGGTTGTACGTTCTGTACTGTTGTTGATAAAAGTGATTGTGATGATAAAAAAAGTAAACGTGAAGAGTAGTACAAGTGCTGTTAAGTAAGTGGATCTCTCCATGGCACCATCTCGACTCATTACATTGGTTATATTTGGTACCACTGCTGCAATTAATGCCGCAATCAACATGATAATTAAGGTGCCACGTTTTTCCTTCTCAATGTGGAAGATTCTATATCCAGGCAACAATAGGAAATTAATAAAAGAAAAACCTGCAATAAACAGGCTAAGTATACGGCTAGCCCCTTCAGAGTTAAAGTCCCAATGGTGAGCTGTAAAATGGTATTTTCTTTCACCTTGTGATACTGACACCAGGAACCACAGTACAACGACTATTGCTATTATGTGTGATGCATATTGGATAATGTTTGCAATTTTGTAATCTCTGTTGTCTGGGAATCGGAAGAAAAATTGTCCAAAGTGAATGATACCAAAGATGATAAATCCGCCGGTGATCCAACGATGATACGAGGCAATCGGGTGATAATAGAATGCCCCGAGTAAATATCCGAACTGGAACAACCCTAAGAAGAGACAAGCAAGCGCCATATGTTTTGTGGAGACTGTTTTGTCTTTTAATGAGAAGAAGAATGTAGTCAAGACCGCAAGGAGGACAGTGACAATTAAACTACCGAAGGTATAATAATTTGTTAGTATGTGGTCAACGGATAAGGTGCTTTCCATAGGGTCTTCTAGTTGTTAATTTAATACGAAATCGTAACAGGGGGAAATGCGAAATCAATTCATTTTCCACTCGTTCCGAGCAAATCAGAACTGTACTTTTTTGCTCGGAGGATCGGGGAAATGTCTATCGAGTCGAAATAAAACAATCAATACCGTCGTATTTTAATTTTGATTTTAAAGATTCGGCTTTCGCTCGATCCGCAAAATCGCCAACCTGTACGACGTATTTTCCATCTCTAGGAGTTACAAAGACAGTTTGGTTGTATTCAGACTTGATGGTTTCCTGGTATTTGATGGCTCTTTCTTTTTCTTGGAAGACTCCAACTTGTACAGTAAATGCTTTTCCTGCTGTGTTTGGTTTTACGACACCTGGTTTCACAGGAGTCAGTTTCTCGGGTTTTTGTGGGGTATCATCTAGAAGATCAGAATCATCTAAATCATCAGCCAGCTCATCTTCCCCTTTCTTTAAAACTTTGATCCCAACTTTCGTAATTCCTTTGTCTTTGAATTCTAAGATTTCCGCTGTTTTTTCGGAAACATCGACAATTCTTTCATCAACGAAAGGTCCTCTGTCATTGATTCTGACAACTGCCTCTTTTTGGTTTTCTAGGTTTTGGATTTTAACAACTGTTCCAATGGGAAGGGTGCGGTGGGCACCTGTCATCTTCATTCTGTCAAACGGTTCCCCGCTTGCAGTAGGACGGCCTTGGAACTTTTGCCCATACCAAGAGGACAAACCAACTTCATCAAACTGAGTGATCGGTTTCTTTGTTGGTAACTCGGTTTGTGGAGTTGTTGTATTTGCTTTGGATTTTGCATCCAAATCATCCATGATGGATCTTGCAACAGGGTCTCCTGAACCATTGGTTCCAGATGGTTTTGTTTTTTGTGAACGTTCGAAGAAAATATCTTCCGGATCTCCAGAAGCACTATAATCCCTTCTTGTGGCATCTGCTGAACTGCAGGACACAAACCACAAAAGTATGGTGATGAGTATGAGTCTTTGCATAATTTTCCCCTTTCTCTGGACTCTTGTGTTTACCCTTCGGTAGGTTTTTGCAAACTCGTGATAAAAATTCTAGGGGGAGAATCGATTTTAAAACGATAATCGCTCTGTATGGCACAGGAAATTCAGACTCTATTCAATGAAGCAGTGCGATTGGAGCGAAATGGGGAATGGGACCGTGCCGAAACCCAATACAAACTGGTATTGGAAAAAAATCCAAATTACCATTTAGCGATGCAAAACTTGGGGGTGATCTACGCCAAACAAGGAAAACATGCAGAAGCCATCCCACTTTTTTCAAAAGCATACCAATTATCACCGAATGTTAAAAATTGCTACAACTTAGCCGTTTCCCTTTACAAACACCATGAAACGGAAAAGGCGATCAGTTTCCTGAAACAAACTCTATCCTTTGAAAAGAAGTTTATCTCTGCTCATTTGCTTTTGGCACAAGCCTACCAAAAATTGGGAAATGATGAGAAAACAGAAGTGTATCTCAAGAATGTCATCAAAATCGAACCGCACCACAAATCAGCTTTAGGAGGGCTTGCGATGTTTTATTATGAAAGGAATCGTTTTCCAGAAAGTTTAAAAATGATAGAACGTTATTTGATTTTATATCCTGGGAATGCCCAATTGAAAATCATCCAATCCGAGATCTTAGCAAAACAAGGTAATTACAAAGCATCCGCCAATTTGCTTACAACTATGGTAAAGGAAGACGTTGGTTTCACAAATTTTAATGAAAGCCTACATTCAACCTGGCAAGAGGATGATGCCATAGCCAAAGAAAGTTTGGAACGTATCCAATCCAAAGCCAAAAAGAAACTAAAAGAATTTAAAACGAAATTGGAGCTTTCGAAAGAAAATCCAGACGAGTTTTCACCACCTGATCCACAAGAAGCATTGGATTTGAGTTTGTTGTATCTTTTCAATGGAAACCCAGAAAAAGCGATGCAGTATTTGGTCTTTGCACAAAAGATGAAGGAAAAAGCTGATTCTGACGGAATTTCATAAATTGAAACAATCTATTTCCCTCTTTCTATTTACTATATTGCTCTTTGGACTGGTGGCATGCCGATATCCCATCGCCAAACAAGATGTACTCGAATCAGATACTTTGTTTTTAGATGTAACGAATCCAAATGCAAAAGAATGCAATGAAGAAGGAATTCGTTTGTCCAAATCCATCCAACTAGATGCGGCTGCTGCCACATGGGACAATTGTATCCTTGCTAATCCCAATGAAGTTTCTGTTCATCTCAACCGACTTCGATTCTATTATTTACTAGATGAATATGAATTATTAAAAACGCGAGTGGCGAAGGAGTCTCCTTCTCGTAGTTCTGTTACATACCAAACGATATTGAAAGAATTGGACCAAAGACTTCGTCATGAAGAAAAAGTGATCCTTCTTGATGCCCTATCCCGAGTGAAAGGATGGGAACTGTTTTCATATGAAGAACTTGCTAATTATTATTTACAAGCAGGGAATTTCCCTTTTGCAGAAGGGTATTTCAATCAAATTCTAGAAGTAGTTCCGTTCCATGAAAATGCTTTATATGGAATGGCCGATATCCAAGTGCATAAAGGCAATTGGCATAGCCTCTTAGATTATGCAAAATCTCTGGAAGTATCTGCCAAAAAAAATAAAGATTTCCATTTTTATTTTTTGAAAGGGAATTATGAATTAGGTCGCTATGACGTGGCACTCAAATGGGCAGAATCGGCATCGGCGAATGAAAAAGCAGAAATCCATTTTCTAGAACTTTGGCGAGACACTCTCCTTGTCTTAAAAGATAATCCTAAATGGGACGCGTTACTCCCTCACTATCGAAAGGCGAAAGAAAAAGGATATTCGGTTCCTGAATCTGTCTTTTTTCCAACCCTTTCTAAAGAGGGGAAGGACTTAAGAAAAGCAGTCCGGTCGGGAAGAAGTTAGAGACGTCTTCAGCGCAGACTATTTTTAAAAACAAACCTAGTTGGATTTGTCTCATGTTCTTTTTTACTTCATTCATTCTCTTGGCATAAGTTCCAAATTTTTTCCGCCTGTCTCAACTTAAGCACGTTATGCGTCCGAATGTATGGAATTTTGGTTTTAAGTAAATGGATTTCGCAAGCAAGGGTTGCAAACTCTCTCTCTGTTACGGGCAGTTGGCCAAGCACATTTCCCAAAAATGATTTTCGAGAGACACTTACCATCAATTGTGGAAACTCTAATTTTAAGATTTCTAAGTCTTGTAAAACTTTAAAGGACACCATTGGGTCTTCGCTCAGGAAAAACCCCATTCCTGGATCATAACAAATTGCAGATTCCGAAATACCAAGCGAAAGGAGTTCATTTCTTCTGTCTCGAAAATACACTTGGATTTTTTTTGTAACTTTTTCGGGTGTTAGGTTTGATTTTTTGTTCGCAATATTTCTGTTATGCGAATGCATGATGATGAATTTTAGATCTGGATGTTTTTCATTATAAGTTTTTAGGAACTCTCTGTCTCCCTCATAGGTAAAACCAGTGATATCATTCAAACACCGAACACCCGCCTCAATGGCTTTCTTTTGGACAGCTGGACGGAAACTATCCAAACTGATTCGAACCCCTTTCGGCACAAAATAACGGATCACAGGTTCCACTCGATTCCATTCTTCCTCTTCGGAAACTAGGCTGGCTTCGACATTCGAAGACTGTCCTGAAACATCCAACCAATCTGCACCTTCCTGCAAGAGTTGTATGCCTTTCTTTATCGCTTCATCAGGGTTTAGGTATTTGCCTCCATCACTAAATGAGTCAGCAGTGATGTTTAAGATTCCGAAGATTTCAGCCATGATTGTGAAGATTCCGTAAGAACCTGCTTCTTAAAGCCATATTTTTCCCTTGGCAGAAAATTCCGTTCAGCCGATACATAGGAGAGACGGCAGATGAAAAAAATCCTTATTTCTCTATTCATTTCGGTGTTTCCACTCCTTGCCCAACCACTTCCGAAGGTAAAGGATGTAAGGTTTTACCCACCGCTCAACACCCAAAATGTGGAGTACAATCCAATCATCTCCCCTACGGGAAGGTATTTGGTCTTCCAATCCAATCGGCCTGGTGGAGAAGGGGGAATGGACATTTGGATATCCGAAAACTTGAGTTTTCCAGACCGAATGAAATTTCCCGTTTGGTCCGCTCCTAAGAATTTTCGAGAACTGAACACTACTAATTTTGAAGGAATGTTTTCGATTCTCTTCGATGAAGAAGAGAAACCATATGAGTTATATTTCACATCTGTTCGAGATAAGTCCCAAAAAGATGTCAAAAAAAACCGTGAAGGATATGATGGGCTCAACCTTTATTATACAAAAATCAACCAGAGAACAGGTCTATGGTCTCTCCCCATCCATGTAAATGAAATCAATTCAAATTTTGAAGACAAAATGCCAGCCGTATCGCCTGACGGATGTTCTGTGGTATTTTCTTCCAATCGGCCAGGAGGGCTTGGTGGATTTGATCTTTGGATTTCCAAACGTGAACCAACCACAATCGATAGAGAAAAAAATCCAGACAAACCTAAAATCAAATGTAAGGATGGCGTGTGGCAAAAACCGATCTCTCTTGGAGCAGTGATCAATACAAGTGACGATGAAATTAGTCCCAATTTTCACTGGGATGGACTCAGACTGTATTTTAGCTCCAATCGAGGAGATAAAAATCGAAAGTTTAGTTTTTATTATAGTGAGTACAATGAAGTCACTCAACAATTTGATACTCCTAAACTTTTAGGAAATCCTTTTAATACCAACCAACCTTTGTCAGGCGAATCGACAGGATTCCCTTTTGATACACCTTCTGATTATTCCACTTACAGTTTATGGGAAGAAAGTGATAACGAAGGGATTTCTGTTACCTTTGATGATCTTTGGTTTTATTTTGCCTCGAATCGGCCAGGTGGGGAAGGGCAGTTTGATATTTATCGAACCATGGTTCCCGAAGATTTAAGGCGTACTTATGATTTTGTATTTCGTGGATTGGTGTTAGATGGTTCAGAAGCTATTATGATTGGCTTGGATTCCACTTTGAAAATCTATGATGACACAAAACCCATTCAAGTGATCACATCCAAACGCATCGGTGGAGATCTTTCTTCGGAAGATTCGGAAAATTTTCGAACAACAATAAAAACAGGAAAACTCTATCGTGTGGAAGTTTCCTCTCCGGGTTTTCATCCGACTGAACTATTACTCGACTTACGCGGAAATGTGGGTAAAGACAAAGAACAATATTCGCAAATCATATTACAACCGATTCGTCCCACAAAGGACAATCGACCCGACAAAACCATCCAAGGAATTCGTTTTGTTGTAAAAGATAAAAAAACAGATCTCGTGATTCCAAATGCAATTTGTTTTTATTTTGATGATCTGACTCGCAAAGGGAAATCAGTAAACTCGGTGGATGGCCATTTTGATTTAGAACAAAACCCAACGATGGATTTTGAAATTTTAGCTCGTGCCAAAGGGTACAAAGAAGAAACTTTTTTATTCTCCAAAGACAAAATTGCCGAGATGTCCGGAAAGGAAACTGTCTTATATCTTCGCAATCTCAAAGACTTTGATAGTCTGTACAATATAATAATTTATTTCCCATTCAATGAACGAACATTGAGTGATGAAGATAAGAAAAAACTAGACCTTTTTGCAGACTTCCTCATCCAACATAAGAATGAAAAAGTTGAAATTGGTGGGCATACTGACAATATAGGGAATAAGGAATACAACATCAATCTTAGTGAAGATAGAGCTCTGTCTGTGTATCAATATTTACGTCTGAAGGGGGTTCCAAAAGAAAGAATGAAAGTGCAAGCGTACCATTATTCTCAACCCATTGCAGAAAATGAAACAGAAGAAGGAAGATCTCGCAATAGACGTGTGAATTTCAAGAAGATAGACTGATATGATCAATCGAATTAAAATTCATTTCGACCAAGAACGCGAGTATGTGCCCCTCGAAGCAGTTCGTGTTTTACCTGAGTTCTTCAAACAGATGATGTCAGGGAATGGTTTGTTTCTGAAAGGATATGACTCTCCAGTGAAAGTGAAGTTTAAGGGAGAACGGCCTGATGGAGCGCACATCTGGGAATTGGAAACAATGCCCGAAATGATTGAAACCATTTTTACGATCCAAGCCACTCCAAGTTTTCATGTAGAAATTGATTACGAACTTCAAAACCAGAAGGATAATTTATTATTGGGCAAGGTGATTGATCGTCGCCAAACTTATACAGTTCGTCAAGAACCACGAAATCAAAAGGCGAGAGGAAACGTTGTTGCATCAAATTTTTTAATCGCAAAAACCAATATTGATTTTTCTAAGTTAACCGGAGTTAGTTCTCAGGTAATCTTGTCAGATATTCAAAGAACGGTTTTGAAAAATTATCCTCAGTCCAAAGTTGTATTTATTTCATCTTCCATCCATAGTGATGAAATCGATTTGATGAAAGAACATAAAAAACCTATTTTTATTTTGGACACGGAAAACTTTGAATCTTTTGATGCTCCTGATGTTTTTGATCCTAAAAAAACTTTTGAAGACGAATTTTTGTTGGATGACAAGGTCATTGAATACAAAAAGAAAAAAATAGGTTCTTATCTGTATTATCCGCTATTCATTCAAATGAAAGAGATGCATTTTTTCGCATACCTTTCGCTTGAAACAGAACGAACTAGAATCCCTGCTGAAGTTTTGGATTTGTTTAAAGAGGTTGAACGTACGTTTCAGGAAAGAATTATGGATTCAAATACCCATATTCTTGATATTAAGCAGAACGTATTAAATGTCTCTAGAGGTGGAGTCGCCTTAGAGATCAACAATATGGAAATTGTCCAAGCACTAAAAGTGAAACCTTCGTTTACTTTGGATATCAATTTTAAGCTTCAAGCACCAATTCGAATGGCGATTGAATTACGTCATTTAGAAGAAGTGAATGATTTTTATCGTTTGGGTGGAAGGATTACGGGTGTGAGCGGAGATAAAAAAGCCAAAGAGATTTACCATAGTCTCATTGATTTTTTTAATTAGACATTCGCGGTTCAATAGGGGCCAAACATTGAAAGAACAGAAATTAACTACAGAAAACTATAAAGGCACTCGGGATTTTTATCCTGAAGATATGCGCCTACGTAACTATTTATTCTCAGTCATGAAGGACGTTGTAAGGTCGTACGGATATGAAGAATATGACGGTCCCATGGTTGAATCTTTGGATTTGTACCGAGCTAAAACAGGTGAAGAAATTGTCGGAAAACAAATTTATAACTTTATCGATAAAGGGGATCGTGAGGTTGCCATTCGACCTGAAATGACTCCAACAGTTGCAAGGATGGTTGCTAAAAAATTACGTGAGTTACCGAGACCCATTCGTTGGTTCTCCATTCCCAATCTTTGGAGATACGAACAACCTGGTCATGGTAGACTCAGAGAACACTGGCAATTGAATGTTGATATGTTTGGAGTGGCAAGCAGTCGTGCGGAATTAGAAATTTTATCTTTAGCATGCGATATCCTCTTTGCCTTTGGTGCTCCCAGAAATAGTTTTAAAGTAACAATCTCGCATCGATCACTTCTCGATGAGTTTTTACTCGATGGACTAAAAGTGAGTCCCAACCAAGCCCACGAAGTTTCTAAGATTTTGGACAAAAAGAACAAAATCACACAAGAAGAGTACGTGGCTTTGGTTTCCAAAACAATCCCCGACGATAAAGAAGCTGTTTCCAAAATTGATTTGTTTCTTAATGCAAATGTTGATTCACTCAAACAAATCCCAGGAATCAAAGAAGAAACTCTAAATGCAATCGTCGGATTATTTCAAGAAATTAAAACCATTGGTTTAGCTGATATCATCTTTTTTGACCCATCTGTCGTTCGCGGATTTGATTATTACACTGGATTTATATTTGAAATCTTTGATACATCGCCGCAAAACAAGCGTTCCTTGTATGGTGGCGGAAGGTATGATAATTTAATTGGACTTTTTTCCAATGAAGAACTAACAGGAATTGGTTTTGGTTTGGGCGATGTTACTTTGCAAAACTTTTTAACCGTTCACAATCTTTTGCCTAATTTTGCAAATGATGCAACAGTCTATATCCCTCTCTTGGATGAATCTTCGTTTGCAGAAAATCACAATTTTGCAAAAGAATTAAGAAAAGAAAAAATCAATGTCGAGGTTTCTCTTGTTTCTCAAAAAATGGGAAAACAACTTTCCTATGCTGAGAAAAAAGGATACCGATGGATTTTACTTCGAGGCGAAGATGAAATCAAATCGGGAACCATAACTTTAAAAGACATGGCATCACGAAACCAATTCACGTTTAGTTTCTCGGAAGCACTTCAAAAGATTAAAGAAGAGCTCTCGAAATGAACTGGATCAACACAATTGATTTAAAACTTTCCACTTGGATCCAAAAATATTTACACCATAAAAACGTAAGTTGGATTCTTTCTCGAGTCAATCGAGGTGAAGTGTTCGCATTAGTTTTGTTACCCCTGATGTTTATGAGTGACTTATATAAACCAGTTTATATAAGTTTACCATTCGTTCTCATATTTACATTTATAACCGATCGACTGGTATTGGTCTTAAAAAAGTATTTTGCGAGAAAACGTCCCCTAGTCAGTGTTATGGGAAAGGTTGATTCCAATCCTGATATGAAACATTCGTTTCCTTCTGCACATAGCGCCAATTCAATCGTAGTTGCTACAATTCTTGTGATTGCCTTTAAAGAAACACCATATTTCTTTTTCTTTAGTTTGTTTGCCGGAGTGGGAAGGTTGATTACCTTACATCATTTCGTCAGTGATATTCTTGGAGGATGGGTTATCGGTTTCTGTATTGGACTGATTGCAGTAGCAGTTCATTACTTTTTCTGGCCTATGATGGTAACTTTATGAAATATATTGGATACTTTTTATCTTATCTACTCGTTTACTTTTTCTATTTTCCATTTAAGATTTTGCCTTACCATTGGTGTTTGTCTTATGGGATGTTCCTTACAAAATTAATTTATCAATTTGATAAAAAACATAGAAAAGTTGCGGCAGATAACATTCGTTTTGCCTTTCCTGAATATTCAGAAGAACAAATTTTAAACTTAGTCAGAGCGCATTACAGACATTTAGGTATTTTGCTTGCACATACATTGTGGGCACCTCGTATGACGCGTGCTTGGTTAGATAAATATTTGGTAGTAGATGAAGATAGTTTAAAAATTGAAGAGGAAACCAAAAAACAAGGTGTAGGGGTCATTTTGATTTCTGGACATTTTGGTACATGGGAGATTTTGGTTCAATTTTTGGGCATTCGTATGAAGGGTGGTGGAATCTACAAAAAAGTGAGAAATCCTTTTGTGGATCGTCTCTTAAAACGAATGCGATCAAAAAATGGTGTGGTACTTGTTCCCGTACAAGAGTCCACTCAAGTGATCAAACTTTTAAAACAAGGGTATTGGATTGGGTTTGGTGCAGACCAAAATGCAGGTAAGGCGGGAATCTTTGTTCCGTTTATGAACAGACTTGCCTCTACCTTTGTTGGGCCAGCGCTGATGGCATATCTAACGGGAGCCAAGATGCTGTATTATTCAGTACTCGCTGGTGAAAATGGAAAAGTCATCGTCCGAGTGAAAGATTTAGGTTTTGTAGATAAAAAGTTATATCCAAGTAAAGATGATGTGATTCGCCATTATACAGAACTTTGGACCAAAACTTTGGAAGAGGAAGTAAGATTATTTCCGGAACAATACTTTTGGGTGCACAGAAGATGGCGCACTCAGCCCCCGGCTGAACTTAGCACGAAAGAATCAGACTAATTCAATTGAAATCGATTTAGATTGAAAAATCGGAGAAAAGAAAAAGGCCAGAAAGTTTCTGGCCTTTTTGATTGGATCACTCTCCTAAAAGAGCTAACGTGGGTTTATGTCGGATAGAACCATTTTCTGCAATCATACATGCATTGATGATTTCATCTTCCAAGTTGATATTGAATTGTTTTTCTTTGTTCACAAACAATTTGAGGAAGTTCACAATGTTTTTTGCATACATTTTGCTTGCATCCATTGGTTGTGTACTTTGAAGGTTTGAGTTCCCGATGATGGTAATGCCTTTGTAAACAATGGTTTTGTCATTTTCTGTCAATTCACAGTTTCCACCATTGACTGCTGCAAGATCAACAATCACTGAACCTTGTCTCATCTTATCGACCATATCTTTTGTAATCAGAAGTGGAGCTCGTTTTCCCGGAATGAGAGCAGTTGTAATAATGATATCTGCTTTTTCTGCATATTTTGCGATCGCTTCTTTCTGACGTCTTTGGTAATCTTCTGATTGTTCTACTGCATATCCACCTGTGTTGGAAGCATCAGCAGCTCCTTCTACCTCAACGAACTTGGCGCCAAGAGACATACATTGTTCTTTGACTTCCGGTCTTGTATCAAACACATCAACGACTGCACCTAATCGGCGTGAGGTTGCAATGGCTTGCAATCCTGCCACACCAGCACCAAGAATTAAAACTCGAGCAGGTGTAATCGTTCCTGCTGCAGTTGTTAACATTGGAAAAAATCTGCTGTAATTGGAAGCAGCAAGTAAAACGGCTTTGTATCCAGAAACGGTTGCTTGGCTACTTAGTACGTCCATAGATTGTGCACGCGTGATTCTTGGAATTGTATCCATCGAAAAGATTTTAAAAGAGGCGTTCGCGATTTCTTTTACTTTTTTTGGAAAAGCCAAAGGCGAAAGTGTCGCAATATAGATTTTGTCTTTTCTAATTTTTTTAGCACTTGCTTCGTCCAATGCGTGAATGGAAACAACAATATCTGATCCCGAGAGAATGTTGTCTCTCGATTCTACTGTAGCTCCAACATCTTTATAATCTTGGTCAGAGAAAAATGCACTGTCTCCTGCTGTTGTTTCAATCGCAACAGTGAATCCTAATTTTTTTAGAGGATCAACAACATCTGGAGTGATCGCAACTCGGTTTTCATACGATGGTTCTTTGATTACGCCTATTTTCATTTTATACTCTTTTGCTAAAATATTCGATGGTCTTTTTTACACCTTCCACGAGTGGAACAGTAGTAGTATAATTCAATTTTTCTTTCGCCAAACTTAGGTTTGGTTTTCTTCTTGTGGGATCGTCTTGAGGGAGAGGCAAATAAATGATTTTAGATTTGCTCCCAGTTTCTTTGATAACAAGTTCTGCTAATTCTTTGACAGTAAATTCACCATCGTTTCCTAAATTGACGGGTCCTACAAAATTTTCAACATTCATCATATCGATAATACCTCTGACAAGGTCATCAACATAACAAAATGAACGTGTTTGGCTTCCATCACCATAAATGGTAATGTCTTCACCACGTAATGCTTGTACAATGAAGTTACTAACAACACGACCATCATCTGGAATCATTCTTGGGCCGTAAGTATTGAAGATCCGAATGACGCGAATATCAACAGCATGTTGTCTGTGATAATCAAAACATAAGGTTTCTGCGACACGTTTTCCTTCATCGTAACAGCTACGAATTCCAATTGTATTTACATTACCCCAATAGGATTCTGTTTGCGGATGTTCCAATGGATTTCCATAAACTTCAGATGTACTTGCCTGTAAGATCCTCGCTTTCACACGTTTGGCAAGGCCCAACATATTCATCATTCCTAATACATTGGTTTTGATCGTTTTGATAGGATTACTTTGGTAATGGACTGGTGAGGCTGGACATGCCATATTATAAATTTGATCTACTTCCAATTTGATTGGATCAGTAATATCATGACGTATCAGTTCAAAATTAGGATGGGAAAGTAAGTGAGTTAAATTTTCCTTACGACCAGTGTGAAAATTGTCCAAAACAATGATCTTATTTCCAGCATTGAGTAACGTTTCTGCGAGATGAGAACCGATGAACCCAGCTCCGCCTGTGATGAGAATTCTTTTTGCCATTGAGATTCTATATTTGTGAAGTCGGTGTCCTACGCAAATGAAAATTTGCGGGAAGAACTAACCTTGGTTGTCTTTGGAAGGTGGATCGAAGAAGAGGTTGGGAGGCAGAACGATCCCGCTTTCTGGATCCACACCTCGCTTTTCCAGCCAAAGTTTCGCTTCAGGAGAGAGTTCTCCTGGAAATCGTTCAAATTGTTCTACTGGATCCGCACTGTGGTGTGTTTCCTCATGAGACAGAGACGAACGTAGGGACATAAAAATAATCCCAATGCTCAAAAGTGACCAGAGAGTTGCGATCAAATATCCGAGGATGAGGACAACCGTTGGGATTTCTTCATTTTGCAGATCTTCAGGACCAAGTCCCGCCATCCAAAATGCAAGGATTCCAGCATCTGTTTCTGTCAATCGATCCGCAAAGTCTGAAAGATCATACAAAGAATACAGTGATATACTTGTTCCTAAAAAAACGAGAGATAGGATCGAAATTGTTTCGCCTAACATACCGAGAACTAGAATTCCGACTCCCCAAAAAATACCCGTAAAGTATGCTAAATCACCCAATTTGGAATATAAAACGCTGACAGAGATGAGAAATAATCCAAACAAAATCATGGTTTGGCGAGCATGACGACCTTGGAATCCTAAGCGTAATAAAAATGCGCCTACTAGTGAAGAACCGATGTATCCTGCAGAAACAACAAGGATAAAGGATCCGCGAAACGAAGCCGGAACGGCAATGGTTTCTCCTCCTTCATTCCCGTGGAGGGTGATGCCTTTCACAACTCCGCCACTAAAAAGAGCAGCAGTTGCATGGCAGATTTCATGGATGAGCACCACAAATTCTTTTAAGTAAGAAGTGAATTGGTGATCCCAAAACGCGACAAGACTGAGGATTAGAGATAAAAAAATGACAAACTTAACGGGTTTTTCTGCCATCATCAATTTCAGTATCGGCTAGTTCGGGGTAAAAGAGAGACCAATAAATGTAATATCATCTGATTGGTCGCGATTTCCCCGAAATTGTGTCATTCTTTGGTCGAGCAGGGCTGGAAGTTCTTTTACCGTTTTATCTGCATTGTAATGCAAAAAATCGATGAGAGTGTCTTCACCAAAGATTTCATCTCGTTCGCTAAAGGCTTCTGTAATGCCGTCCGAATAGAGGAAGAGTTTTGTTCCAGGTAATAACTTTAATTCTAAAACATGATAATCTGTTTCTAGGATTCCTAGAACTCGTTGCGTTTTGGAATGCAATTTGATTTGTCCATCTGCTCGCATTTCGATGAGGGAGAGGTGACCTGCATTGACATACTTAAAAACATTGGAAGTGGAATCAAATATTCCACCAAGAAGAGTCATAAATTCATTCCCTTTGTATCTTGCGCGAAAGAAGGAATTGATTTCTCGAAATAATCCTTCTAGGGATGTACCATTTCGAAGTTGTTCTCTAACAATTCCTTTAATGGCACTGACTAAAAATCCAGTACCGAGTCCATGTCCTGCAACGTCACCTAACAAAACAATCATCTTAGTGTTTGAAATCGGGATAATATCTAAATAGTCTCCTGAGATGCCAACCGCGGGTTTGGAAATGTAACCATAATCAATACCTTTGACTTCACTTGGAAGGATAACACGTAACATATTGTCAACGATCGATGCTGTTTGGATGTCTCTTACTATTTTTCGTTTTTGAATTTCATCTTCAAGTAAACTGTAGTTTTCAAGCAGCATCCCGGAGATTTTGACTACTTCATTGATGAATTTTAATTCTCCGATCGAAAAATACTTTTTATCTAATTTTTCGCCGATCAAAATCATCGCTTGGATATTCTTCTTATTGGATGAAGAATCATAAGCAGGGAATGCCAATTGTACATGTAATCCCTTCAAAAAATTATAAAGTGTTTCCCGAAGTCCAATTCCATATTCTAAATGTGAGGTTACCGTGACTCGGTCGGTACTCTTGAAATAGTTCCAAATCTCAGATTGAGGCGAGATACGCATAAAATCGATATTACGTAAGTCTGTATTCGCAAATTGATCTCCTGGGATAAGGATGATGAGATTGGAAACGTTTACTGTTTCCTTCACTGTCTTATTGATTGTGAAAATGGTTTTTCTCATGGAAAGAGGCGAAGATAATAGGGCGGTAATTTTATTAATGCCAGCGCTTAGTTTTGGATTTTGTTCAAAGAACCAATAATCGAATAGCTCCTTTACTTTCAATTTAAGAGGGATCAAATACGCAGTGACTAAAAATAGAAAGATAAAGTTAAATACCCAACGGTCTTTTAGATAACGAATTGGAAATAAATAATCCAAAGCAAAGATACATCCAATATAAGTACCTAAAATAATTCCTACTAATATGAGCGTAACAATACTAGGTGTAAAGATGACAAAGGATGGAACAAATGTATAACGATACGTACCGTAAAAAAAACTTAATATAAAAAGAAGATATGTGGAAATGAAAAATGCTCTATGAACATAGAACCAAGGGAATCCATCAAAAAACAAAATACTGGTGGGAAGTGCTACGTATAAAACAATTGAAAACACTAAAACCAATCGTTTGAAAAGTGCTTCTCCTTGTGGTTTGGAGCGAACTAGTTCAAAAAGATTAGCGATGATATTGATAGAACCAAATAAAACAGTAATCGCATGTGCCACAATAGCGATACGTTCGATCAATACCATATCGTATCTTTCTTGGGATGCAATCATTGCCATGATAAAAGAAATCAATACTTGAGGTAAAAGCCATTTGGAGTTAATTTCTTTCCCTCGTAGGCGATAGATGAGATGGTATTGGAGAAAACTCCCTAAATATAAAGTAAGAATGAATAAAAAAATCGAATTTTTGAAGGCTAAAACAAAAACATTTGATAAGATGATTAAACCGAAATTGAAAAAAAATCCGAAGATAAGAGCGTCGCGTGTGGAGTAGTAAAAGTAAACAGCAATGGCTAAACTAAAGAATGCTAGAAATAAATCAGAAAAAAAGACTCCTAACACATCTGTTTTATGTAGATTTTCTAATTGGAATTCTGCTTCATAGATTTCCCCATTTGGTTTTTTAATTTTTAAGCTATGATTATCGATGTTCGAAAAATCTTGTATTGCTTCAAATTGTTCTAAATCATTTGAAACTATAGAATTTCCCCAATGTGTTCGATTGACTTCCCCAATATTCACAATTAAACCAGATGGGTAATAGTAAAAGGGAAGCCGTTTATTACTATTTTGGATTCCAATAAAAGAAAAAAATAAGATCAAAAAAAAGAGAAGTGAAGAGAGGATTGTAATCGCAAGTTCTCTCATTTGATTTCCAACTCTGTAAAATTAAATTTTAAAACAGGTTCTCCGCGCTGTTGAATGATAACAGGTCCTTTATCCATGCTGATCATGTTTTTCCAACCCATACTTGCAACAACCTCTTCGGAATTACGAGTGATCTTAAATTGTTTTCCTTCTTGGATAATATACAACTCAGAATAACCGATTTTTCCGATAACTAGTTCGTAGTTTTCCTTCCAGTCTAACTTTTGAAAGGTGGTTTGGATCAAGGTTTTGATATCAGAAAATCCTTTTAGAAGTTTTAATCTCGATTGAGAATACACAACACCTAAAATGTAAGAAAGAATGATTCCAATATGTTGGTAAGATTTTCCAGCATTTAAAATCACAAAAAACCAACTACCATCTTCAACCTGGAAAAATTCAATTAGGTTCCGATTGGTGCGTTTAAAAGGAGTGATTTCCCATCCAGAAATTTTGGGAATGGTACCTGTTTCTAAAAGATTCTGAACCCTGACTGCATATTCTGCTTCTTTTTGGTATTTTTTATTTTCTGAGATATGATAGGAAAGAATATGATTGTGAATCGTTAGTGCAGATTGTCCAGCCAAAAGAGACAAACTGTGACTAGCATCAATGTTTGGAATATTGGATACGGCAATGAATCCAAACAATTTTTCACGAAAAATGAATGGATAAATGTAATTTGCGTGTAGTTCCATAAAGTCATTGTTAATGCTTTCGTTGGAAAAGGTATTGGCGACGGAAGCTCCATTTCGATTTGCTAATAAAAAGGATTGGAAGCTGGTTTTTACGACAATGTCTTTCGTTGGGCTTAATTTTTTTTGCCGTCCGCGCAGATACGTATGGAACGCAAATGTTCCGTTTTGAGTGAGAACGGCCATCGTACCGGATTGGCTTCCTGTAATTTTCACCATATCCGGAAAAACATTTTTAACCAAAGCATCAAAATTAAATCGTTTGATGGCTTGGCGATAGGATTCTGCGTCTTCTGTCAGGTATTCGGACAAAAATTTTGTTCGCATAAACCTTGTTAGCCTTTCTATGATTGGTAAATATAAAATCAATGCAAATGCGCAAGTGAGAAGAAGGCCTAATTCCAAACGATAAGACATAGATTCGGGAATTTGGATGAGGATAATAAAGTAAGAGAAATAAACTAATAAAATAAATACAGTACGAGTAAATAGGTTGGTTACCGAAAGCTTGAGTTGGTAGCTTGATGGTAAAAAAGATTTAATCGTATTTTTTAGTTTAATAGAAATCATGTTGTATAGTATGCGTTCTCTTGGATATATCCTTCTGTAAAATCACAACTCCAGAATGTTTTTTCAGAATTACCCGTATTGAGTTCTACAGTGATAAAGATTTCTTCGTTGGATTTCAAATATTCGGCTAACTTCGATTTGGTTTCGTTACTTGCTCCTTTGACTGAAATTCCACCCAATTGAATTTCTAGATGTTCATAGGGAATTGGCTCATCAAACACTTTTCCAATTGCCATAATGAATCGACCCCAGTTCGGATCTCCGCCATAAATTGCTGTTTTCACAAGTGGTGAGTTGAGGATCGACTTTCCAATTTTGGTAACTTGGTTCTCGTCTCTTCCTTTTTTTACAGTGAGTTCAATTAACTTACTGGCACCCTCTCCATCTCTTGCAATTTTTTTGGAAAGATCCGTTGCAATTTCTTTTAGTACCAATTCAAAATCATGATCAGGAATGGTTCCGAGTTTTCCAGAACACATAAGTACAACGGTATCACTTGTGGATGTGTCAGAGTCGATGGTGATACAATTGTAAGTTTGGTCTACCACCCGTTTTAAAATTCCTTTCAGATCTTTGGATTCTGGTAAAAAATCACAAAGGATATAGGACAACATGGTAGCCATATTTGGTTCGATCATCCCAGCTCCTTTTGCTATTCCGTACATAACTCCTTCTTTCCCTTCATAATTGATGGGGCGGTATGATATTTTTTTCTTCGTATCGGTGGTCATGATGGCTTCTGCCACCTCATCCAAGTTACCTGGTTTTAAATTTTCTTTGGCAACAGCGCATGCAGATAGAATTTTTTCGATGGGAAGAGGAACTCCGATGACGCCAGTAGAAGAGGGTAAAATATCTTCCTTGGTTATTCCTAGGGATTTTGCCAAGGTCTCACAGATTTGATAAGAATCTTGGATCCCTTTTTCACCCGTTGCTACATTTGAATTTTTTGAATTGATAACGATGGCTTGTAAAAATCCATCTTTGATGTGATCACGACCAACATAAATAGGCGCTCCTGGAAAATTATTCCGAGTGAACACCGCTGCTGCGTGGCAACGCACCTCAGAATAAATCACTGCAAAATCTAAACTTGAATCTTTGATACCAATGTTTTTGCCAAAGGAGTAAAATCCCAAAGGATACTTCATAAATACCTACCGGATACCAATATTCTATCCTGGTACTTCTCTTACGAGAATCTATTTTTTAGGAAAAACAAAGGAGAAGATGGAACCACCGTTCGGATTGGGAGCTACGGACACTTCCCCAGAGTGGAGCCTTGCGATGTGTTTCACGATGGAGAGGCCAAGTCCAGTTCCTCCTTCCTTTCTGGATCGATTGGTATCCACTCGGAAGAAACGTTCAAAGATGCGTTCTGCATCTTCTGGTGATATACCAATCCCGTGATCAATCACTTGGATGACATTGGATTCTTCGGTTGTAGTGGCTTTTACAATCACATCCGAACCTTCCGGGCTATAGGCGGAAGCATTCGAGATTAAATTTACAAGTAAATCTTCCAATAATAAACGATCTGCGCGAACGGTTAGGTTTGTCGGTATATCCAATACTAAATTTTGCTTTTTTTGCGAATAAAGTACTCCAAGCGACTCGGATACATTTTTCACCAGATCAAATAGAGATACATTCGTAAGATTCAAAACAGTTTTGTGATTCTCTAATCTAGAAACAGTCAACATATCTTCAACAATTCGAATGAGCCTTTCTGTGTTTCTAAGTATAGCATCTAAAAACTTCCGTTCGTTTGACTCTGGAGCTAACTTTAATTTGTATTCCAAAGTTTCCGCATAACCTTTGATTGATGTGATGGGAGTTTTTAATTCATGGGAGGCATTCTGAAAAAATTGTTCTCGGATTAGTTGGTTTTGTCTATCTTCTGTAATATCGGAAATCACTCCAATGTAGAGTTGTACCATCGCATCAGATTTGATAGGATAAATCCTTGCTGTATAAAAATGCAAACCATCTTGGAATTCTGTTTTTCCTTCTTTTCCTGATTTAATTTTATCTGAGATAAAATTCAGAAGTTCTTTGTTTTTAATAGAAGGTGCATATTCTTTAAATTGGGAATTTTTTTCGATAAGTGTCTCTGCGATATTTCGATTTAAAAACAAAAAATTATGATTTCGATCAATCGCAAAAACACCTTCCTTTAAATTTTGAAGTAAATAATTAAATTTTTCTTTTTCAACCGTTAGATCCAAAAATTGAACCTTGAGTCGTCTTGCCATTTCATTAATTGAGGATGCAAGTGTCGCCAACTCACGGATATCAGGCGAAGATAATTCAACACCAAAATCTCCTGCATTGATTTCCTTTGTTTTTTTCTCAACCGTGGCTAGAGGATCTGTGACCCGCATTGCAATGTTTGTCGAAATATAAAATGTTCCAAAGATTGCAATGAGAACAAACCCAAATAAAATCAGAGGTCTCACTGCGGGCACAACTAAGTCATAGATATAAAAAACACCTAAAGCCAGAGTCAAAAGAACAAGCAAAAGACCCCAGTTGAGAAGAAGGAGGGTTGAAAAGAAACTACGCATCTCGGAATCGATAACCGACTCCGCGGATCGTTTCGAGTCGTTCTTTTTCTGAGAGCAATTTGTCCCTTAGTCGTTTGATATTGACATCTACAGTGCGATCAGTAACAAATACATCTTTGCCCCAAATTCGATCTAACAGTTTATCTCGAGAAAATGCAACTCCAGGATTACCAGCAAACAATTGTAATAGTTTGAATTCTATCAAAGTTAAGTCAATTTCCGTTCCTTCGACAAATACTTTGTGCGCCGTTGGATTGATTTGAATTTTTCCAGTGGTAATCGTCCCTTGTACTTCTTGGCTTGGATCCGCAGTTCTGCGTGTCACAGTTCTGACACGTGCAACAAGTTCTCTGATATTAAATGGTTTTCGAATGTAATCGTCTGCACCCAACTCAAGGCCCAAAACTACGTCGGTTTCGCCGGTTTTTGCGGTGACCATAATGATGGGAATTTGTGGGTATTTTTCTTTGATGCGTTTGCAGAGATCCATACCTCCAATGCCAGGTAACATCAAATCTAAGATAATGCCGTCAGGTATGTTTTTTTCTAAACGAGGGAGAACTTCCATGCCATTATGGCAAACTTCGGTTTGGAAACCTTCTTCTTCCAAATGAAATTGGATCAGGCCAGCAATGTCTTCCTCGTCATCTACGATCAGTATTTTCATGAATCTATTTCAATGTAACATCGGTTCGTTACAAAAAGAATACAATACGGTGACAAAAAATCGATTCCTTTTTAATGACCGAGCATCTGATTGATGTCTCGGATTGCCTTTCTTTGACGAAGGAGGATGAGTCCTAAAAATCCAGTGAACAAAACAAAGGCGAGCACATATACCCAAAGCAGTGATTTGAGTCTTGCTTGTTCTTTTTCAATCGCTTGGATTTCTTCCAAATGGGAAATGAGAAAGTAAAAATGATCTGCCTTTGGATAGGATTTTTTCACTTCCAAGCGCAGTTCTGAGACAAGTACTTTTGCTTCTTCTTTGGAAAGGGATTCGACCAAACGAATGGACTTGTCTAAATCCATTTTCAGAAATTCTTCGGCTGATGGTATAGCTTCTGCTGAGAGCGAAGTCCCAAAAATAAGTAGGAGTGAGAAATAAAGACCTTTCACAAATGATTAAACCTCTTCAAATCCAAGTTTCTCTTTCCATGCATTCAGAAAAGGAATTCTTGTATTGAGGAGCAAAAAGCCAAGAACGAGAGAGTAAAAGCAAAAAAATAAACTAGAACTAATCAGAAGGGGCAACAAATACACCGAACTTTCATCCTGGCGAACGGAAAATAACATTGCTCCAAAGGGAATGAGTAACAACAAAAAAGAAACAAACAAAGAAGAGATTAAAAACTTAATCGGCAAAATTTGCCCTAACACTCGAATGCGAATGAATGAAGGAGCCTCCGAGTGTTTTAAAAACGGATCAGGGTAAACAAAAAACTGATCAATATTCTTTTTATTTTTATCCTTCGATTTCATGTGACCACCATTTTCTAAGCAGTTCTTTTCCTCGCGCTATGTGACTTTTGATGGTATTCAGTTTGATGTTTAGATCATTCGCAATTTCTTTTAAAGGTTTATTCTCGAAATAGTGCAATCGTATGGGTAATTGGTAAGAAGAGGGAAGTTTTGCAATTAGAGAATGTAAGTTATGATGTGTTTCTTCTTTATCTAAAATTTCAACAACGGAAGGTTTCGTTTTGTCAGCAACACTTGCGATGTCGTCTGACCAATCTGTAATAAGATGAGTTTTCTTTTTATTAACTTTTGTTAAGCGAAATTTGGCAATTTGAAACAACCAAGTCGAAAATTGGGCTTCTCCCCGAAATTGACTCAAGGACTCATATGCCCTAAGGAAGACTTCCTGAGTGAAATCTTCTGCTTCTTCTTCTGATAGAAATGCCTTACGAGCTTGCGAGTACACCATACCCTGGTATCGTTTCATCAATACTTCAAATTGGGATACATCACCATGTAAGACGGATTGGATGGATTGCCAATCCTCGTCATTACACTTACGGTTGGTCTTTGTTACCTGTGCAGTTTGTAAAAGGTCAAGAGACCGAGTCCAATCGCGAATGGGATTAACCCTCCTAACATCGCCATAGAACGACCTAAGACGAGTATAAATACAAACGATAATGCAAAACCAGTGAATGTCAACAAAAGACCAAGGAAAAATGAATACAATCTGATGTCAAAACTCCAAGGTTTGTATTGTCCCGCTTGGATCAGTGCCATTTTTTGCTTATGCCACCATTGAAACAAAAAAAACAAAAACGTGGTACCAAAGATAATCCCAATATGGGGGACTAAATACAAAACCAATCGGTATGGATCCTTGCCTCCTTGGTTTTGAATTTCAGTGAGTAACTTGATAATCGTTTCATACTGCTCAGGTGTCATGAAACAGCTTCTCCAATTAAATTTGATGCATACGTGCTTAAGAGAGACATCCCTTCCGTTTTGTCACATTGGAAGATTTGTACGCCAATGTTTGTCGTTTGATCCTCTCCTTTTTTTAGACTGCGTAAACTTCCAAAAAAGGTATAAGGAGCTGAGTTGATCTTCAGTTGAAATGAAACTGGGGATCCAATAGGTCTTCCATCAATTTTGCATTCTTTAGGAAGTGTTATTCCAATTCCCCGACCATCTTGACTGATATCTCTAACGGGTGTTGTGCGAATGATGGTTTCCCAATCTTTTGCATAGGCAAACTCAAGCTGAAATACAAACTCTTCCGCTTTTTGTTCTAAAAAGGACAATAGAGGGCCGATGCCTTCTGGACCTTCGATGTTGGATTGTAGAGAGGCGTTTCCCAAGTCAGGTAAATTGCTGATGATTTCGAAGTATCCCAATAGGACTTTCCCATTCGAGAAAAAAGGAAAGATTAGTGTGGATTTTGTGTTATTGAGCAGTAGAGAATCTAAGTAGGAACGTATATATATTTCGCTTAATTTTTTAGGACTATAAAAGCCTCTGTCCGTGTAAAAAATTCTTCGATTCGCATCACGCACGTAATATGGTACTTTGGAAATTGCAAGAGCTTCCATAAGTTGAGTGTCTGCGGCATAATAAAATCCAATTTGGACTTTTTTGATAAAGTAACCAAAGTTGGTTAAAACTTGTTCTAAGTGCATCTGCCATTGGTTTAAGGCTTGGTTGATGATGGATGTTTTTCCATAAATGGAAATCACAGTCCCTAGATCTGCGGTTTGTGCCATTTTGAGTTCATACGCTGAGATATCTTCGATGGCTGCTCGTTTGGCAGAACGTTCCAGCGGTTCGATCAAAATCTCGTAAACTTGTAACAAATCGTCTTGGTAAGGATTTACAGGTTTGACCCGAAGTTCCACCCGGTTTTCTTTTAAGACGCAAACCAAGGATTTGGGTTTTGAAAGGATTGGTTCTGTGGCGACAATGGTGATATGGACTGATTTTAAGATATCATTGACTGCCACTGGACTCGTCAGAGTCATTTTTTGATTTGTTTCTCTGTCTTGGAGGACGGTTGTGGTGAGCTTGGATACGATCCCTAAAAGTGTCCTTTGGTCAGTCAGTCTGTATTTTTTCATGGTCTAAGGAATATGATATGTAAAATTCTATTTTTCGCCATAGTTTTTCCATCCTTTTTGCCACTCCTAGCAGAAAAACCTAGATACCAATATTTTGGGAAAGCATACGACTTAACCACGGGCAAATATGTTTATTCAGACAATCATAAAGAATATTATAATAATGGAAAGCACACTCACTCTGAGATCCAATATAAAGATGCAAATGGGAAGGTGTTTGGTTCCAAACACATTGAATTTGATCAAAATCCAGAAGTTCCAACATTTAAAACAGTCGATGATCGCGATGGTTACACAGAAGGTGCGGACGTAAAAGGGAAGTCAGTGCGCCTGTTCTATAAACGAAAAAAAGAAGATCCACTTTCCGAAAAAACCTATACTCCCAAAACACCTGCCGTAATGGACGGGGGTTTTGATTATTTTGTTCGGAACAACTGGGAACCCCTTTCCCGAGGAGAGCGATTGTCCTTTCATTTTATTGCTCCAGTGCAATTGGATGATTATAAATTTGCCGTTTTAAAAATTAAGGATGGGGAATGGAAAGGCAGGCAGGCAATGTACTTACGATTAGAAATTGATAATTTCTTACTCAAACAAGTTGTGAAACCTTTCTTATTGGTATATGATGTACAAACAAGGCGAATTTTACAATTTGACGGACTTTCTAATATCAATGATGAAAATGGAAAAAGTTTGAAGGTAAAAATCGTTTACGATTATCCCAAGGATGTTTTGGAACCTTGACCAAAAGAAGTTATGACCAATTTTTCAAAAATCCTCGCACTTGGAGGGAAGACTTAGTTGCCGTTGGAGGTGACTTCACCGTGGATCGTTTGTTATATGCTTACACCCACGGAATTTTCCCTTGGTCAGAGGATCCGATTCGTTGGTATTGTTTGGATCCCCGTGCTATCTTTGATCTCAATCGAGTTCACTTCTCTAAAACAGTTCTTCGAAAAATCAGGCAAAAAAAATTTAGAATCACATACAATGAAGCGTTTCCGATTGTAATGGAAGGTTGTGCTTACCGAGAAAAGGAAAATACTTGGATCACTCCAGGCTTTCATGCTGGTTATTTACAACTTCATAAACTTGGTTGGGCACACTCTGTGGAAGTTTGGAATGCCGACCACGTTCTTGTGGGCGGAGTGTATGGGGTTGCCATTGGTAAGTTTTTTGCAGGCGAGAGTATGTTCTCTTTCGAATCGGATGCGGGAAAAATTGCACTCTATCATTTATTTGCAAAATTGCGAGAATCGAGTTTTGAGTTATTCGACACCCAACAACTCAATCATGTGACCTGGCAATTGGGCGCCTATGAAATTCCAAAATTGACTTATTTAGATCGCTTGGAGCATGCAGTTTCTGATATGACTCCTTGGATCATTCCACCTTCACACGACTAATTTCATCGAGCTCCACTTTCCATCTTTTTTGGATTTCTCCTGTGATGGATTCCCACTCTTTTTCTCCAATCATTGGAGCTTTGTACGGATCAAACTTGGGAAACGCTTCAAAAAAACTAAGCAGATCTGATAGGTTGATGGTAGACCTATAGATTTCAGCTTCTTGGATTTCCGTTTCTGGATTTTTTTCTCCTTGGATGAAGAAGGGTTTAGACAGACTAAGTGACAAGCGATGGAAATGATGAAGGTTTAACGCATATCCAATTCGCAACATTACTAAACTGTGATATTCGGTTAAAACTTTTCGGTATTCAGACGGATCATTGAACGTAAAAGCACTATTACTTCCATACGTTACATGAACTTCGTTTAGGTTGTCCTTATCGACACCAATCTCAACTCGTTTGAATTCTGTTCCGAGAATTTTTGGTAAAATCATCTCGGAAAAAGAAATCAGTGAACTTTTGTTTTGATCTCGGAGTGTTGTGATTTCTTCTTTCGTGATCTCACTCGGGCGACAGCCAGAGAACAAAACAAGAGTTATGGTCAATTTGAGAACTAGATTCATCTTAATTTTATTTTGACTTAATTTTGGCAAATTCAACATCAATACGACCCGTTAACATTTTAAAGTACATGATCCAATCAGAAAGAAAGGAATAAAAAGGATATGTGAATGTTGCTGGTCGATTCTTTTCGACAAAAAAATGTCCAATCCATGCGAAGAAGTACCCACTAACAAGCGCCATACCTAAGATAAACCATTTACCAGTAGCGATAAATCCTAGAATGCAGCCTAGAGCAAGGCTAGAGCCAACGAAATGTAACGCTCGGTTAAACGGGTGACTGTGCTCTTCTAAATAGAATGGGAAAAAATCTTTGAGTGTTTTGTACTTCTTTTCCATAAATTGGTCCTTTCACTAAACCGTAGTCGGTCATTTTACTTTGCCAACTCAAAAATCATTCTAAATATTAGAGTTTGTCCCTAGTTTTTGAAACTATATTCGAGATTTCAGATATGATTTTAAAATAGAGTTGCACGTTAGTGGCCATAAACTAATGTGCATTAACATTTAGAATCTAACAGAGAGTTAAATTTAGCAAAAATTAGGAGAATGTATGAAACCTAAATCGATTAAACCGGATGAGTTGAACAAGATTTTTTCCGAATTAAAAAAAGGAGATGAGTCTGCCATCGGTAGTTATTTGGTAAAAGGAGTTCGTCTTCAAATCAGTAAATACAATTTATCAGGCGCCGAACGAGTTCAGTTGTTATATAAGAGAAGAAGGGCGCAAGGATTGTGCATTGTATGCGGTAAAAAAGTCACAAAGAAAAATCCATCTACAGACCAGCTCTATAGACTTTGTGAAGAGCACCGTAACAAAATTGATAAAGGTTCTAAATAACCTAAGCCTTGGTAGAGTTTCCCGCTTTTCTTTGCGGGAGCTCCCTCCAAACCTCGTCTTTTTCCTTTTCGGTCATCTTTGACCAATTCCCAATTTCTTCAATGGTCCGGAAACATCCGGCACAAAGCCCTGAATCGGGGTCCATCATGCATATTTTGATACAAGGCGATTTTCGAGACATAGACCTGAAAATAGTAAATTTTTATAAATTTTCCTAAGCTAGTTTGGGAATCCGTCGATCCTTCCCATAAGGGAAAAGGAATTCGCATGTTGGATTGGGTAGAATCACTTAGAAGTTTATTTACTACAGAAATAGACTGTTACAAGCGCCTTTTGGATTTGGAAGGCAAAAAAAGAAAAGCCATCCATGCTGCGGACGGCAAATCTCTCGAGTCCCTCGTCAAAGAAAGTTATCATATCATGGTAGAAGCGTCCGAATTGGAACGAATTCGGATGAAAACCATAGAAGATGTCTATGAAAAGGAAAAGTTTCAAAAGGACGAATCTTCGATCACTCTCACTCATTTTTTAAACCAAATGGATCGTGAGTCCAATTTTAAACTCAAAACGTTTGCGTTAGAACTAAAGAAAGTGGTGGCAGACTTGAAAGACGCCATCATCACAAATGAAAAACTTCTAAAAACACGAAAAGAATTTTTACAAGCAACCGTTGACTCACTTCAAGAGTTATCACGCGAAAAGGTGTATACCTCTCACAAACAACCAACAAGGCGTGGGCAGAGCCAAAAAGGCGCGATCATTTTGAACGCGACTGCCTAGGAGAATCGTATGGGATCAACATTCCAAGGTATAGAAATCGGAAAACGAGGACTTTCGGTCCACCAACAAGCGATCCAAACAACAGGGCATAATATTTCCAACGCGGATAACAAACATTATGCGCGTCAACGTGTTGTCATGAACAGTATGGATCCAATTTATGATCCAGCATTTAACCGTGCAGAGGTGCCTGGTCAAATTGGGCAAGGCGTGAAAATTTCAGAGATAGAGCGAGTGCGAGACAATTTCATTGACGACCGCATCATCGATTCTTCCTCCCTCAAAGAATATTGGGGCAAAAAGAATGATTATTTGTACCAAGTAGAAACTGTTTTTAATGAACCAACAGGAACTACTCTTCGTGCTATGATGGACCAGTTTTGGTCTTCTTGGGAAGACCTCTCAAACTACCCAGAAGAAACAGCACACCGTGCAGTCGTGCAAGAAAAAGCGGAAGCACTAGGTTCTCGAATGGAAGATGTTTACAGAAAACTATCTCTCCTTCGTGACCAATCTAACAGAGAAATTGAAGCAAAAGTCAATCATCTCAATACTGTTGCGGAAAACATCAAGTCGTTAAATGAAAAAATCACAAAATCACAAGCATTAGGTGATAGTCCGAATGACCTTTTAGACAGAAGAGACGAACTTTTACAAGAATTGGCTGGAATGGCAGATATCACTATCGGTCGTAGCGATGAAGATGAACTCATGGTATTCATCGGCCAACAAATCTTGATACAAGGACAGAAGGTTCATAAAATAGATTTGGTGGGAAATCCAAACAATGATGGTCTTTTGGATCTAAAATGGTCTGGAACCGGAGACAAGGTCCTTCTTCGCAAAGGAAGTATCCAAGCGCTGTATGAAATCAGAGATAAGATCCTTGTCGAAAAAATCAACGCTGTAGATGCACTGGCCATCAATGCGATGGATGTGATCAACGAAATCCATAAAGATGGATTTGGTCTCAATGGCAAAACCAATGTAGACTTTTTTGAACAAAGGGCACTTGCTACCAATACTTTTGGGGAAATTGATACAGACGGTGATGGATTAAACGACAAAACAGCAGTCTTTCGTGTCACTGGTCGCACTTCCCTAGATCCTGATCGCCCGATCGGAATTTCAGGAACCATGCGATTTTTAAAAGCAAGTCCAGGTGGGGAAACAGAAATTCTTGTACCTTATTCAAAAGATGATACATTAAATGCAGTCATCAAACGAATCAATCGTTCGGAAACAGGTGTTGTTGCTTACATGTCGCATGACAACCAATTGGCGCTAAAAGCAACAACAAACCCACACGATAAAAAAGAAAACTTTATGATCCGCCACTTGGAAGATTCTGGGGAGCTTCTTGTGGGTCTCACAGGAATTTTGACAGCATCTGGTGTGTCAGGATCGTTTGATTATCGTAAAATTGGTGAGATCAATAAGTTCCAAACGAATGCACAAGATATCACACTCACTCCAATGTATCACCCTTCTTCTTTCTTTAAGATGTCTGAAGATGTAAGAAATAACCCAGCAAACATTGCGGCAGCTCGTGGAAAAGATGTGAATGGGTCTGGTGATTACAATTCACCAAACGGCCAAAAAGATGGATCCAATGCACTTCTCATTGCGGCGGCACTAAGAGAAAAACCAGTAATGTTTGATTATTCCAAAACAACGGATGATTTTTACAATTCACTCATTTCAAGACTGGGAACTGAAGCTCGTGAAGCCAAACAAGAGTATACGACGCAAAACGAACTGATGGTGGAACTGGAAAACATGCGTCAATCTGTGATGGGTGTAAACTTGGATGAGGAAATGGCAAACATGGTGCAGTTCCAACAATCTTACAATGCTTCCGCACGTATGATCTCAACGCTCAACGAAATGTTAGATACCATCATCAATAGGTTAGGTGTATAATTATGATCAGAATCACTAACATGATGCAAAACAATTCCTTGGTGCGAAATTTAAACCGTCACCAAGTAGCAATGGATGAAACCCAGACCCAATTAGGGACTGGATTAAAAATCCGTAAACCATCGGATGACCCAGGTGCTGCTACCAACCAAATGTACTTTCGTTCTCGATTGAATGAACTTTCTCAATACGAAGAAAATATCGGAGACGGTTACCAACGGTTACAACAGATCGATGGTGTTCTTGATAAGATGGGTGAAATTTTCCAACGTGTGCGTGTGTTAACCGTACAAGCGGGAAATGGTATCTACCAAGGAGACAAAGGGTTTGAACTCGAGGTTGCCATTGGAAAAGAAATTGACCAACACTTACGGGCAATCGTGGATCTTGCAAACGCACGTGATGCGACAGGTCAACCTTTGTTTGGTGGTCATGTGATTGAAAGACCTCCCTTTGAACCAATTGAATCGAAAATTAAAGGTTTGCAAGGCCTAGAACTCAAAAACCAATACGTTGGTGTGGAATACCGCGGAGACATTGGCGAACAACTCCGTGAGATTGAAAAAGGCGAATACATCCCGATCACGATCCCAGGGAACAAAGTGTTTTGGGGAACAAACGTAAGTGTCACATCGAAAGTGGACAACTCTGCTTACCAAGCAACCTCTGACCAAAAGTTTAAAATTGATGGTGTGGAGATCCATATCTCTGTGGGTGATACCATTGATGATGTGATCGATAAAATCAATAATGCTCCATTGGAAGTAAAGGCAAGTAAACTTGCCCAAGATAATATATCGATATCTTCTACAGCACCTCACCAAATTTGGTTAGAGGATGTGGATGGTGGAACTGTGTTACGTGACATTGGACTCATTGAACCGAGTGCAAGTGAACCACCGAATAATTTTTCCAAATCGGCAACAGTCACTGGACTTTCTGTATTTGATGTCCTCATCCAACTTCGAAATGACCTCATTCAAAAAGACCAAGAACGAATTGGTGGTCGTGATTTAGGAGATTTGGATTTAGCATTGGAAAACATTTTGCGCCATCGTGCTACCATCGGTGCTCGAATGAATCGTTTGGAACAACATGAAGATCGAGTTTCTTATGATAAAATGTATATGACGGAACTTCTTGCTAAAAACGAAGGAATCGATTTTCCAGAAACCATCATGAATATGAAATGGTTAGAAACAATTCATAGTTATGCGCTCAATGTTGGATCTAAAATCATTAAACCGACATTGATGGATTTCCTCAGGTAATTGAGATTCAATGACAGGCACATTAGAAAGAATAGAAACAACAGGAACTAGAATGTCGGTAACGATTCATACAAAACCTTTCGGAACCATCCAAGTGGACTCAAAACAAATCCTGAAATTCCCCCAAGGTCTTCTCGGATTTGAAGAATTTGATGAATACGCACTGATCGAAGAGAGTGCGGAAAGTCCATTTAAGTGGTTACAGTCCACAAAAGAATCAGGTCTTGCATTCATTGTGATCCAACCAGAACTCTTTATGAATCATTACAAACCAGCCATTTCTGATGAAGAATTGCATGATATTGGTTTAACTGGTTGGAAAGAAGGAATCATTTTTCTAATCGTAACCATTCCGCATGACAATCCGAAAGGAATGACCGCCAATTTACAAGGTCCAATCATCATCAATGGAAAAGAAGGGAAAGGGAAACAATGCATTTCCCGCGACGAGAATCATCCCATTCGCAAAAATATCATTGAGTCAATGGAAGAAATGTCTTCCGAAAAGGTTTAATCCGTGTTAGTCCTCGCAAGGAGAAGCAACCAATCGATTATGATCGGGGATGATATCGAAATTGTGATTGTTGATATCAAAGGAGATCAAGTAAAGATTGGAGTGAAGGCTCCCAAGAATGTATCTGTTCACCGTGCAGAAGTATACAAAGAGATACAAGAAGAGAATAAAAAAGCAGCTGGAACAAACATTAAACCAGAAGATCTAGGCAAACTCGGAGACTTATTTAAGAAGAAAACTTAACTTGATCTTTCCCTCGTAAGTTAATTCTCTGGAGACAATCTCCAGGGAGTACATCCATCACTTGAAACGCAAAATTTTAGTTTGGCTTTTACCACTTATCATCGTTTGGCTACAACGTTTCATTGGCCTGACATCTAGATTTCGTATCCTCAAAAATGAACAATACGAAGAAATATTTAAGAATCGTAAACCATACATTTATTCGATATGGCATACGAACGTACTGTATTCCCCTTACCTTCATCGAAAGAAGAATGTTGCTGTCTTGATTTCCGAATCAAAAGACGGAGATTATATCAATCAAGTTGTGCATCGATTTGGAAATACGAGCATTCGTGGAAGTAGTTCCAAAGGTGGATCAAAAGCATTGAAGGCAATGATCCAACATTTAAAAAAAGGATTACCCGCCGCTTTTACGCCCGATGGACCAAGAGGGCCTGCATTCATTTTACAACCAGGGATCATTGCAGCCGCCCAAGTCACACAAGTTCCAATTGTTCCATTTCATTATGAATGCACTCGTCAATGGATTTTAGAAAAAGCATGGGACAAACATCGAGTTCCCAAACCATTTACCACCTTTGTTGTGTCTTACGGAAAACCAATTTATGTTCCTCGTGAAATGAACGAAGAGGAATTTGAAAAAATGAGATTGAAAGTTGAAGATGCTATGTTAAAAAATCGAGACCGTGCGATCGAAGAAGCAGAACGCATGCGAAAGGGAGACTCCAAATGACAGCATTATTCGAAGATAAAGTGATCGTTACCACAGAAAAAACGAAATACGAAACAAAGATTACAAAGGGCAAACACCAATGGATCGCTGATGAACCAACAGACAAAGAAGGAACAGATTTAGGTCCCATGCCAACTGAATTACTTGCTTCTTCGTTAGGTGCATGTACAACGATTACGATTCGAATGTATGCGGATCGAAAAGGATATGCATTGGATTCTGTTTCGGTTCAGGTATCAATTGATAAACGTTCGCCAGAGGATCATAAATTCATTCGGGAAGTGGAATTGAAAGGGAATTTGAAACCAGAAGAAAGGGACAGATTGTACTCTGTTGCCAATGCTTGTCCCGTTCATAAAATTCTATCTGGAAAGATCGAAATCGAAACTCTTCTACTTCCTTAAACCCACATAGGAATGACAGTGGCAGATCCGCCTGCCCACTCGATTTTTGTGTGGAAATGTTTGCCTTCACGAATCCTAGGAACTTTTGCACCATTCACATAAAAGGTTCCACCCGTGTATTCATGTGTTTCTCTTTCTTTCGTTTTGCTGATGGAGTGGTGCATATGACCTGAGAGGACAAGGGGTACTTTTTTTCCAATCGATTTGGCGTATTGAATGGCTTCTGTAAGGTCAATGTCTCCCCAATCACCACCTTCCTTTTTGAATTCCGCACCATAAATCGAATTCTTTAAGGCGCCTAATCCAAACGGTCCGTTATGCGAAAGAAAGATAAGATTTTTTTCTTTGGTGCCATCTATCAGACGTTTGTATTGTTCCAATGATGTTTCCATGTCAGAAACTCTATAGATTTTTTTCATGTGTGGGGAAAAGCTAAGTCCTCCTCCCATTGCATGAGGTCGACCTACGATGAGTGATACATCATTTTCTTGCGACAACACAACGGAACTGTATCCTAGGATTGAAATTGGTTTTACGGTTTCGGAAAGTTTTCGTAACCTTCGATTCTGTCCCCATTGCCCTGAATGGATGAGAAGTTTGGATTGCATCACCTCACCAATCACAGAGGTGAGGCTTGTCCCATCCCAATTTCCAGGAATCATATACGCACGTTTGGTGAGACCTTGGAAAGAAACTTTGCCGAGTTTGGGATTCCCTCTTAGGTCACCCGTAAAAAACAAAAAATCGTAATCAGAGTCATTGAAGTATTCAATATCCCTTCTGTTCCAAAATCCATGGATGTCTCCAATCAAAGCAAATTTCATTTCGATATGATTCCTATTTTTTATTACGAATCGTTTCTAATGAAGAACGTATCAACATTTCAGAATTTCCACCGACTCGAATGAAGGCTGGAGGTTTTCCAATGGGAGCAGACACTTGGATTTTTCGGTTTCCTTCGTAGGTTGTTCCCGTCCAAAAGTGAGTCCATTTTCCGCGGGGTAGGTATACTTCTTGAACAATTTCATTTGGTTCGACAACAGGGGCAACGAGAAGGTCGTCTCCTAAAAAAAATTGGTATTTGTATTTCAGAAGTGTTTTGTCTTCAGGTTCTACAATCGCATTGTGTCTGACAACAGGGAGTCCTGTTTTGGAAGCTTCTTCCACCAAACTTTGAATATATGGCTTTAAGGCAAAGTGAATCCTTGCAATTTTCGCAAAAAGTTGAACTGTATCTTCATCTCCGAGTGACTTCGTTCCGTCAGGTTTTGTATATGTGTAGACTTGCCAGTTTTTGAGAGGTCTGTTTCCTTCATGAGTTCGAAATACTGGTGTGAATGCGGAAGCTTCCGCCCATCGAAGTAATAACTCTTTGGATCGATGATAATTTTTTAAAGGATTGGAAATGGTTGTGTATCCACCAATGTCACTATGGTTTAACGCATAACCACTGATACCTGACGTAGTGAGTCCCACGATGGAAGAGGGAAGTCCATCATTCGCTCCAAAACTAACCATTTGGTCCCCTTCCCAAAAAAGAGTGGAATAGGCATTGGAATAACTGTAACCTGCTCTCGTAAAAAAGACTATCTTTCCTTCCATCCCTGCTTCTTTGATCGCTTCTCGATTGATTCTTGCCCAATCGACAGGATAACGGTTGTGATACACTTTGGCATCCACTCCCGAATGAAGTTTGGCATCATAGGGCAACCACTCGCCAAAGTCAGCCATCCAACCAGAAAGTCCCATCCCGATTAAATTCTTTTTGATGAGATCTTTGGTCCATTTCACTGCTGCTGGGTTTGTTAAATCGATGAGATACGCAGGAAAACCTACTGTTTGGATTAAATAATCTTCTCCTTTTTCATTTTTGACAAGATACCCTTTTGATTTTGCTTCCGTGAGGAGGGGATTTGTAAAATCATCACCAGGTTTTTTCGGATCGGTATCGGCGAGGAAAGAGTTAATATAACCTAAAACCTGTACATTTTGATCATTCATTGACTTCACAAATTTTTTGAAATCAGGGTAAAGAGTTTCATCTGCATACCAACGCCATTTGAGTTGGTCACCAAAATTTGTGACACGCCTTCCGCACCAATCTTGGATCCAAAGTGCTGTGACAGGGTTACCAGCATCTTTTGCTTGTTTGACGATAGCCGTAACTTTTTCGGTTCCCCCTTGAACCCCAAGCCAAGTTCCATAGGCCCAATCTGGGAGTTTTGGAAAACGTCCTGTTTTTTTTGTGTAAGCTTCGATGAGTGCTTTGGATGAAGTTCCCAACCAAATGGTACCACTGAGTGATTTTTCTGATTGGAAATCCCAAAATTCAACTTTTGTCTTTTTTTTGTGATCGAAATCAAATTTCGCATAACCGCTGTTTTCAAAGAATACAGAACGATTTTCGGAACTGATGTAATGAGGAATAGGAGCATATGTTGTGTAAGCATTTCCACCAGCTCCCGCGAGTAAGTTTGCACCTGTTGTGATAGGTTGGTCTCCTCGACCAATGCCTTGTTCTTCTGTGAAGAAAAAAGGTTTTTTCCCTTTGAATTCATCATAGGTAAATTGTTCCCCCAGTCCAAAAAACTTCTCTTCCGGTAAGGAAGCATACACAAGTTGTATACGATTCAGTTTTTCATCAGATACGGTGATTTTGAATTCAATTTCTGTATCCGATTTGGTTTGGAAGGTGACTTGGTAATCGGTAGTACAGTTTTTCCCAGTTAATTTCCCTTGGATGGTAATTTTTCCTGTTTCCTTTTTGATGGAACTCACTGTCTGATCGGAACAAGTTCGTTTTGTGGATTCTTCAAATCGAAAGGAAGCCATTCTATATTTTGATATGGTATCCACTTCTGAAGCAGTTAAAAAAGCTTCGTCTAGCGAAAGTTCTATGAAGCTTTTGTCAAGTGATGTGTTTTTTAGGATAAACTCAGTTGGTTTTTGGTTCCATTGGATTTGTTTGGAAACTTGGTAGGTTTCATTTTGAATGGGAATCTGTGTGAGAACCTGTGATGCACAATCGATTAAAAAAAATATAAAACATAGGGATAAAAAACGAAAAACCATCGGAACCTCCAAGAGCAGAGCTTAGTGAACCGATGGTATTTGGATTCGTAAATCTTTTTTTAGACTTTCTTGCGATCTATTCCACCAACTCTAGGAGCTGCGGCCGCTATACCTTGTTTGGCACCAAAAACAGCGACTGCTTGTTTCGGTAAGTTGGACTTTCTCCACTCAAACCAGGATCCTTGGTAGGTTGTGACATCAATGTAACCAGCTTCTCTTAGCATAAGAGCTAACAAACAAGATCTAGCACCATTGTAATCATAAATGACAGTGGGTCTTTCTGGCATAAAAGGAAACCCATTCAGGCGTTTTTTGAAGATAGAACGTTCGATGAGGTTCGCTTCTCCATCGTACAAATTCCTCCAGTCCCAAAGGAAAGCTCCAGGCAATCGGCCACAGAGTGTTCCTTCTTCTGGAGCGGTGAGGCGAGGCAAACGACCTTCGTACTCATCCATGGTTCTTGCATCAAAGATTTGTAATTTTGTAAGATTTCGTTCCATAAAGGCTTTGTCCACAACGCCTTCAATGGGTTTTGCTTTGTCAGCAATGGGAGGTTCGATTTTGAGTTCGCCTTTGGCTTTTTTGCCTTCTACAGGCCATTTTTTCCCAAGAACATATGCATCTTTGATTCCCATCCCTCGGAGTAAATACACCATACGAGTGGAAAACATTCCCATTCCTTCGTCAAAAACGATGATTCGAGTTTTTTTGGATTTTTGAAACTCTTGCACCACAGCGGCCATCGGGCAATACAATTTCTTTTGGGATTCTGGGTCAGAGCCGAATGCTTTTTTGATAAATGGATAATAATATGCACCTTCTAATGTTTCTTCTTCATATGCTGATTGGGAACGACAATCGATGAGGAAGTCACCAGGTTCTATTTCGGTTTTCAGAAAGTTCCAGTTCAAAAAAGTATTCTCCTATTTCTTACATTACTTTTCCCCCCCTCGAATTTTTGAAAGTCTGAAAACCAAAAAAAAAATTCAAAGCGGGGTCGGGACATAATGAGAAAAGAAATCAATGCTCTTGGAGTTGATTCCGAGGGGTAGAGAATCCGATACTATGGATAGTCGGTACTCTATGAATTGGCATCTTTACATAATCTTTGTTGTGATTTTATCTTTTTTTTCGTTAGCCAACCTATCTGCTGACAAAATTCCATTCGATCAGTCTTTGCTTACATTAAAAGAAGAAATGGATCAAATGAAACGGGGAAGGATTTCAAAGTCGTTTCAAAGGAAAATTCGGAAATCTGCACTATATTCTACCAGTGATAGCAACTGTAACCTGATCCTTGCTTCCAAAATTTCCTCTGTAACCTACTACCGACTCAGTTGCCAAGAAAGTGAAGAACCTAATTTCATAGAATTTTCGTCACGTAAGAAAAACCTTCTCAGACAAGGTGAATTTCGTTTAAAGGCTGTTCATCGAATTGGCAAAAAACAATATCTAGAAATCCAAACAGGTCAAATTGTTTTAGATTCAGATTCGATTGCGAATTGGAAACAAAACACTGATGATACGGAATTGGATTTCCCACAAAAAAAAGAACAGCCATTGGGTATAAAACCCCAGTCGAACGATACTCGAACAAATCAAACTCGATACCAACCCATTCAAAATCCGAACTTATATTATTTTCAATCCATCGCTGAAAATCCAAAACGAAGAAAGGAAGTGCCCTCAAACTTGGATGTATTTTTTGATACTTCTTGTCCTTTGGAATTTTTAGAAAAAGACCAAAGTTTTTATTGGGATCAAACCATTTCTTATGTATTTCGCATCACTTGTGTTAAAGATTCTATCTATCGATTGATCCGTGTTCCATCTACTCCTTCTGGAGAATTGCTAGTTTCCAATACGATTTGGAAAGATCCAAAACCAGGGGAACGGGTCTTAGGAAAGGCGTTCCTTAAAAAAATTTCAGAAACTCAAATTGTTTGGGAGAAAGTAATCCTGTATTATGAATAAATTCATCCTTGTTTGTCTAACCATACTCCTATGGAGTGAATCCATCTTTTCGCAAACAGATGTAGAACCTGCTGTGGATTCTATATTCCGTTCCGTAGTATTGATTCGAAATGAAGGTTTTAATACTGAGAATAAAACCCAACCATGGATGAAAAAGAATCTGTATACTGGTTTTGGTTCAGGACTCGTACTTCCCAATCAAACGATTTTAACGAATGCACATGTTGTTCGTGATGCAAAACGAATTTTGGTAAGAAGTAGCTTTACTAAGAAAGAATACTTAGCAGACGTTAAATTCATCGGTTATGATTGTGATTTGGCTCTGTTACAAGTCAATGATCCCGATTTCTCTGAACAAACAACATCGCTAACGTTATTGGAAGGCATTCCGAATTTAGGTTCGGACGTCTTATTACTTGGGTTTCCTAATGGAAATGATAGTTTGTCTGTGGAAAAAGGATCCATCCTCCGATTTGAAAAAAACAGATACACCTATTCTGGGTTAGATTACCGAAATGTGTTAAAAATCTCTGCTAACATCCAACCTGGAAATTCGGGTGGTCCTGCCGTACAGAATGGTAAAGTAGTTGGGCTTGTGTTTCAAATTAGTACTTTGGAACAAGGGATTGCCTATCTCATTTCCAATGATATCATCCGTCACTTTTTGGAAGACATAAGTGATGGAAAATATGATGGATTTCCGAATATCGGTTTTACATTTCAAAATGGAAACCCTAAAAGCTTAAAACAGGCAATGAAGGTTCCCTCTTCAGAAACAGGCATTTTTGTGAATCGTATTTATCCTTCCTCGACCTTTTCAAAAGTGTTAAAGGAAAAGGATTTTGTAACTGCATTTGATGGAATACCTATTTCCAATGATGGGGAATTGACGTTATCCAATAAAAAAGAATTCATCATCGATTGGATTGAAGATAAACAGTTGAATTCTAAAGTTACCATTAGTTTTTACCGTGCCGGCAAACAAAACCAAGCCGAAGTCAACTTACAAAAAAATTATGCATTAGAGTTGTATCGTGATGCAACGGAAGATTACTTTTTGCAGGCAGGTTTTGTATTCCAACCCATCACCAGATCATTTTTCCACTCAGAAGATGGGGACTTAGACAGTTCCTTACAATACCATTATAGTTATTTTATCCAAGATCTCCTATATCGATACACAACTAGAGATATAGTGTTAAGTTATAATTTTAACGATCCAGAAACATCAAAGTATAAAAAATACAAATACAAGGTTGTGGAGTCGATCAATGGTAGAGTTCCGAAAGATTTAAATGAATTTAAATCCATATGGAAAGAAAACAAACGTGGAATGATTGTGCTAAAATTTCGCGGAATGGACTTACCGATTGTTCTCAGACCAGAATCCATTTACCAAATGAACCAAAGGGTTAAAAAAAGATATGGTGCCAATTATGAAGAACTTTAGAGCGATTGTTTTTGGATTCTTTTTCGTTTTTTTTGCCTCTCATCTTTTAGGGGAAGAGTTTGAGGACAAACGAGTCATTGAATCAAGAGTGACCTTCCAGAAAGTTAGCCACCAAAATCCTTGGCTTGTCGGCGAACCTTTCTCAAGAAAGCTGAATATTATCCATTTAGGGAGAGGAGTTTTCTTTGGTGTTACACTCTCCAAACAAAATCCTGTGTATGCAGAATTTGAGACCTTTGATTATTCTGTACCAAAACTTTCGATCAAAGCCTATGATGGAGAAACTGGGTTTTTATTATTAGAAGCCACAGGGATGCAAAAATTACCAAAACCTGTTGGGTTGGATTTGAAAACAATCGGCAAACATTGTCCTACTGGAAAATCCAGATATGTTTATTTGCCTTTTTCAAAAACTCCTATCAAAGTTTTTATGTTGGATCAGAAAAAAACAGAAGAATCTGATTTTTTCTTCAAAAATCAACTGTTATGCGGAATTACAATCTCCGATTTTTTAATCCCGACGGAATATGTGGAATTGTTTTATCGGTCAGGAGGGAAATCCTTTCCTCATCCCGGATTTTTGTTTGATGTTAATTTAACACCATCTGAAAAAGAATTTTACTCCAAATCATTTCCAAATCCACTTCTTGTTACAGAAGTCATTCCAGGTGTTGGTCCAGCATACAATTTGTTTCCAGGCGATTTGGTGACCATGATCAATGCTTTTTCTCTTACCAAAGTGGATGAATGGGACCGAGCAGACAAAATTTTTGATTTGGTGTTGCGAAAGTCGGATGGACGTTTGCGCGAATTAGGTGAGACGGTCCAACTCAAGCTATATCGTAATTATCAAAATATCAATCTTTCGTATGATTTGCGGGCGTATGATTCAAACGAATTTTTAATTCCGGAAGAAGCCAAAAATCGTAAGCCTCTTTATTTGATTGTTGGAGGATTTTTCTTTACGGAACTTTCTAATGCTTACCTAAAAGAATTTGGAACGGAATACCGAGTTAAATCCGAGAAAAAATTGGTTTATCTTTCGGATTACTACCAGAAGAAAGTCCACCCTATCCGTGAAAAAATAGTGATCTTAAGTCGTGTTTTTCCCCTAGAAGGTAACCTAGGATACCAAGACTTTCAGGATTTAGTTTTGGAGAAGGTGAATGGTACGCGCATCAGTTCCCTAAGCCAACTGAAAAATCTATTACAATCCGATCAGGCATCGTATTATGCGTTCGAATTATCTGGTGGTAAAATTGCTTTTTTCACCAAAAAAGAGATTTTAGATCTACAACAAGAACTCCAGTCCACTTATAAATTAGGTCGATCTTACAACCTAGAGGACTAATTTCCAAAAATAGATTTACAATTGTTAAAGGTTAAAGATTCTTTTAACCTAAGACTTTTGCCTATGAAAATCCTTTTTGTTGACGATGAAGAAACAATCCGCGAATTGTTCTGGGAATATTTCAAAGACGAATTTACTGTCACACTTGCATCGGATGGCATGGAAGCCCTTGCCATTTCCAACCAAAATACCTTTGACCTCATCATTTCTGATATCAGCTTACCAAAATTAAATGGCATCCAATTCATCCAAAAACTGAGAGCAGATGGAAACCAAACTCCCTTTTTAGTCATCACAGGAGACAGTGATATTCAAATTGCAATTGATGTTTTTCGAATGGGAGCGGTTGATTTTTTTCTTAAACCGTTCCGAATGGAAGCGTTACGTTCTCGGATCAAAAAATTTGAAAATGCCGATATTGATCTCTCTTTACTTTACAATAGTGGTGAAATCACACAATTTAGTGGAGACTGTAAAATTAAACTAAAACCACAAATCAAAAAACTAACTTCCTATATTGCATTCTTAACCAAACAAATCTTAAACTCTCCGCATGCGACTCCGGAGGATTTAATCTCAATCAAAATCGTACTGTATGAACTTTTGGCAAACGCAATTGAACATGGAGTTGCAGGAGTGAGTTATACCGAAAAACAGGAATGTTTAGAGGCAAATCAGGATTATTTTAAGTTTGTGGATGATCGGTGTGCTGGAAACAATTCATCTGTATTTGTCGAGTTACTCATGGACGATGTTGGTGTGACTGTCGTCATTCGAGATGAAGGCAATGGTTTTGCAGTATCGAAAATTCCCAATCCAATTGAAAACCCAAGTGCCAATTTAGTGAGTGGACGGGGTATTTTCCTAGCAAAGATGAATATTGATTCTATCGTATATAACGAAAAAGGCAATGAGGTTCGATTTTTTAAAACGTGGAATCGGATTGCTGGACAAAGTCATTAAAACCGAAGTCATTTTGTTCCATTAGGGAGTGAAAAAAATTACGATTAGGAAAACAACAATCCCGATACTATAAAAGATGAAGAAACTACTTTTGAAATATCGACATGGATTTCTTCTCATATTCCCTCTTTTGTTGGTCATTTTTTCTTACAAAGAAGCTGATACCCGTTTTTCTTATGACCTCAGTCGATTTTTTGAAAAAACCGATCATAGTAAAGAAGAGGCAGTCATTGTTTCCTATTTAAATCGGCAGGAATCTTCCAGATTATCCCATCGTCGAAAGAAAGAATTCGCAAGAGCAATTGTGCGATACTCCCAAAAATTACAATTCCCCGATGGAACAATGTTAGGCGAATATCCTCCGATTCCATCATTATTTTTATTGGCATGGGCAAAAACTCGCACTGAGTTTCAACCAAAGAATGAAAAAGGATATGGAATCCTTGCTTTGTCTGAAATTTTTGTTAGAGAATTTGAATTATCTTCCGGTGTTAAAATTAACAGAGATTATGACATTCATATAGATTCGATTCAGTTTAAAATGGTATTGCTTAAATTTAAAGAATATTTAGCTGAAGGAAAATCGGCAAAGGAATCTTATCAAAAGTTATACGGTGGAAATATCCATTCCAATGAATGGACAATTTTGATCGAAAATTATAAGAAGATTTACGAGTATGTTATTTCCGAAAGTAAGCCATAAAGTAACCTGTTAAGAGTAACCAAGATACAATTTGTCCTAAAAATAGGGAAACAGCTGCACCGTTGGCTCCAAAGTCAGGGATAATCCAATAGTCAAACAGAGCCCCAAATATGAGTCGAAGTAAGGCAAGGCCAGCCAGTAATCTTGGTAAACCTAACGCGAACAAGGCGGTTCCAAGTGGTGCAAACACCAATTGCAATAAGAAATTAGGATATAAAATCTTAAAAACAGAGATTGAGTTTGTATATTTGGTTCCAAATAACAAAGTCAAAATTGGCTCCGCCAAAAATATTCCTGGGAACAAACAAAGTGCAATCATTCCCCCTAAAAAAACAGATTTTTTCAATACTGTTGGGAACTCTTCTGTTTCCGCAAGTCTTGCAAGCTTAGGATAGATGATAGAATTAAAGGTTGATAATATGATAATAAATCCGCTAAACAGTTGCAAGGCGGTTCCATAGTCTGCAACAATCTCTGGTGGGTGGAACTGATTTAGAAAAAAAATCTCCATTCGATCAGAAAGGATGGCAAAAATAGAAGCGGCAAAAGCCCACAAATTGAAAAGCAGGAGTTTTTTTTCGTTTTGCCTTATTTCGGAGATGTCAGCACTAAAAGAAATCTCATCTTTCCCAAAAAATAAAAAAAACAAAAAAAGAACAAAAATAGGAGCAATACAAAAAATTGCTAAGATATCCATATACGTGAGAGGATGTGCATTTGTTTCAGAAAAATAAATGAGAAGTGTCAATCGAATCACATTGGGAAGTGGGTTCCAAAGTGATAACGATTTGTATTTTCTATAAGAAACAAATAAACTCTCAAAATAAGAGATAAAGGAAATGATGATTCCACCGAATAACAAGAGTAGTAAGACAAAATAATTCTCATTACTTGTCAGATAAGCAACGAAAGTTACAAAAGACAAAAATAAAAAAGAGTAAAACTTAATCCTAAGGGATGCATTTAAAATGGCTCCAGGGTTCTCTTTTTTTTCCGCCATTGGGGAGATGTATTTGATGAGTGCGTTTGGCAAACCGAACTCTGCAATCGCAAGTACAACGGGCAAAAACCCCAAAAAGTATTGTAGTTTTCCATTTTCTGCTTTGCTTAGCAAATTAACGGAATAAATCATAAAGACTAGATTTGTAACCGCTGATAGTGCTTTGGATGTACTCACAAAGAAAGAGTTTTTTAAAACTCCTTCTTTCATAAGTTCCACTTTTATGATTTGAAAAATCTTTTTAATTTTTTGCATGTACTAGTTTTACAAAAACTTTCCTTTTTGTATCTTTTGTAAAATCATTGGAACAAGGAATACAAGTGCAAAACTTACCACTAAGTAGCGGATATAACGTAAAAGTAAATCGTCTTTCCAAACTGATTTTTTGATAAGCGTACCTGGAATTACATACAAAAGAAGGATCACGATTCCAAGGACCAAGAGGCGTAACAAAAATGTTTTCCAAAAAAACCAAAAAGAATCGGAGCCTAATCGGAAATTGAAGGAAGGCATACTCCATTGTAAAAATTCTTTTTGGCTAAATCTTGGATAAAATAAAATCCCTAACCAGAAGCCTCCTAATGCACCACTGGACATGATCATTCCCACTAACGTGTGATGATGTTCTTCTGAAAGATAGGGTGAATCTAATGTGATTGGTAAAAGTGTAATCACGATCCCTAATAAACTCAATGTACGATATTTTTCCGTTATGATGAATACTTGTTCGTCTTTGGAGTAAAATTGATTGAGCAAAAATAAAATGATAAGTAAATGTAAAATCCCTAATCCGAATCCTAAGCTAACATCCCCGAGATAATGAACTTTTAAATACATCCTTGAGAAAGGCATATAAAGAATGATGAAGACCGAAAGCAATCGAAACCATAATTTCGGAATATAATACAATAACATTCCCCACACTACTGTTGTTGTATAAACATGCCCTGATGGTAAACCAAATGCCTTTTCGTCAAACGCTTCTGGATATGGGAAAGGTCTTGGGCTTTCCAAATAAAATTTGAAAACATATCCCAAAATTCCCGAAGTGAGGAGTCCCAAAGCAACCTGAAACGCTAACTTCGGCCGGTAATAAATGTATACAAACGAAATGAGACCTAGAAAAAAACTACTTCCGCCCAAATAATGGCAGATGGTAGAAATCACAAATAAGATTCCACCAAGAGACGCATCCCATTGGTGTAAGGATTCTAGAAACTCTGGGGAGAACCAAATAGAGGCGTTTGCTAAAAAGAGTTCGTTCATAGGATTTTCCATCTAAGATGAAAATCGAACTTGATTTCATAAAGTTTTATTTTCAAATATGTGATGTTTCTATGGAACCCAATCAAAATCCGGCTGATATTCTCGAAAGTTTGTTTATTATTCCTCGCGAGGTGCCAAAAACCATTCTCCGTAACCTTTTAGAGCTCATTTATGATGTAAAAGTTGCTGGTTCAGAGAACATTCCAGAAACTGGCGGAGCCCTTATCATCTCGAATCATACGGATTATTTGGACATTCCTGTCCAAGGTGCCTTTGCTGATCGAAAAATTGTCTATCTGGGCAAATATGAGCTTTTCCACCCCCAAGAAGAAATTTTGGAGATATTGAATCACAAAAATTCTCCGTTTCGTTACCCACCGCTTAATCTTACGAAACCGGTCATTGAAGTTTTATTAAATTCCTTGGGAAGCGTGTTCAAAAAGAATCTGATGAATTGGGGAAGCATGCCCATCATCCGCAATGCGGCCAAAGAGTCGGAAATGGACAAACGTGCCGCTATGGAATACTATGAAAAACTGGAAACCTATATGGTGGATCTGATGAAAGAAGGCGAGCTCCTCTCCATTTATCCCGAGGGTTCTCGTTCGGAAACGGGAGAATTACAACCGTTTCGTGCCATGGCAGCAAAACTTGCCATTCGCGCGGGTGTTCCCATCATTCCTTCTGGGATTGTGGGTGCGACTAATATGTCCAAACCCAAAGCCTTTTTGACGGGTGATGCGTTTAAAACGAAAATTCGTTACCAAATTGGAAAGCCCATACCTCCGTCTGCATTTCCCACTGGACCCGAAAAAAAAGCGGCCAAAGAACTCACAGAAATGTTAGAAAATCGAGTAAAAGAACTAATGAAAGAAGCCGAATCCATCCCATAATCGCTTTCTTTATTGGAAAATGATGGCATGATCTCAAAAGTTATGTCATAATCGTCACATTTTCCAATTGAATCTTGTCTGCGCTTTTAGAACGTTGTTCTATAATGAGCACCGAAATGTTGACTTACACCCCTCAAAACAAAATCCGCTTTGTGACGGCAGCTTCCCTATTTGATGGACATGATGCTTCCATCAACATCATGCGAAGGATCTTACAACAAAGTGGTGTGGAAGTCATACATTTAGGTCACAACCGTAGTGTGCAAGAGATTGTCCAATGTGCCATCCAGGAGGATGTTCAGGGAATCGCCATTACAAGTTACCAAGGTGGTCATGTTGAATACTTTCAATACATGATTGATCTATTAAAAAAAGAAGGTGCTGGCCACATACGGGTGTTTGGTGGCGGTGGGGGAACCATTTTACCTTCTGAAATTCAAATTTTACATGAGTATGGTGTTACTCATATTTATTCTCCCGACGAAGGTAGAACTCTTGGACTACAAGGGATGATCAATGATGTGGTCAAACAATCTGATTTTCCAACTCCACTTTCCTTTAACGGAGATTTATCGTCACAAATTCAAAAGAAAAACTATTTAGCCTTAGGCCAAGCCATCACTCAGATGGAGTTTTCTCTATTACAAGACAAAACAAATTATTCGATCAATTTGGATTTTCCCGCAACGAAGAAAACCATTCCCGTTCTCGGAATTACAGGAACAGGTGGAGCGGGAAAATCTTCCTTAACAGATGAGCTCGTTCGTCGTTATTTGGATGATTTCCCAAACCAAACGATTGCGATTCTCTCTGTCGATCCATCGAAACGAAAAACAGGTGGTGCACTTCTCGGCGATCGCATTCGAATGAATTCGATTTTTAATGATCGAGTGTATATGCGTTCGTTTGCAACAAGAGAAGCAAACATTGCTCTAAACCGAAGTGTGAAAGGTGCCATCCAAATTTTAAAATCTGCTGGCTATGATCTAATCATTGTGGAAACGGCAGGTATTGGTCAAAGTGATTCCGAAATCACTGAGGTAGCAGATGTGTCCTTGTATGTGATGACACCAGAATATGGTGCGGCCACTCAATTAGAAAAAATTGATATGATCGATTATGCAGATGTCATTGCGATCAATAAATTTGATAAACGTGGGGCACTCGATGCTTTACGTGATGTAAAAAAACAATACCAACGTTCTCGCAATTTATTCAATGATTCCGTGGATAGTATGCCAGTATATGGAACCATTGCTTCCCAGTTCCAAGATGCAGGCACAGACGAATTGTATGCTCACCTCATTGGAGTTGTCATCGATAAATCAAAGTTAGACTGGAAATCAAAATACCAAAAGAACTTAAACGGAAGAGAAGCATCCGTTGTCCTTCCACCAGATCGAGTTCGTTACCTAACCGAAATCAAAGAAGAAATTGATCGAAATGCGGAATGGATCAAAAAAGAAGCAGAGCTTGCAAGATCCGCCTACCAACTGAAAGGTGCAATTGCATTACTTTCCAAAAAAGGAAAGCCTGTTGGTGATTTGGAATCGGAATACCAATCGACTTGGAATTCCTTATCCGTTGATTCAAGAAATATCATCGAAACCTGGTCAGAGAAAATTGAATCCTTCCGGAAAGATCATTATTCTTATTTTGTTCGTGGCAAAGAGATCAAGGTTGATAACTATACTGTTTCTCTTAGTCATTTAAAAATCCCAAAAATTGCCACTCCACGATTTGTGGATTGGGGTGATATATTAGAATGGTCTTACCAAGAAAATTTTCCAGGATTTTTCCCTTATACTGCGGGTGTTTATCCATACAAACGAAGTGGCGAAGATCCAACTCGTATGTTTGCAGGAGAAGGTGGACCAGAACGTACCAATCGAAGATTTCATTACCTAAGTTCGGGGATGCCTGCCAAACGTCTGTCAACTGCTTTTGATTCCGTAACACTTTATGGGGAAGACCCAGACATTAGGCCAGACATTTATGGGAAAATTGGAAATTCTGGTGTGAATGTTGCTACGTTAGATGACGCGAAAAAATTGTATTCTGGTTTTGATTTATGCGATCCAACCACTTCTGTCTCCATGACAATTAACGGTCCTGCACCGATGGTTCTCGCCTTTTTCTTAAATGCGGCAATTGACCAGGCTTGTGAAAAGTACATTCGCTCCGAAGGGAAAACCGAAGAAGTTCAATCCAAAATCAAAAAAATCTATGAAACCAAAGGATTACAAGTTCCAAAGTTTGACGGACTCCTTCCTGAAACAAATGATGGATTGGGTCTACTATTACTTGGTGTGACGGGAGACGAAGTCCTTCCAAAAGATACCTATGAAAAATTAAAAAAAGATGCACTCTCCCAAGTAAGAGGAACAGTACAAGCAGATATTCTAAAAGAAGACCAAGCACAAAATACATGTATCTTCTCAACAGAATTTGCATTAAAAATGATGGGTGATATCCAACACCATTTCATCCAAAATAATGTGCGAAATTTTTATTCGGTATCCATCAGTGGTTACCACATAGCGGAAGCAGGTGCCAATCCAATTACCCAAGTGGCGTTTACGTTGGCGAATGGATTTACTTATGTTGAGTACTACCTCAGTCGTGGTATGGACATCAATGACTTTGCACCGAATTTGTCTTTTTTCTTTTCCAATGGAATTGACCCAGAGTATTCGGTGATAGGTCGTGTGGCTCGTCGTATTTGGTCAAAAGCAATGAAGTTCAAATATCGTGCAAATGAAAGATCCCAAATGTTGAAGTACCACATTCAAACATCAGGTAGGTCTTTACATGCACAAGAGATTGACTTTAATGATATCAGAACCACATTACAGGCATTATATGCAATTTATGACAATTGTAATTCTCTTCACACAAATGCCTATGATGAAGCGATCACAACTCCAACAGAAGAATCGGTTCGTCGTGCCGTTGCCATCCAGCTCATCATTAATCGTGAGTTAGGTCTTGCCAAAAATGAAAACCCACTACAAGGTGCGTTCATCATTGAAGAACTTACCAATTTAGTGGAAGAGGCAATCTTAACGGAATTCAACCGTTTAACAGAACGTGGTGGAGTTCTTGGTGCAATGGAACGAATGTACCAACGAAACAAAATCCAAGAAGAGTCCCTTCACTATGAAACTTTGAAACATACGGGAGAATATCCAATCATCGGTGTGAATACATTCTTAAATCGAAATGGATCTCCTACTGTAATTCCAGGAGAAGTGATTCGCTCAACAGATGAGGAAAAACAACAACAAATTGGCAATTTAAAGGCATTTCAAAAACGAAATGAAGCTAAAACAGACCAAGCAATCACAAAATTAAAGCAGGTGGCTCGTGCGAAAGAAAATATCTTTCAAGAGTTGCTAGAAACAGTGAAAGTGGCGTCGTTAGGGCAGATTTCTCGCGCTTTGTACGAAGTGGGAGGCCAATACCGCCGCAATATGTAAAAAGGAAAGGGTAGGTTTTGTCTACCCTTGGTGATGTTATGATATCCTGGGATTTGATCAAAAAACACAAGTTGGGAATTCCTCTCTTATGGGACATCACGATGGTGTTTGTTGTCCTTGGGAACTTAGCACTCATCATTTTTGATTTAACATACTTAAGTTTACGACCTTTTTATTTTCACAAGTTTCCAGAAGTCCTCTCTCTCTATGACAAACCAATTTTAGGGATTGAACCACATCGGACAACGACAGCTTACACTGATTTGGTGGATGATTTAAAGTATTTAACACAATTACGTGATGATGCTTTTCGAGAAAATCAAAGAAAAAATACGAGAGAAGAAATCTTTAAAGTTTTAACCAACTTAAAATCCCAAGTTACTAGTGAAAAATTTGATTCTTTATATGTCGGATATGAATCGGCTCTTCAAGTCGAGGATGTCCAAGCGAGAAGGAAAAAAGTAGAGGATATTCTAAACCAGTTGAATGACTTTTTTAGTGTGATGGAAGAAACAGATGACATCACAACACTTGGCGAACTTTCCGAAAAATATGCATTCATCAATCGATTGAGTATTGAAACAAACGAAGCCAAAGAAATCATTTCGATCATCCAAAAGATGGACAAACGAATGTTAGAGATTGTTGAATCCAATCCTTTTGCCATGTCTGGTCAAACTCAATTTCTGTTGGAAATTCAGTCGAAGATCAAAGAAGAATACCAAACTCACAAAACAAAAGCAAGAGATTTAAAAATTCGACAGGAGTTAGATCCAGTTTTAAATCGTGATCGAATTCCATCGACTGTAGTTGCTTTTGCTTGGTTTTGGAGAGATTCCAATAGATCCCTAGAACAAAAAATTGATTTTTTTAATACTCACTTTCGTGAATACTTCCAGCTCAATTATTATCGTGCGATATCTTCAGACGGAAGCCCGGTAAACAACTATTTATTGTTAGATGCTCCATTTCTCTTTTTCTTTTTAGCTGAGTTTATTTTGAGTTGGTTGCTTGCTATAAAAAACAAAACATACATCGCTTGGTTTTTGTATCCAATTTACCATTGGTATGATGTTTTGGGACTCATTCCTGTTGTTGAGTTTCGATTCTTTCGTTTAGTACGTGTTTATAAAATTTATTTAATGTTACAAACTAATCAGTTCACAAGAATTTTGGGGAACGATTTAATTAGTAAAACATTACGATACTATTCGAATATCATCAAAGAAGAAATTTCGGATATTGTCACCATTCAAATCTTAACGGAAACACAAAACGAAGTTCGATCTGGGAATTCTTTGGATCAACTTGTGAATGCGATTGATCAAAATCGGTCTGAGTTAAAAAAAGTAGCCCTTAAAAACATTGCAAAGTCTGCGCAAAATCCAAACTTACAAGCTTTGATTCAAAATTTGGTATCAGAGGTATCAGAAAGAGTGTCTGCGAATATGAAACCGATTTCTCTGTTGCCAAAAGAGATGCAGGCAAATCTGACCAAACAAATCAGCCTAACCATATATTCGGCCATTTCGCAAGCAACGGTTGCCATGGCAACAGATCCATCAGGACGCAAGTCGATTGAGAATTTGATCGATTACTTGATTGATGAAATGATTCTTGTTGCGCAAGATCCTGATATGGTAAAACTCAATACTAATATTTCTGTGGCTCTCATTGAAAATATGAAGAAGTCGATTGGTGAGAAAAAATGGTTGAAAACGGATATTGGAAATAGTTAATTTATTTCCAAATTGATTGTAAGCAGTTCTACATCTCGAACACCGTTTCTTCTAAAAAAATGTCTTGTTTTCTTTTGAAAAGAAGCTCAAATCTATCCACTTTGGTTTTCGTGTTAAAAATCCTGTTTTCTTTTCTGCTTCTGCATTTATGGGGTGGGGAGATGTTGGCAAATCCAAATTCGAACGGAAATGAGAAACAACAATCAATCACTCGTTCGAAACTGAGTAAACCATCCGAGAGGAAATCTGATTCCAAAGTACAACGACCGAATCCCTCCATAATGAAATTGAAAAATCAAAATGGAAAATGGAGACCATTGGATTTAGTTTGGGAAGAAAGTTCTGGGGCGGTGGCACCTGAATATCGTTATGCGAAAAAATATCATTTGTATACTCAAGAAAATAAAATATTTCTCTTTCGATATATCTTGAAAAAGGGAATCAAGATTTTAGAAGAAACAAAAGAAATCGATCCTATCAATTATGAAAAATGGATTAGTAATCTTTTAAAAAAAAATATTCATTTATTACCGTATGAGGGAATGCCTGAAGAACCGATGACTGGAGTCAGTTATAATTTTGTTTCGTTTCGGTTAGGTTCCGCCAAATCGAAGTATTATTATCGATTGGATGATATTAACCAAGAAGGTTGGGAACAAAAAAAAGCCATTATCAATTTAATAGAAAGGATGAAACCATGAATCTAAAATTTAATTCAATTTTATTCGGGATTGTATTATTTTCTTTTAAGACACTCTTTGCACAAGAATTTGATCCAAGTAGTGTTCGTTCTCCTGGATGTAAGCCAGGAACTTTTTCTTGTGGGTACATTCCAAGTCCAAAAGAAGTTCAAGATGCGATCCCCCTCAAAAGAGATTTTAACTCTTTTGAGGATTTACCATCAGCAATCGATTTATCATCACAGATGCCACCCGTTGGAAACCAAGGAAGGCAAAACAGTTGTGTTGCATGGGCGACTGGATATGCTATTAAATCCTATCTCTTGAAAAATAAAGGGGAAAGCACAGGATATGATCCTCCATTTGCAGGTGGAAAAGGTAATTTTGTCTTCTCACCTGCTTTCATTTATAACCAACAAAATGGTGGTGAAGACAAAGGATTGTATTATTACAAAACTATGGAGTTTTTGAAGTCGAATGGTGTTGCTCCTTGGAGAAGTATGCCATATACAGACCAAGACTATTTATCTCAACCATCACAAGAGTCGAAAAAGGAAGCTCTTAAATATAAAATCAAATCTTTTTCCCGATTGAATTTTAAAAATCCAGATGAAATTAAGCGCGTATTAGCTGGTAAAAATGTCGTTATGGTTGGTATGATCATTGATGATGCCTTTTATAAATTAAAAGGTGCCGCTGTATACGATACAAATGGTGGACAAAGTTATGGTGGACATGCCATGACAATTGTTGGCTATGATGATAATAAAAAATCCAAATCTGGTAAGAAGGGAGCTTTTAAATTACAGAACTCATGGGGGACGAGTTGGGGTGATAAAGGATATGGTTGGGTATCTTATTCTATGTTAGCAAAAGTAGGACAAGAAACCTATGCGATGATAGATGAACCTGCTCCTCAGAATACGCAAATTCCGAACGTAAATATAAGCCCTAATAAAAAACCACTTCTCCCTCCTACTGAGATTAAAATTTCCAAAGGGGACTTTGAAAACAAAATTTTACTAACATGGAATCACCAAGAGTCCGCAGTCGCCTATTTGATTCAAAGAAAAGAAGAGTCGGAATTTTATGATTTAGCCTATTCGGATATACCCAGTTACACGGATGTATCTGTATCACCAAATTCTACATATGCGTATCGAATAGTGTCCATTGGCGCAGAAGAAGTTTCGGTTGCTTCAATAGAAGTAGAAGGATTCACTTCCACAGAATCTTCTTTAGATGGAAATGTGACACAAGTCGCTGGTTTATCAGGAATTGTTTTTTCAACTGGTAATGCAACAAGTGTTCAATTGACTTGGTCCGAAATGGATGGTGCTCAAAATTATTCGATTGCGAAAAGTGATTCGTCGTTTAAATGGAAAACAATTGGTACAAGTAAATCCTCAAACTTTATTGATACATCTCCTAAATCAGGAGAAGTGAATTATTACCGAGTGAGTGCTAACTTGAGCTCAAAACTGACTTCTGATTGGAGTGAATCAATTGCAATAGACGTAGCTAATCAAAATTTGTTACCAAATCAAGTGAGCCAACTCACCGCAACGAATGGAGATTTTGCTAACAAAATCCAATTGAATTGGAAAGCAGCACCTGGCGCCAAAAACTATTTTTTATTTCGTTTTGATGAGAATGCAGAACCATCAGGTCAATTTGAAGTTACAGAAACAACATACACTGATTCTGACTCAACGGTTCAAAATGGAAAGACATATATTTATACAGTGATTGCAGGAAATGACTTGGGTTATGCGGAACCAAGTGAAGTTGCATATGGAAAAACAGATCCTGGTTTGACGAAACGTGCAGGTGGGGTCACTTTGGCTCCTCCAAAACAGCTAGTGGCAAACCCTGTTGGTAAAGAAAAACAAGTCACATTGAAATGGGATTCCGTTAAGGATAGTTTTGAATATTATATTTATCGAAAACAGGTTCAAAGTGGAAAACCAGGGAAATGGGAATTTGTTTCGAGTGTTGATGGTAAAAAAAATTCCTATACAGTAACATTTCCTGGCAATTCAGGAGATCTGTATTTATATTCCGTTCGATCCAAGTCCGAATTTGGTTCTGAATCCAAAGATTCAAATTTAGTATCAGTCTTTTGGAATGAACCAAAGCCAGTTGTCAAAAAGAGAGCCTTCTCCTTAGAGGAATTGCCAACAACTTTCACAGGGATTTGGTCTTCTATGTATTGGAATCCAAAGTCGGGTCCTCAAACGTTACGGCTGGAAATTGAAGGAAAAGGGCAAGAATTCATCGCAAAATTGAAATTAAATGATGTGGAAGTGAAACAATTCGGTGGAACTTGGACTCCGGGAAGTAAGATGATCAAAACAAAAGGATTTAGTTTTGAACTTTCCAATGCACTCATTGGAAATTCTCTAGTTCAGTTCCAATCCATTAAAGAAATAGAAAATGGAGTGGAACTGAGTTTCGAAAAAGAGTCTGAATCAAAATAAAGATTCGTAAGATACTTTTTTTATGGCACCTTGTTTAGATCGATTGTAGATACAACCAAAGTGCTTTTAATTCAATGTCTGTAAGTTTGGCCAAACTTTGCCAAGGCATTGGAAATTTGATTTCGCTTCCATCTGGACGTTTTCCGGTTCGAATGGCTTCAAGAAAACTAACTTCCGTATAGTGCGACAAACCTTTCTTAGTAATGTTTTGTGCTGGTGGCCATTCAGGGGGAGCTCCTTGGATAGGTCCACCGACTAAAGTCATACCATGACAACCTGTGCATGTAGCTGCTACGTATTTTCCATATTCTACAGATATTGTAGGTTTTAAACTGTCTAGATGATTTGATTCATGATCGATTTGTTCTGCCGAAACTAGAATTGGAATTTCTCCAATCAAAAATAAAAATCGGCCCAATGGACCTGGTTTTATTTCTCCTTGTTCTTTATCAATGCCAGGAGCAGAACGAAGGTAAGCGATGAGTTTGGCAACATCTTGGTTTGTCATTCCATGAAAGTCAGTAGAAGGCATAAAGATGAGTGCCCTCCCATTTTTACCAACACCATGACGAATTGCTATCGCCAATTCCTCATCTGTTCGATCATTTAGGATCCCACCTTTACCAGAAGTTAGATTAGCACCGGACATGGTTCCGATAGCTGGATCATTGATGAATGTTTTACCACTACCATCGACATCATGACAATCACCACATCCGCGAGATTGGTAAAGTCGCTTCCCTTCTAATAGGTCTTGTGCGGAAATCAATTTTGGAATGGGAGTTGGTTTTACAGAATATTTTTTTTCCATTCGCCTGTTACTCATAAAGTAAACAATCGAAACAAAAACTGTGATGAGGAAAACCAAGCTTACTAAAAAGATCAGAAAGAGTTTGGAAATTTTTTTCATACGTGGGAGGAATTGAAAAGGAGAGGGAAATTCGGTCAAGTGGGATTTGGGGGAGATGCGCGAATCTGGTCACCCCGCCCTGAGCAATGGGTGGGGTTATCCACCCGCCACCCATTGACGCCAACTTACCACAAAGCCTCCACAAACGCGAGAGAATCTCTTGTGATCAAAAAAAATTCCTGAGAAAAGTTCGTAGTTGGAGTGCTTTTTGTTCGGTTTTTTATGTGAGGGTGTCGTCGGCGACAATGAGGTGTTGGTATTTCTCTGGCTGGTCGGACTTTAAGTAATATTCTAAAATAGTCTCAACATCGGCTTCCGTTTTCATCGCAAACCATTTGCCTTCAGGGTAGGAGACTTGGATCGGACCTAGTTCACAACGATCCAAACAACCTGATTTTTGGACACGGAACTTATATTGAATTCCAGCTTTGGCAGCCTTTTGTTTTAATAATTTTAGAAGTTCCATAGAACCTTGGTTACCGCAAGACACCCGTTCGCCGGGCGCCCTTTGGTTTTCACAGACAAAGATATGCTTTTGGTAGAACATCTTTAGAATGACTCCTTAAGAAATGGAGTAACTTTCCATGGGAATGCAAGAACAAACCAAGTTTCGATCTCCGTACACATTGTCCACCCTTCCTACGCTTGGCCAGAATTTTCTAGTGCGAAGCCATGGGAGAGGGTAAGCGGCACGTTCCCTTGGGTAATTATGATTCCATGCATCACTAATGACCATATCAGCTGTATGAGGAGAGTTTTTCAGTGGGTTATCTTCTTTGGAAAGAACACCAGACTCAATGTCGTTGATTTCTTGTGCAATAGATAACATGGAATCAATGAAACGGTCCAACTCTTCTTTCGATTCTGATTCCGTAGGCTCTACCATGAGCGTCCCGGGAACTGGAAAAGACATGGTTGGTGAGTGAAATCCGTAATCAATCAAACGTTTTGCAATATCTTCCACTTCGATACCACTGGTTTTTTTGAATCCGCGCATATCGAGAATACATTCGTGTGCCACAAGTCCTTTGTTTCCTTTGTATAACACTGGGAAGGCGGACTCTAGTTTTTTGGCAATGTAGTTGGCATTCAGGATTGCAATTTTTGTTGCATAACGAAGACCTTCAAAACCTAACATGGCAATGTACGCCCAGGAAATCACGATGATAGAAGCAGATCCCCAAGGAGCCGCAGAAACCGCCCACTGGCTGTTATTCGAACCATTTTCCACAAGACTATGTCCTGGTAAAAAAGGAGCCAGGTGTTCAGCAACACCAATCGGTCCAACACCTGGACCACCACCACCGTGTGGGATACAAAAAGTTTTATGTAAGTTCAAATGACAAACATCGGCACCGATATCACCTGGACGTGTTAAACCCACTTGTGCATTCATGTTGGCACCATCCATATAGACTTGGCCACCATTGTCATGGATGGTTTGGCAAATTTCTTTAATGGAAGCTTCAAAGACACCATGAGTGGAAGGATAGGTAACCATTAAGGCACCTAACTTGTCTTTGTATTCAACTGCTTTTTTCTTTAAGTCTTCTACATCAATGTTTCCATTGATATCACAATTCACTGGAACCACTTTGAATCCTGCCATCACTGCGGATGCGGGGTTTGTTCCATGAGCAGAAATAGGAATGAGACAAATGTCTCTATGCATATCGTTACGGCTTTGGTGGTAATTACGGATCGCAAGTAATCCTGCATACTCTCCTTGCGAACCTGCGTTCGGTTGAAGAGATACTTCCGAAAAACCAGTGATTTCACATAACCATTTTTCCAATTGGCTAAACAGAGTGCGGTATCCTTCTGTTTGGTTTTCTGGAACAAAGGGATGGATGTTAGAAAGTTCAGGCCAAGTGACAGGATACATCTCTGTGGATGCATTGAGTTTCATTGTGCAAGAACCCAGAGCGATCATCGATGTGGTGAGAGACAAATCCTTTGATTCTAACCTACGAATGTATCGCAACATCTCGGTTTCTGTGTGGAAACTATTGAACACCGGGTGAGTTAAATAAGATGACTTTCTTTCCAGTAGTTCTGGAATTTTCCATTCTTCTTTTGTTGTTAAGTCTTCCAGTGGAAAATGGAGTGCTTTATTTTCGTTAAAGACTTCGAGTAAATCTTTGATGTCTTTGACGTTTGTTGTTTCATCTAAAGAAATACTGATCACATGACCAGATACTTGTCTTAAGTTGATTTCTCTTTCTTCTGCGTAATGAATAATTTCGGCGGAAGAAATTTTAGAAAGTTCCACCCGAATGGTATCAAAGTAAGGTTGTGAAATCACTTTGTAGCCTAACTTTTCGAGACCAGTGGCGAGAATGGTCGTCATCCTATGAACACGAGAAGCAATTTGTTTGAGTCCTTTAGGACCATGGTAAACTGCATACATGGATGAGAGCACTGCGAGTAATACTTGCGCGGTACAAATGTTAGATGTAGCTTTGTCTCGGCGAATGTGTTGTTCCCGTGTTTGTAAACTGAGACGGTATCCTGGTTTTCCTTGGGAATCTTTCGAAACACCAATGAGGCGGCCTGGCATATTTCGTTTGTATTCTTCTTTTGTAGCAAAGTAACCTGCATGAGGTCCACCAAAACCAAGTGGCAATCCAAAACGTTGTGTGGTTCCCACAACCACGTCTGCGTTCATCTCCCCTGGTGATTTTAAAATGGTGAGTGCTAAGAGATCCGCAGCCACAACTGTTTTGGCACCTACTTTGTGAAGGCTTTCGATGAATTCGCTGAAATCATAAATGGTTCCATCGGTAGATGGGTATTGAACAATCGCTCCAAAAAAATCATTGGACGGAACCATCTTTTTAAAAGAACCAACAACAATGTTGATTCCAAGTGGGATCGCACGAGTGCGGATCACATCTAAGGTTTGTGGGTGAACCGATTGCGAAACAAAGAAGGACTTTCCTTGTGTGTCTTCTTTTAAAGAATACAACATATTCATTGCTTCGGCAGCTGCGGTTCCTTCATCGAGAAGAGATGCATTGGCAATTTCCATCCCTGTAAGATCTGTGATCATCGTTTGAAAGTTGATGAGTGCTTCCATCCTTCCTTGGGCAATCTCTGCTTGGTAAGGAGTGTATGCAGTGTACCAACCTGGATTTTCCAAAATGTTTCTTTGGATCACAGGTGGAGTGATACAAGAGTAATATCCAAGCCCTAAATAGGATCTGTAGATTTTGTTTTTAGAAACAATCTTCTTTAATTCTTTTTGAAGGGCATATTCCCCAATTGGTTTTGGTAGGTCGAGTTCCTTGCGTAGCCGAATGTTTTCGGGTACGGCATCATTGATCAGATCATCCAATTCCTTATAACCAATGGTAGAAAGCATTTGAGAAACAGTATCTTCCGTCACACCAACATGACGGCGTAAGAATGTGTCACTTGGTTCTAATGTTTCTTCATAAGGGGAATGAATGGGTGAAATAGATTTTGCAGAACTCACTTGAAAATAACTCCTATTAATCCAATTTGGAAACGTATTCTTTGTATTGTGCAGCTGAGAGAAGGGCTCCTAGCTCAGATGTTTGGATGTTCTTTAATTTTACCATCCAAGTATCAAAAGGTTCTGCATTCACTGCTTGTGGGTTGGAACCGAGAGATGCATTGGTTTCTACCACCTCACCAGAGATCGGAGAATATAAATCTTCCGCTGCTTTCACCGACTCAATCGTTCCAAGGCTATCTTTGGCTTTGATTTGTTTTCCAGGTTTTGGAAGGTCGATGAAAACGATATCGCCTAATGCATTTTGTGCGAAGTCAGTGATTCCGATGAGAGCAACGTCACCTTCTACCTTCACCCATTCATGTTTTTCTGTATAATAATAGCCTTCTTTTGCTTGTGTATCTGCCATGGTTTTTTCCTTACATCTTTTCGTTTAGCGATTGTTGCGGACACTGCCTTGGATGAAGGCACCGGTCTCTACTTTAGCCAATTTCTTCTGCCCACGAATCTCCACAAATACTTCCGTTTGGTTTTTTGCGAATTCGGTTTGTAGAATCGCAAGTCCTAGGGATTCCTTCCGGCTAGGGGAGTGGGTTCCTGAGGTGGATTTGCCAATTTCTTTCCCATCCCCGGAAAAAATAGGGAAATTTTCTCGTAAAACCCCTGGTTCCATCAGACGAATTCCCACAACTTTGGATTTGGGACCATTTTTTTTATCCGCGATGATGCGATCATAACCCAGATAAGGTTTGGATTTTTCTTTTACGATAAAATTGATCCCTGATTCTACCGGTGTCCATTCTGCGTTCAGTTCATGTCCGTAGAGCGGGTATTTTGCTTCTAATCGTAGGGTATCACGTGCTCCCAGACCAACGGGAACAAGTCCAAACTCTTTACCGATTTCTAATAGATCTTTCCAAAGTGTCACACCTAAAGAATTGGATGTATAAATTTCAAATCCATCTTCGCCCGTATAACCTGTGCGAGACACAATGATGGTCTCTCCTTTCCAATTCATTTCCGAAAAATGATAGTAAAGGATCGATGATAAATCTTTTCCTAAGTATTTTGCAAAGATTTCATCTGCTTTCGGACCTTGTAACGCAATTTGGTGCCAATTTTTGCTCTCATTGGCAACAGTAACGTTTCCTTTCACATACGTTTGAAGATGTTTTGTTACTGCTTCGTAGTTGGAAGCATTGGAACAAATCATATACTTTGTATCATTGAATTTATAAACAGTGATATCATCCACAAGCCCACCATTCTCATTGACGACTGCATTGTATTGCACTTGGCCTTCTTTCATGGAAGAAATGGTATTACATGTGACTAATTCTAAAAATTCCAAAACATCTTTGGCATCTCCTGTGACAAAGATTTCACCCATATGGGAAACATCAAAGAGACCTGCATTGGATCTAGTTGTTAGATGTTCTTGGATGATTCCTGTATATTGAACAGGCATGTCCCATCCGCCAAAAGGAACCATCTTGGCTCCCATTTCTTTATGAATTGAGTGTAAAGGTGTTTGTTTTAGTTCCACGGTGCTCTCTTATGTAGACTCTTCTACCATAGAAAAATGGTTTCATCGTTATGGAATTGAAATTTTTTTAGATCATTATGTTACGAGAAGCCTACCGCATTAGCAAAACTGGATCAATCCAGAACTTACAAAGAAAAAAAGAACTGTTACCTCCGCCTGAAGGAGATGAAGTCACTGTGGAAGTAAAGGCAATCGGACTTAATTTTGCGGATGTATTCTCTGTTTATGGTTTGTACTCAGCAACTCCGAAGGGAAGTTTCATTCCTGGTCTAGAATTTTCAGGAAAAATCGTAAAAATAGGCCCAAATGTTAAGGATTTCGAAGTTGGTGATGATGTTTTTGGTGTCACACGCTTTGGTGCCTTTACAACGCATCTGAATCTTTCAGAAAAAACAATCTTTGCACTTCCTAAGGATTGGTCGATGCAAGATGGCGCGGCATTTGCTGTGCAAGCACTCACTGCATACTATGCTCTCATACCACTCGCACAAGTGAAAGCAGGGGATCATGTACTTGTACACAGTGCTGCTGGTGGTGTTGGCATCATGGCTGCCCATATCATTCAGAAAAAAAATGCAATTGCAATTGGACTTGTAGGTGATTCACGTAAGTTTTCGATCTTAAAGGAGGTTGGTTATCAAAATTTTTTAGCTCGATCACCTCAATTCAAACAAGAGATGCAAAAAATTCTACAAGGTGCACCGTTAAAAATCGTTTTAGAATGTTTAGGTGGTCGTTATTTTCATGACAGTTATGAACTTTTAGCGCCAATGGGAAGACTTGTTACGTATGGAAGTGCTAACTTCACACCTTCACATTCTTTCCGAAATTGGTTTTCGATCGCCTATTCATACCTCACAAGACCAAAAATTGATCCATTAGCAATGATTTCAGACAATAAATCGGTGATGGGATTCAATTTAATATGGTTGTGGAATGAAATTGATGAACTTCGAAAACATTTTTCGGATTTAATGATGTTATCGCTACCAAAACAAACGATTGGACATGAGTTTACGTTCGATTCAATGCATGATGCACTCCGTACAATGCAATCAGGTCAATCAATTGGTAAGATTGTTATCAATGTTCCGTAGAATGAGTATTAGCCTGTTTTTTTATTTTGAATAAAAATTCATGCAAAAAATAAAATTTCTTTACATTTAAAATGATCTGATTTAATTATGTCGTATCAATTCACTCTCTGTTTGCCAAGGACAGCCGTGTTTTGAAATCAAAAGATAAGGACGATCACAATGGTTGCTAAAAAGAAAGCCGCAAAAAAGAAAGCCGCTAAGAAAAAAGCTGCAAAGAAAAAATCTAAGAAATAACTTAGATTCGATTCTTCCTTCGAAACTATCGAAGTAAGATTGTGTGAACCCGCAAAACCTGCGGGTTTTTTCATTTATAGAGGTTAATTCGTGAAAAAATTACGCGATTGCCCTCGTAAAACCCCTTCTTGTCATAAGGAAACCTGATTTTCTCTCCGAATTCGCTCTTTCCATACCTATAAACTGAAAATGATCCTTCTTATTGATGGAATCAAAGAGTGCTTTCATGAGTGATTCGATGTTGGGATGGATTACGTTCTTATAACTTTTTCTCGTATGGTCCTTTCCCCAGATTTCTAAATGGTCATTGTCTGGCATCTTGATGATGAGAGAAGGCAGATCATATCGTTTGATGAGAACATTGCATACTTCTTCGAATCCATACTCTGTGATGGAGTTAAAATCAAAAAAAACAAGTAAGTAGAGGATGTTGGTTGGTTCTAATCTTCCATTTTCATCTGAAATTTTTTGGATTCCATCCAGAACGACATAGCGAAGGTTCTTTGATTGGATCCATAATTTTTGGTCTTCATGGCGTTTTAGATTCACTTCTTCCGAAAACCGTTTTTGGAATACGGTAGAGAGGAAAAATCCAGTGGAATCTTGTTTTTCTTCGAGGATTCTTTCTAAAGAAAAGGGTTCAAACTCTAAATTGAAATACTTTGTATACGTCTCTGCCATATCATATAGAGTAACGGACAGAATTTAGAGTTTGAATCGGATTTTTTTTGAAAAATAGAACTAGAATTCTAACATTCTTCGTTCGGAATCATGAAAAAAACTGTATCCTTCTTTTTTCCAAGTCTCCCAAAACTTTTGAGATCCTTCTCTCATAAAACAGATCCGCTCTTCCGTTGAAATCGGTGTTAAAAAAAGAAAGTTGGCTCGTTTTCCATTTTCTGTGAAAAGACCATTCAATTTTGGTAAGACCTCTGTAGAACCTTGGTCAAGTTCGTCTGTGATATTTCGTAAGACAAACCAATTGAAATCCAAATACAATTGATCTGGGTCTTTTCTTGGATTCTGAATGGTATGCGAATGACCAAACCAAATACCAGTGTTCCAAGGAAACTTCACCATCTCTCCTAAAACATGTTGGATCCATGTTTCTGATTTGTCTGGCGTATCTTTCAAAAGTTGGATCGCAAACACAAGCTCAATGCGAGAAAAGTTTTCATATTCTTTATGATAGAGTTCTATGCTTGGTTGGTTTTGGACGCTCATCCCAATGGTTGAGAAAATTTTAATGCCAGGGAACTCTTTTGGCAGAAACGAAGCAATGCCAAGAGAGGGATACTTACCACCATCAGCCGACCAATAGGTTTGGTGTTTGCCAAGTTTAGATTCTAAAAATTCTAATCTAAGCGATTGTACTTTTTTCCAATGATCTTTTGCTGCAACTGATTCCCAAAATTTGCGATTGTCCTTCACTCGTTCTGCTATCACACCATTGTCTGGATCTCCGAGTGGAGAAGCGGTAGGTGCTTCTTCTTTTGCAAATTTAGAATACCCATGTATGCCTTTGATTCCAGACCAAGAGGGAAGGTATGCTTGTAATTCTTCGTCCACGAATAAGGCGACGGCATCTCCTTCTTCTGACCAAATAAAATGAATTTGTTCTTCCGTCAGTGTGGATTGTGCTTTTGGATCCGTGACTTCTGATTTGGTGAGAACAGGCGCAAGACCCAAATCAAAATCTTCTTCACTTCTTTCATCTGGTGCATCGATTAAGTTCCGAACCCAAAGTGTTTTCATTTGCCACTCTGGATTGTTATGCGATTGTAAGTATAAGTAAATGGTTCTTCCATCATCTTCTAGGAAAGCTGTAAAAGAACCGTAAGGATTTGCTTCTTGGTATAAAACTTTGGGGGTGATGGGATTCATTAAAATTTGTGAGGAACCACTCTCTCTTTGAATTTTGCTAATAGTTTGGAAATGGTTTCATCCATACCAGGCTCAAAATAAATATCTGGATAATACCCTGATGCATTTCGAAGGCCAATGAGTTCGGGTTCATTCCATTGTCGGTATCCTTTTAAAGCAGTCCAAACTTCTTCGGAAGGTGTTTTGTTTTCCTTTTTGGCATCAATGAAGGCTTGTATCGTTCGCGTTGGGGTCATACTATCGTAAAGATTCTTTGGGATCGGAGGGAATCCAACTAAAATTTTAGACAAAACGGAATGAATTTCATTGGATTTTCCTGGATGGTTAAGCGAAACAATCTATGGAAGTGAGGTAAAATTTTCCCAAAATGGATTCTTCCTTGTTCGGATTCTCTTCATGAATTTATTCCACCAAATGTCCCAATCGAATCTACTGCCATTTGACGGAACACTCATATACATTCCTAATTTCTTAGACAGTCACGAGAGCCAAAGGTATTTTAATATCTTTCAAGACAAGATCGAATGGAAACAAGATGAAGCTATCTTATATGGAAAACACATCATCACAAAACGGTGTGTAGCTTGGTATGCTGAAACAGGATTTTCGTATCGTTATTCAGGAACCATAAAAACTGCCTTACCTTGGTCAGAAGAACTCTTACAATTAAAAAGGGAAGTGGAGAACGAAGCAGAAGAATCTTTCAATTCTTGTCTTTTAAACTTGTACCATGATGGATCGGAGGGAATGGCTTGGCATAGTGATGATGAAACATCCCTCAAACCATATTCCACCATAGCTTCTGTTAGTTTGGGTGCAGAAAGGATTTTCCGGTTCAAACACAAAAAAAAGAATTCGATGGTGGAACTGTATTTAGAAGCGGGAAGTTTACTTCTGATGAAGGGTGAAATTCAAACTCATTGGCTTCATTCATTACCGAAAGCGTTAAAAGTAAAACATCCAAGAATCAATTTAACCTTTCGCCAATTCGGAACTGTTTAACGAACATTAGGTATTAATACCCTCTTTTCTTCAGTAACTCTTTGAATTCCTCATCCGATTTTTGATTCCACAAAAGAAGTGCCTTAAATGGATCACCTTTCAAATCAAGTAGTTGGCAAAACGCATGTTCTGTCTTGATGCCATTTTTTTTGAGGTTTCGAATTTCTTCACGAAAGGAAGGGACTGCGAAATTTAAAAAACGATTCTCCACCATCATATGAATCCAAGCATACTGTTCTGTCGGCTCAACTGATTGTGCAAAGATTTCATATTGAAACTTTTTTGTGGAAAACCGACAAATCAATGTAACGTGCAGGGAAATCGTTTTTTCCGAAAACGTATAATTAGGAAGGTTACGAAATTTAGCGTAACAAATTTTTTGAAAATGAGACGGAAGATTGTACTTTGCCAAGATATCCACATCACTCGATTCGGTATCAATGCCAAGAGGGATCGTGCCAGCCAGTGTGGGTTTGAAGCCAGTAAGGTTTTTTAGAATTTTCCATTTTTCTAAATCTTCCCACAACTCTTGTTGTTTGGGAGTTCCCAGTCGCAAGTAGTCAGGATGTAAAAACGGATTGGATTCTGGCGAGTGCATATTATGTCTCATGTGTTCGGTTTTCGCCCCCACCCTGAATGGGTGGTGGAGGTGGGCTTGTGGGATAAAATTCCTGCCCGAACTCCTACCATAAAACATAACAGCTGTCTTTTGAAAATCCAATCTCTAGAAAATTTATGAAGAAAACTTCACCTTTTCGTCATGTGGGAATCCCATGCAACGGATGATTGGATGTCCCGATAAGAGTTCAGGATTGTTCTGATCATTTCAAGTATAGGGAACCTGTTTTTCTTTCCATCTCGTGCCATTGGGAATACAACAGGAAGAGAACATGAATAGAGAATGTTACTTTTTAAAAAATTCAGATCTAATAGAAACAAATCAAAGTTAGGCGGATCGTACGCGCCCCGGATTGCAGCGGAAATCCTTTGTGCAACAAAGATTGGAGCGGAAAGCCGGAAATGGCGCCCAAAAAAATAATTAGACATGAAACAAATTTCCATTATAGTTTTAGCCAATTCAAGGCATCAAAATCTTATGAAACACAAAATCAAATCCATCACCATTTTACTTTCCGTATTCCTATTCTTTCAATGTTTGGGAAACCGAAGACCTCTTGTTCCAGGATACCAAGATCCTCAAGGGAATTTACGGGATATTAGTGTTGGAAAAAAATACATGGTTGCAACTGGAAATCCTATCGCGACTAAAGCAGCAATCCAAGTTTTGGAAAATGGGGGGAATGCATTTGATGCCAGCGTTGCCACATTGTTAGTGTTAAATGTAACAAACGGAGAAGCGGCCAGTTTTCCATCTGTTGCGCCAACATTGATTTATGAAAAAAAGTCTGGACAGGTGAAAAGTTACATTGGAGCAGGGACCGCTCCCAAAAAAGCAACCATCACCTGGTTTAAAGATAAAGGTTATGATGTGATGCCAAAAAATTCTATTTTGTCACAGTTGTTGCCTGCTTCTCCTGATGTCATTATACGGTTGTTACAAGATCATGGAACTAAATCATTTTCAGAATTAGTGGAACCTGCGATTCAAACCGCAGAAGAGGGGTTCCCTGCCAATCGTATCCTTGTAAAAAATTTGGATTTACCTTTGTATAAGCGATTGGGGTTCACAATTCTTATGCCTTATAATTCGGAAGTGTATTTAGAAAAAAAATGGTGGTATTCGATTCGAGAAGGTGAGCTTACCAAACGGAAGGATTTGGCAAATACCTGGAAACAGATGGCCAATGAAGAAAAAGCCGCATTAAAAAAGGGTTCATCCAGAAAACAAGCGTTAGAGTCAGTCCGAAATTATTTTTATAAAGGACCTGTATCCGATGCCATAGTGAAACTTCATGAAGAGACAGGTGGTCTGATAACAAAAGAAGATTTGGCTGACTATTCGGGGGGTTGGGAAAAACCAGTTTCAGGTGAATATGGCGAATACCAGATTTTATCCAATCAAACTTGGACCCAAGGTCCGGTTGTGCCTATGGTTTTGCAGTTGTTAGATGGAGTCGATTTGAAATCTATGGGACACAATTCACCTGAATACATTCACACAGTGGCACAGGCGATTGAATTAGTGGTCGCGGATAGAGAAACATATTTTGGAGATCCTAAATTTGTAGATGTTCCCTTGGATGGTTTGTTGTCAAAAAAGTATGCGCAACTCAGGAGAACCTTGCTTCAGAAGGAAGCATTTGGGAAAACACCACCGAATGGTAACCCTTGGGAGTTTTCCAATCGAAAAGCTAAATCTCAACTAACACCGACAAACCAAATCCAGAATGATACCATAAGTGAAATCAAATATGGAAAGGATACTACTTACTTGAGCATTGTCGATTCAGATGGGAATGCCGTCTCTCTCACACCAAGCGACTTTCCTCAATCTCCCATGGTTCCTGGTACAGGAATTACTCTCGGAATTCGTATGACTCAATTTCGATTGGATCTAACGCACCCTTCCGCCCTAGCTCCAGGAAAACGGCCTCGCATCACACCTAACCCAGGTATGGTGTTAAAAAAAGGAAAATTATGGATGAGTTTTGGAACACCAGGCGGGGATGTACAAAGCCAAGCTATGATTCAGTTTTTTTTAAACATGGTAGTGTTTGGAATGGATCCACAAAAAGCAGTAGAAGCTCCTAGGTTTCGCTCGGTGAACTGGCCAGATAGTTTTTCTCCGCATACCTACCGTCCTGGTGGGATTGAGTTAGAAGAATCGCTCTATAAGAGTGCATCAGATTCTTTGCAAGCTAAAGGATATAAAGTGTATCAAAAAGGACATTTGGATAATGATTTTGGTGCTGTTTGCGCTGTAATCAATGATGTGAAACTGAATCGTTTGTTAGGTGTTGCTGATCCAAGGGAAATTTCTTGGGCACAAGGGAAATGAGTTTGAGATACAAGGATCAAGTTGCGTTTGAGGTGAGTGAAATGACGAAGACGATTTTGTGCAAACCGTTTCAGTTTTGGTTTAAGAATTTTTATTGGGAGTATTCGTTTGTTTTCAGTTTCATTGTGCGTTTCGTGCATCTGGTGATTTGAGTCTATATGAATCTTATTTTCAAATGCAAAGAACATCGAAAGATCAAATCCAAGTGAAGTTATTACAAGGATTTGAAAGTATCGATTTGTTTTGATCATTGGGAAGCTTGCAATTTTCCAAAGACAAAAAAGTATCAATCGCAATTTTTAACCTAGGTTAAAGAAAATCCATCGGAAACCCAACTCTATAACGTAAGTGTTTCTAAAATGTAGAGCACTCATGTTTTGAATCAAAGAGTAGGACAAATCAATGGATAGTAAATTTATACCAAATCAATCTAAAAGCCAATTCATTTCAAAAAAAGCAAATCTAGACAAATTTCTGTTTCAATTCAATATGAAACGTACCTTTGCGCTAGTGCTGTTGATCCCCATCTTGAGTGTAACGAATGTTCTTTTTGCAAAAGAAAGGAAACAACAGAAGATACTTGTGGTCATGAGTGCAGCCGACACAATTATTCTAGATGGAAACAAAAACCATCCAACGGGAGTTTTTCTTGGCGAACTTTACGAGCCAATTTTAAAACTAAAGAAACAAGGATTTGATTTTGTTTTTGCAACACCCAGTGGGAAAAAAGCGACCATTGATCCAGAAAGTTTGAAAGAAAAATATTGGGAATCAAGTGAGGTAAAAAAAGACGCACTTCAATTTCTGTCAGATTTGCCTTCTTACCATAATCCAATCCCATTGGAGCAAGCAATTAAGGAACACCAAAACTATGTTAGTGTTTTGATTCCTGGAGGGCAAGGTTTAATGTCCGATTTATTATATGATGGTAACATTCCTAAAATTCTAAAACTCTTTCACCAAAATCAAAAACCAATTGGACTTGTTTGTCATGCACCTGCACTTCTGACGACTTTATATCAAAATCCAAACGAAGGTGAATTTATCTTTAAAGGATACAAAGTGAATTCCGTTACAAAAATAGAAGAATGGTTCATTGAGACAATTGTTATGAAAGGGACTCCTAAGGTGAGAAAAATTTCCACTTTGTTGGAACAGTTGGGTATGGAATATCACTCTTCCTTTTTACCTGGAAGGAGTTATGCTATAAGAGATCGCAATTTAATTACATCACAAAATCCATTTTCTGGAACCGAATTTAGTGAGTTATATTCGAATGCGATTTTGGAGTATTTAAAAATGAATTCTTTTTAATACGACTTAAGGCAACATTTGTAATTCCTAAATAGGCCGCTTGGTCTATTTGGGAGATTCTAGCTAGGTTTTGCTTGTATTCTTTTATCATTTCCATATAACGATTATTAGCATCTAGTAATAAAAAGTCGGATACACGTTTTTCTTTTTTAAAATACAAGTTCATAAGAAATTGAATCATATAGGAGTTATAAAGTGCTTCAGTTTCAAAAAGGCTGACCAATTGTTTTGCTTTTAAAATAAAGACCTCAGCTGGTTCGATGGCAATAATGGAATAGGTGCTAGGCTTTTTCTGTAAGATACTTGGGATACTTCCAATAATTGAACCTTCAAACAAAAAGGATTTAATCCATTCTTTTTTTCCGTTTTGAAAAACGAGTTTGAAGGCACCTTGTTTCACATAACCAATGGTATCCGAAATTTGATTCTGTTTGATGAAGGTTCCTTTTTTTCGAACCGTCACTTTTTGTCCCGAAGTTTGGATTTTAGAAAGGAAAGATTGGTGATCAGTCATTTTTTGCATGGATTTCGATTCGAACCTCTTCGTCCCTATCTTGGAAAATTTAGACGAACCACAAACAAATTTCCCTAAAAAATTGAACTCGATGGTAGATACCCCCGTAGGTATATAGTCTAAAATACAGGAGACGATTATGTCTGAAACATATCCAAAGAGTTTTGAAACATTACTCCAAACGCATGATAAACCAATCCTTGTGGATTTCTGGGCTCCCTGGTGTGGACCTTGCCAAATGGTGGCCCCAGAACTAGAAAAGTTGGCAAAAGACTGGAAAGGAAAAGTATCGATTGTTAAGGTAAACACCGACGAGAAGCAAGAGATTGCTGGCAAATACGGAATTTCTGGAATTCCTACCTTTATCTTATTTAAAAATGGGAAGGAAGTCCATCGTATTTCTGGTGCTATGCGAAGCGAAGAGTTCAAGAAAGTATTTGGCGCTTTCCTATAGTCCTATTTTTTACTTGAACCAACCAAAAGAGTATTAGATTCTTTGTTTCTCTCGAGGTGAGTTACTTTGAAAAAACCAATCTTTACTCTTTTGTGTCTCTTTGTCCTTCTATCCAATCAAAGTCCTATAGAAACTTCGATAGTCATCGAGAGAATCCAGGCGGCATCTTCTGTCGATGGAACAAATCCAATCAATGTCTTCATTCCTGGTAAATATTGGAAACCAGAGACCAGTTTGGATGGGATTACGATCTTTTTTTCAAATGGTAGTAAATGGAACCAAGCTGGAAAAACGGATGGTCGCGCTTATTTTAATGAAATCTCCATCGAATGCCAGGAGAAAAAAGGTTACGTTGCTTTTTACAAAGATGGAAGTTATGCAACTAACTTTGATTGTGGAAACGAAACACCTTTAAAAATCAAATCAAACGGAGTCCATGTCATCTATTTATTACCAGATGGTGCAAATGGAATCAAAACTGTTTCCTTTTTTAAAAATGGAAAAAAATTGGATGTCCTATATCCCGAACCAATTTTGGGCCAAGTCACCGCAAGTAGCACACTTCCCAATTATCCCGCTTACGGTTTGTTTGATGGAAGTATTGATTTTGCTTGGGTAGAAGGTGTTAAAACAGATGGGGTTGGCGAGTCGATTCAGGTAACATTGGAAACCTCAATTGATTTAGCAGGAATTGAAATTTTTAATGGCTATCAAAGATTGGATGCACTGTTTCATAAGAATGGTTCCGTCACAGAAATTTTAGTTTCTAATGGTACGGAATCCTTTACGATTCCAGTTGCTGACAAACAAGGTGGTCAAAGGATTTTTTTTCCTAAAACACTCACTGGCAAAAACTTTAGTTTTACAATCCAAAAGGTTAGGCCTGGCAAAACTTGGAAGGATACTGTGATTGCTGAGATCATTTTCCTCGGTGAAAAAGGAAAACGATATTCAGTGATAGATCAGAACGCTAAAGAATTCAGAGATTCCATCTTGGCAAAATCAAAAAATACAATTCTTTCTTCTGTTGTGAACAAAGCATATTTTGCAGATATACCAGAAGGTAGAATGGATTATGTATTCCGTTCTAATGGCTCTTTTGTGATTTGGAAAGATGATTTAAAAGAAAAGCGTGTGTTAGATGGAAATTGGGTATTTTTGGAAGCCTCACCGTCAGAAGCAAAAATCAAAATTTTTGGAAGGGACCATAAGGTTGTAACACAGAGTTTAGATTCTAATAGCCCTTATTCAGAGAAAACAGAAGAATCCTCTACCTTAATTTTTAGTGATACTCTTACTGTGAAAAAAGCGGGGAGTGGTATCCAAATGATTGGAAAAAAAGTCCAAATTACAAACTAACTCTCTTGTTTGGTAAAGATATTTATTGGTATGGTGTCCAAGCAATTTCTCTATTAGAATCAGGGAAATTGCATTCACCAGACCGATCCCCAGTTTTCCATATTGTTTCATTTCTCTTTCGTCTTTTTGGGGTGAATGAGGAAAGTTTATGGATGTTTCAAATCCTAACGGTTCTATGGCTCATTTTTAGTTTGTTAGGTGCTAGATACCTACTGACAACTCAACTAAATGAATGGAATGTGCTTCCGAACGTGATAGTTTTTGTATTAGGTTTTTTATATCCCAAACAGGCTTGGGCGATTGGATTTCTTCTTTTTAGTTTTGCATTTCTGTTTTCAACGAGAATTCACAAGAAGATCTGGCGTTTATGTGTCTCCGGATTTTTTTTAATCTTAGCCACTTGGTTTCATACGATGGTGGGGGTATTCGGGATTGGGTTAGTTTGTCTTTTTTTGGTACCAAAAAAGTTTTATCTCCCCATCTTTCTATGTTTTGTTATCATCCCTCATTACTTTCTTTGCGATATAAACAATCGTTTGGTGTTTGATATCAAATCTTTCCCTTTAAAGGCTGCTTTTGGAATGGTTGGTTTTGGGATATTATGGGATTGGTACCATCTGATTTTTGGAAACACAAGTACAAAGAAATACCAAACGATCAGAAATTCAATCGCCTTCATGGGTCTGTTACTGGTTTTACCTATATTTCATTTCGCGGATATTCAATTCAGAATTCTCCTTTCCATTTTAGTTGTTGTTGGTATTTTCTCTTCCAATCAACCGAGACAATACTTCATTACCGCACTTAGTTTTGTATTTTGGATTGGAACACTGATACAATCTCCTGATTTGTTTCGTTATCCTTATGAAGAGATGTGGAATCCAGGGGAACGTGCAGCATCAATTCCTAATAATGGTTTGCTTATCGCTCATCATGGTTTTTGTGAATATTATCATTTTCAGTTTCGGAAAGATTGTTTGTCTTGGGTACCGGATGAAAAAGCAATGGCTGAGCTTCCCTCTGGATCCACAGTTTACCGATTGGTATATGGGATTCGAAGGGAAAATTTAAATGCAAGTAGCGAAAACGGGAAACCCATCTTTTCTTTCATCCAGCCTCTTGGCGAATACCAATTGGTTTTAGAAACAGACTGGAATCGTTACCTAATTTGGTTAGAAGGACGAAATTCCAAACTCCTTCCAATTGCAAAATCTTGGAAAAATCCATATCGGAAGCGTCCTGACTTTTTACAAAGAAAACAGAATTATGGGATTTAAATTTCGCAGACAAACGATGGATCAGTATCCAAAAAAAGTATACCGAGGGGAACTTCGACTTTTTCTAGGAAAAATCTATTTTCAGTGGAAACGATACTTGCAATGGTTATGCGAAAGAAGACATTTTGCGACTAAAATATTAGATTCCAAAACGATCGATTTGGAGTTTCCAATTTCGGTATTCAAAGACCATTCCCCAATCTACCGAAAACTTAAAGATGTACCGATGTTCTTGCAGGAGAATAAAAAAGTAAATCTTTCGATTGCCTTACAAAAGTTAAATGGAATGATTTTAGAACCTGGCCAGGTGTTTTCGTTTTGGTATTTGGTAGGCAAACCTACAAAACGAAAAGGGTATTTGCCTGGGATGCAATTAAAGAATGGAGGATTTGTTGCAAGGACTGGGGGTGGACTTTGTCAATTGGCAAATTTGCTCTATTGGATGAGTTTACATACACCTCTCACTGTAAAGGAAAGATGGCGTCATAGTTTTGATATTTTTCCCGATTCCAATCGAACGTTGCCTTTTGGATCGGGTGCGACTTTGTCATACAATTACATTGATTTGCAAATTCAAAATACAACGAAACAAAGATTTGTTTTGAAATTATGGATCGAAAAAGATGAGTTATACGGTGAATGGAATACCGACTTAGAAATTCCTTTTGCTTATAGTGTTTATGAATCCTATCACGCGTTCCATGCAGAGCCTTGGGGTGGTTATACAAGACGAAATACCATTCGTAGGAAGGTGACCTCAAAGGAGTTAAACGAATTGATCGAGGACCAATTGGTGACAGAAAACATCGCTTGGATGATGTACGAACCTCTTATAGCCACTAAAGAATCCAAAGACTCAAATTCTGGCTGAAATCAATTGAATTGGAAATGGTTCTCAAACAAAGCATATGGAATTTAACTTGGAAGAATGATTATGGATATGAATATGAAATGTAGATGGACATCTGTTTGTGTGGGAATATTATCATTTTTTGCTTTCATCACTACCTCGTTAGTGGCAGAACCAAAACCAACAACACTAGTTGTATTTGGAGAAAAGGAATACAGATCCTCATTACGTAAGGATCCCAATCGAGAGTTGGTTACTTTAGAAACCATTCCTGGGATTCTATTGAATATCAAATATGCAACCACTGATAATTTCACTGGACAAAAGATTTATAAAGAAGCCAAAGCCTTTGCCAGAAAACCTGTGGCTGAAGCCTTAGAGAAAGCCCAATTGGAATTTTTAAAAAATGGGTATTCTATCCAAATTTATGATGCCTATAGACCTTACCAGGCAACCGTCACTTTTTATGAAATCATAAAAGATACCAGATATGTTGCCTCCCCTAAAACTGGATCAAGACATAACAAAGGTTGTGCGATTGATCTTACTTTAGTGGATACAAAAACAAATCAAGAACTCAAAATGCCAACAAAATATGATTCCTTTGAAAGGGCTGCTTGGGCAGATGCACCTGTTTCTGATCCAATCATCAAAAAAAATCGAGATACCCTCATCCATGGATTATCTCAGTTTGGATTTCGTGTGAACAAAACCGAGTGGTGGCATTTTGATTTTTTGGAATGTAATGGATTTGAAGTGTTGGACATACCCTTTGAAGGATTAGAAAATTAGTTTTTGCGGAGAGTTTAATGTACCTAAGATATTTTTGCATTTCGTTATTATTGATGGCCAGTTCTTTGTTTTCTCAATCGAAAGGGATCACTTCTTTTGAAGAAAACGGACTGTACGGTTTTAAAGACAAAAAGGGGAAAGTCGTTATCAAACCCCAATACGAACAAGCGATGGAATTTGCCAAATCAGGTGTCGCCTTTGTGGTTTCAAAAAACAAGTGGGTCTGTATCAATTCCAAGAACCAAATTTTATTAGAAAGTTTTTTATATGACAATGGGCCTGACTATATCGTGGAATCTCTTGCTAGGTTTGTTGAAAATGGAAAAATGGGGTTTCATGATGAACGTTGCCAAAAAGTCATCGAAGCTCAGTATGATTTTGTTTATCCTTTCGAAAATGGATATGCGATCGTTTGTAACGGATGTGAGTTGAAGCCTGAAGGGGAACACAAACGAATCTTAGGTGGTAAATACGGGGTCATCAATCGAAAAGGAAAATTACTCCTTCCTATTGAGTATGAGGCAATTGGATCGATTGATGCGAAAAAAAAGACCGCTGAGGTGAAGCAGGATGGGAAATCGGTGGCGGTGAAGTGGAAGTAATGGAGTTTGGGAGTATTCGCACAGGATAAGTTATATGAATGTTGTCTGATTATTCCTTAAATGGGTTATCCGGTTTTCCTGTTCCCAATACAACCTTGAATTCAAAATGATGTTGTTTCTTTTCCTGATCTGAAGTTGATTTCGTTTCGGCAGATTTTCGTTTCTTGTAAGAATCAAAGACAACTTCAAAATGTTTTTTGGCGGAGTTGATTTTTTGTTTTTCTTCTTCTGACCGAATTTCATCGAAGGAAGTGTAACCTTTTGTTTCCTTTACAAAATAAAGAAATCGTTCTGTGCCAGCATTCTCTTCTTTGACGACGATGGCCCAATCAGGATTGTAATTGCCGACAGGAGTGGGGACAGTAAACCGACGAGGTAGTTTTGTAAACACTTGAACGGTGCTTGAGGCTTCTTGTTCTTTGGCAAAACGGATTTCTGTGTCACTGTCCGTTTCCATCTTTTCGTAGAGACCGTGGCTTTTTGTTTCTACGGTATCCGAAGCAACTTCTTTATACTCGACAAAGATTGGTTCGGTGGTATTCCACTGTTCCCAATAGGTATCAGGAAGTGGGATGTATTCGAGACCATTTCGAATACCAATCTCTCGAATCACTTCCTTGATATGTTGGGATGACCTTTCCAAATAATCTTGCGGATTTTTAATAAACTCACCTAACGAGTTTGATTCTTTCAAAATGGTTTTCAGAGTTTCGCGCGTGAGATCGGTTTCTTTTTGCAGGTATTCGAGTGGATCGGGTAGTGCAAAAGGGCTAACAACATCCCTAGTTTCCCGATCGCGGATTTCTTTTGCCGAGATTCCCCCTTGGGCAACGGTTCCTTGTGCAAAGGATGTGATGACTTTCATTGGTTCACATTTGATTTCTCGGATGCGACGAACTGCTTCTTTCCGGATTGAGTCCGAATCAAACTGGAAGCGATAGATCGTTTTTTGTTTGATGATGTCCCAAAGTTTCCAAAATTCAGGGTGGTTCCAGAGGTGGTCGTTCTTTTTGATTTTGTTTGGTTCTCGTTTGGTCTGCACAAAGGTTTGGATATTGAGACCTCGGAGCCATTCCAAAATCACTTCTTCCCGACCTACAAAATCCCCTTCCAAAACAAAGTCACCTGGTCGCAAAAACGCATTTTCCAGTAAGGTTGTAAAATTCCCTTTTTCGTTGAGATAACCCAGTTTCTTTAAAATAGAAAATAGATCCTCTGACGCCTTTCGCTTTTCTTTTGGTGTAGTTGCTTCGGTAACAAATCCAGAAATCAGTTCCATGAATTGGTGCGCCTGGATTTTTCCAAATTCGATGCCCGATTCTTCTTTGTATTCTTTTTGTAAGTCGTCTACAAACTTCGCATAACTTTCATGTACGATGACGCTGAGTTGGTTGATAGCATCATTTTGGATTCGATTTCCTTTTGTATCAACAGGAAGACGCATGCCTCGACCGATTTGTTGCCGTTTGGTGAATTCGGATTTGGTATCCAGTAAGGTGCAAATTTGGAAGACATTTGGATTGTCCCATCCTTCTCGTAGGGCGGAATGGGAAAAGATAAAACGAAGAGGTTCGGCAGGATCAAGAAGGCGTTCTTTGTCTCTCATGATGAGGGCATAGGTATCATCGTCTTTGGCGCCATCCCCTTTGGTGTCTTTCCATTCGATGATCTCTTCTTTTCCTTTTTTCTTTTTGTCTCCTGAAAAATAACCGTTATGCACCTGTTCGACGGACGGAAGTTGTAATTCAGAAAATTCTGGTTTTTGGATGAGTTCCAAATACGCCGCTTCAAAGACTTTTCCATACTTACCCAGGTTTGTGGTTCCATCGGGATTATACTCTCGGTAATTGGAAACACGATCTAAGAAAAAAAGACTCAGAACCTTTGCCTCGACTCCAATTCGTTTGAGTTGGATTTCTTTTTCCAAATGGGCTTTGATGGTTTCTTTGATACGTTCGTCTTGGACTACGGAATCGAGTGAGCCGATTGCCTTTCCCAAAAAGAGAGTCGTGCCATTGGTAAAACGAAGGTATTCGTTTCCTGGTTCGATGCTGATAGTATCTACAACATAACCTTCATAATGCGAATTTTCCGTTTTGACGCTTAGGTTGTCGTCCTTTTTGACTTTGATCCGCTTTTCAGAAATTTTGCCTTTGGTGCTGGCATTGGCGGTGATGGTCGCAGAAAACCCAGCACCTGGTTTGCCTTCCGTAGATTCCAAACGGATGTAAGGTGCGTTTTCTGTGCCTGTGACTTCGAGAGAGCGGATTTGGATGCGTTTCACGAGCTTTTTCTGGAATGCTTCCACAGGTCCCAATCGAAAGATCGGGTTGTAGCGTGTGCGTGGGGTTGCCGAATACCGCAATTGGAAAAGGGGATCCAGTTCGGCGATGGCCTTTTTGGCAAGGTCTGTATTGTCGACCGATTGGGGTTCATCGATGATAAGGATTGGTTTTGCTGAGCGAATGAAATTGATCGGTTTTTCGCCATTCAATTCATCCATTTCTTTGTGGATGATATTGGAATCCTTATTGAAGGCTTGGATGTTCATCACAAGGATTTGCAATTGGTTGGTGGAAGCAAAATTACGAAGAGAGGATGGGAATGTGCCTTGGTACAAACTGTACGTACTTCCTTTGACCAGGGGAATGCCGAATTTCTCCCGAAAGTGTTCGGCTGTCATCTCCAGAGTTTTCATGACCCCTTCTTTGATGGCAATGGAAGGAACAATGATGATGAACTTGGACCAACCATAGGTTTTGTGTAAGGAAAGGATGGTGTTGAGATAAACATAGGTTTTTCCCGTTCCCGTTTCCATCTCGATGGTAAACCGAAGCCCATCGGTTTCAAATTGTTCTTTGGTTGTCGCCTCTAACGAGTACCGATCCTGCACCTTCTGCAAATTTTCAAAAAGGGAATCTTCGGAAAGGGGAAGTGCATTTCCAAATCCCAATTCATTTTGAAAGAGAGAGCCTTTTTCGCCCGAGAGGGCAAAGGAAAATCCACTGGGATTTTTTTCCATGCCTTCAAACAAGGATAAGGTGGCATTTGTGGCCTCTTCCTGGAACTGGAGGTTTTCAAAATGGATTTTCATCTACACCACCACAAACTGAACATCTTTCATCTGTTTGAACTGGGCATGTACATTGGCTTTCAGAACATCATTTCCCGAAAAACCCGATTCTCTGGCGATCACCCTTGAGGGTTTTCGTTTCATGATTTCATCAAAAACTTCTGCGGTGTGAGATTTGCCTAACACATAGTAGGCGGAGTCGTAGGCGATGAAGACCTTTTGTCCGACAATTGTCTCTTCTTTGATTTCATTGGTGGCAAGTGCTCGTTCAATCCCTGATTTGAGGAGTACCTCAAATAGGATGGCTTCTTCTGTGCCATGGATGGGGTTTGTGGTCGGAAAAACTGGCGAAGCAAAAAGTGCCTCTTCGAGCGCCTCTTTGGTTTTTTCCAAATTTCCATTCCAAACAGGAAAGTTGCTGGGTGCGAGGCGAAACACCCGAAAGCCCAAATCCTGGGATTTAAGCGACCTTTCTGTACCCCCCCCGTTATGCGTTAGTTGGTTGGAGGTTTCCTCGAAAGCCAAGGAAGGTGCCTCGTCTTTTTTTACTTGGTATGCCTTCACCTTTACCCTAACCGATTGTTTGCCACCATTGGATCCTTCTTCGGATGTTTCTGCTTTTAATTTCGCAATCACTTTACGGATTCGTTCCATTCCAATTTCAGAAATGGTCGAAAAACCCGCACGGGAGGCTTCTGTTTCTTCCCAGGTTCCATCGGCTTTTTGTTTGCGGGTGGGTTCGGGGAGTTGCACCAAAATGAATTTTCGATTGCCCCTATCTTCGGCATTTAACGCCAGTACGGCGTGTGCAGTGGTGGCAGAACCGGAAAAGAAGTCCAGGATGATGTCGTCAGGGGAGGATGTAGATTGAGCTAAAAATTGTTTTATGAGTGCAGAAGGTTTCGGAAAATCAAAAGCTTTGTTTTCAAATATTTCAGTTACTTCGCGAGTACCCGCAGTTGTATAACCAACTACTTGGCTATCAAGCCAGCTAGAGAATCCAGTTGTTTCACTTCTAAGATCACTTAGAAATTTTTTTTCTCTTGGTCGACCTTCTGGAGATTTAGGAAACAGAATTCGTTTCTCTTCGATCATTTTATCAATGACAGGTTTTGATTTTGACCATCCCCTGTTTGGATTTGGAGGATAGCTAATACCTGTAGAAGGATCAATGAGATTAAAATGTAAATTTGGTCTCTGTTGGGCAGTGGCAAGTCCACTTAAATCGATACTTGCCCAAGGCCCTCTCGGATCATTGTCTGGATTCGTATATTTTGATTGATCAATCAATTGGCCTTTTAAAACTAAAGTATCAGATTTCGCATAAGAAATCAGATATTCATGATCAACGGAAACATTGTTTTGATTTCGATTATCTGCATTGGATCGACGTTTCCAAATAAACTGAGCTACAAAATTCTCTTCCCCAAAAATCTCATCGCATACCTTGCGTAAGTGGGCGACTTCGGTGTCGTCGATAGAGATAAAGATGACCCCATCTTCCCGGAGGAGGTTTCGAGCCAGGAAGAGCCTGGGATACATCATATTCAACCATTTGGAATGGAAACGTCCCGTGGTATCACTGTTATTCGTAAATTTGCGGCCCCCAGCATCCACTTGCCCCGTATATTCCAAATAGGTTTTGAGGGATTCGGTGTAGTCATCGGGGTAGACAAAATCGTTTCCTGTATTGTAAGGTGGGTCGATGTAGATCATCTTGACCTTGCCGAGGTAGGACTTTTGTAAGAGTTTCAAAACTTCCAAATTGTCCCCTTCGATGTAGAGGTTTTCTGTAGAGTCAAAGTCCACAGAGGCCTCGCGGTCGGGGAGGAGGGTCGCTGTGGTAGGAGATTGGATGGCCTTAAAACAGTTTCGTTTGCCAGGCCAAGTGAGGCCAAATCGTTCTTTGGCTTCCTCGGATTCGAGGTTACTCCCAAGTGTTAGGCGAAGTCTGTCCCAATCGATAAAATTTCCTTCCGTAAAGACTTCAGGGAAGTGGTCTTTCAGAATGCGGAGTTTGTCTTCGGTGAGGTTATGCGAAGTGAGGGGGAGTTTTTGGGGTTGTTCGGGCATTAAGCTACCTCAACCCACATACTTTCTGTTAATGGCAGAGGAGGTTCGATTCCGTCCTCTTTGAATCCTTGTAAGTGCAACTCCAACGCTTCTTTTGCATGCTCTTTGACTTCTTCTAAGGTATTCCCGACTGTAAAGACACCAGGTACATCAGGGAAATGGGCGGAGTAACCAGTCTCTGTTTTCGTAATTTCGATTAAATATTTCATGATTCCTTTCTCCACAAGCCTGCTTGCTTTAGTATACTTTTTTCTGTTCTAACATCCACGTCTTGCCCCATTCCATGATTTGGAACTGTAACTCTTCCTGGTTTATCTGGGTGTTTCAATTGCATATGGCTTCCTTTTTGATTTTGCAAGAACCAACCGTCGTCATACAAGATTTGTAAGATTTCCCGAACTTTTTTTGGCATTCTACTCCAGTGGCTTTATAGAGGTATGCTACCTCAAGCCTAGGACAAAAACGGAATCTCTGCAAGAGAAAAATGATAACGTTCGAATGTGTTAGTGGATTAGGATTTGGGCAGAAAAGAGAATCGTTTCCTCCGATTGCATTTGGGCCTTTTTTTCCATTTCTTCTAGGAACTTTTCTTTTTCTTCATCAATGGCTCGTCTTGCCACCTCAAAGTTACGCCAAGCATCGTCTCGTTTTCGTTCAATCTCCTTTCTTTCTCTCTCCAGTTTCAATCGGTCTGTCAGGTTACCTGATTCCTTGGCCATTTTTTTCTTTACCTTGATTTCGTCGTCATAGGCTCTTAATTCTTTTTGCAAACTCAAACGTTTGTCATCTGCCCAAGCATCCAATTTTTCATATTCTTTGGAGAAGAGTTCTTGGTTTCGTAAGTCTCTTGTTTGTAAAATTTGATTTTTTTTGAAAGAATGGAGTTCTTCTAATTTCTGTTTTTGTGTTTCCAGAGTTTCAGTTTTACCTGAGTTTTTTTCCCATTTGCCATTTCTAGAAAAGAGTCGAATGGCAAGATCATTGTCCATTGTAGAACCATCTTCCAAAAGAATCGTAACGAGTAGAATTTCTTCGGTTTCAAAACTATCCAATGTCCAGAGGCTTGCAGTGACGAGGCCTCGTTTGTATTTATAATTTGCATAACTTTGGTCTATACGATCTTCACTCAAATGGAAGGTCAAGAGTCCTTCTTCTGGAATTTCCACTTGGTTTGCCGTTTCTAAAATCTTTTTGGCAAGAGGGTGATTGGCATGGTATTGGTTTTCTTGGAATAGGCTTTTTCCCATTCGGTAATGACCCAATTTGACAGGGGTATCAGGGAAAGGATGGGAATCTAGACGAAAGCTAAACTCGGCATCGTTACTCTTCCCGTGTTTTTGAATCGCATCTTTGGTAAGAAGCCATAAGAGTTTTGTTTGGCGATCGAACAAAATTTCACTTTCTTCCATCCGAATTTTGAGTTTTTCTTGAACGATTTCATCAAAATTGGTGAGAAGTTTCTCTCGTGTTTCTTTCAGTCTTTCGTTGATGTCGGTCTGCAATTCAGACTGGAGTAAATCAAATGCTTCCTGGATTTCCTCTTTTGTTCGGCAAGATTGGAAAATTTCAGCAATCCGTTTCTCAAAATCCACACCAGATTCTACGTTGCCTAGAACTTCATCACTGGCCCCAAACACCCCACTAAACAATTGGAATTTGACACTCAGGAGCTGGTGCACGCGAACATCGGCTAGGTTTTTCTTGTTTAGGAAATTGACCACAACCACATCAAAGTTTTGTCCATACCTGTGGCACCTCCCGATCCTCTGTTCGATCCTTTGCGGGTTCCATGGAAGATCATAGTTTACCACGATCGAACAAAACTGTAGATTGATCCCTTCTGCGGCGGCCTCCGTTGCAATGAGAATTTGCCTTCGTTCCCGAAACTCTTCGACCAAAGCGGCCCGCATATCGGCAGTTTTCGATCCAGAAATTTTATCAGAATCCTTATACTTTGCCATCCAATTTTGGTACACGGTTTTGGATGTCTCATCTGTATTACTTCCGTTGAAGAGAAGGATTTGATTCGCATAACCATGATTAGATAGTATGTCCAGGAGACAGTTTTGTGTTCGTCGTGATTCCGTAAAAATCACTGCTTTTTTTGCCCCACCCAGGCGTTCCATTTCAGAAAATGCTTGTTTGAGCCCAACCAAAAGCACCTCGGCTTTGCTATTTCCTTGGATACTATTTGCCAAAGCTAAAAATTCTTTGAGTTCTTTTACTTCTGATTTTAAATCCTCAATGGATTCTATATGTTCCTGGGTCGTATTTGGTTTTGTTTGGTTTTGGTACACTTGCCATTCTTCTTTGATTTCTTCGTATTCTTCAAAATCTTCGGCAATGACTTCTCCGATTTCTTCATCAATGGATGTATCAGCCTCTCCAATTTTTTTCTCCAATCGATCAACAAGGGCCTGTAAGGTACCAGCAATGGCGTATGTAGAAGAGGCCAATAACTTTCGCAAAATCAATGTCATGAGTTTGCGTTGGCTTTTGGGAAGTGCCGCCAATTTTTCTCTTTGCAAATAAGCACTGATCCATTCATGAAGTTTGTCTTCATCTTCACTCGGAACAAATTCTTTTGTAATGGGAATCCGTTTTGTATATTTGATATATTCTAATACTTGTTTACGAAGAGTGCGTTTACAAATGCTACTGATTCGATTTTTTAAGAGTTGTAATTGGTCTTCCGATTGGATGCGTAAAAATTGCTGTGAAAAGCTTTCAAAATCACCAAAGATTTGTTCATCAATAATGCTAACCAATCCAAAGAGCTCACTGAGTGAGTTTTGTAAGGGAGTTGCGGTGAGTAAAAGTTTAAACCGACCTTTTAGAGATTCTTTAATCGTATTTGCGATGACATTCGATTCTCGATACACATTTCTCAGACGGTGTGCTTCATCGATCACAACTAAATCCCACGCGATTTGCGAGATTTCATAGGCCTTTGCTTTTGCAAACTGATACGATACAATCACAACTTGATTCGAAAGAAATGGATTCTGATTCCCATTTCTTTGCTCTGCATTGAAGTTCTTACTTTCTAAAATCATTGATTTTAAATGGAACTTTTCCTGTAATTCGCCACCCCATTGTTTCCGCAGGTTTGCGGGACAAATGATTAAAATTTTGTTCTTTCCTTCGGAAAGAAATTGGCTGAGTACGAGCCCTGCCTCAATGGTTTTACCTAAGCCCACTTCATCCGCAAGGATCGAACCTTTTGACAAAGGCGATTCCAGAGCAAAGAGCGCCGCATCTAACTGGTGAGGGTTTAAATCGACTTGAGCCCCAAGCATTGCTTGGCCAATTCTGTTTGGATCACCTGATGCCCGCTTTCTGGTGAGTTCGATTGCCAGAATTTTTTTTTGGTGGGGAGTTAGGTGCATTTAGAAAAAATGTTATTATGAATCGAGAATATGCAAGTATGTTTTTGTTATCTATCTTTAATCCTCAAATGATTTCTACAACCTACCGAGATTTGTAAGTCTCGATAGGGATGGCAATTCTATTGCTAATGATTATTTTGGATTTCTTGCTTTTTCGATTTCGGCGCTGATGCCATCGTATAAAGCATTGATTCCTTTTGTGGCAGATGCAATGTACAAAGCGGTTTTTGCCTTTTCATCTGGTGCTGCTTTCAGGCTCAATGCGTTGATGGAAACAGCATCGACTTCTGCCCAGTATTGAATTCCTGCATTTTTAGTATCATAGAGAACAAAACGGAATGTGATTCCCGGATTTTCCATGTTTGCTTTTCCACCAGAAGCCAATGGAAATGCGAGAGCATCAACTTTTAAGTATTGTGCTAGTTTTGCAAAAACTTCTGTCGTTTTTGGATCTAAAGAATTTGAATTCACGATTGCTTCTGTGATTTTTCCCATAGCGGTATCTAAGTCTTTTTTGATTCCAAGAGTCTCTGCTGCTTTTACCGTCAGATCACCACCAGGAATTAGATTTCCATAGATTTCACCTACTTTAGCTTGGGAAATGCTTCCAAACGTTTTTAGTACTTCGTCATCAGAACTTGCTACACTGTTTGTGCTCATATCAAACACAGCCATGGTGATTACATTCTTCACATTGGGATTGAATTTATTTGTCTTTTGAAAGCGCAAAGCACTTGTTCCGCAACTAACTAAGAACATTAGAATACAGGATATTGTGAATTTAATTTTGGTCATTGGTTACCATCCTTTGTAAAGTATCAATTTACCAACAAACAGGAATTATTGCATGACATTGTAAAAAGAGTAATGGAATGGTTCCATACTTTTTGGAGTTATGTCGCATTGGTTTGGTTCTAAAAGAACCCCGCGCCAGCGATTGTAGCGGAAATCCTTTCGCCATGCGAAAGATTGAAGCGTAAAGCGCGGTCGTTATGCGATTGTTTGATTTGCTTCAAACAAGTTCGAGGCGCCAAGAATCATGATTTTAAATGTGGTGTCAGGGCTGGTAAAAAAAAGGAATAATCCTTTTTGCCTACTTGGATCAAACCAAAAGATTCAGTGTTGGTTTCGATATAGATTTTTCCAAAGAACCAACCTTTTTTCGTGGTACATGTGACAATCGAATCGAATTCGATAGGGATGTGAGTTGCGTCAGTGAAGGGTGGGTTTCGAAACAAATGGAATTTTTTGTTTGTTAAAACGAGTAACCAATTTCCCCCGCTGTATTTTTTTTGTTTGGTTTCCAAAATGCTAATGGTATAACCTTGAATGACTTCCGTATCTTCTAAGAATTGGTGGAGGATTTTGAATTCCGGAACATAAAGATATAAAATATCAATATTGATATGGGGAAGGTGAGAGATGAGGGATAAAATTTGTGATTTGACTGAACTTTCGCTTAACATCGGCAAACCTTCATGTGATTTCATTTAGATCACTCATGTGATTCTCCGATTCTTGTTTGAATTAGAAATTTCACACACAGAGTATGGGAAAGGTGTTTTGCCCTTACCCATATCTGCGTGCCCTACGTAACTAAACTGCGTTAACGACTAAATCTCCACCAGCTTTGACTTCGCCAGCTTCGTTTTTTGCTTCTACGAGTACGGTTACCGTTTTTTTACCATCTTTTTCAAATTTCTTTTTGATGGTTCCCACACATGTGAGTTTTTCACCGAGCTTTGTCATGGCTTTGAAAGTCACGCCAAAGTATGCGATGTCTTTTTGGTCTGCCCAAGAAGTACATAGTCTTCCCACTTGTGCCATCACATACATACCGTGTGAGATGGTTCCATCAAGACCTGCTTTTCTTGCGAAATCAGGGTCATTGTGAATGGGGTTAAAATCTCCAGATGCTCCCGCATAACGAACTAAATTTGCATGTTCGATGACTGGGATTTCGAGTGGAGGAAGAGTTTGACCAACTTCTACTTTATCAAATTCGATTTTTGCCATAGTTTGCCTCCTTTGGATTAATCCTTACGAATGAAAATCGCCATCTCAGCAGAGAGGATTGGATCATTTTTTTCGTCGTAGATGGTTGTCTTGAAAGTTACGATTTCTGCTCTTCCCACTTTTACGTCGGAGATTTCAGATTGTGCGTACACTTTGCCCGGATAAAGGATTTTGTGGTACGTATATTCTTCTTTCAAGTGAAGGATTTTGGAAAGGTCGATACCGAGTTCTGCCATATCGTTCCAAATCTTTGGGTATCCCCAAAACATAATGACCGTAGGGAAGGTTGGGGGAGCTGGAACATCTGAGTATCCTGCTTTTTTTGCTTCTTCTACGTCAAAATAGATTGGGTTTTTTTCGTTGATGGCGAGGCAGAATTCTTTGATCTTTCCTCGTTCCACTGTGAAATCAAAACGATCTAGTTTTTTTCCAACTATATCTTTTGTTATTGCCATTGGCATTTTCTCCTTAGTGTTTGTCGATCCATGCAACTAACTCTTTTAAGACGAGTGTTCTGTCTTTTGGAAGTTCGTTCATGGTTTCATGGTATAAGTCATCAAAAAGTCTAATGGTTTTGTCTTTAGATGCCACTCGTTCAAATGCATCCACTGTTCCTTGGACAAGTGCAATTTGGTCTTCCTTTCCATGGAACATATAAATTGGCACTTTGATTTTCTCCGCTGACTCCAAAGCAAGTGTGTAACAGTTGAGTAAGTAATCTCCAAGGTACGCACAAACCATTCCATGTACGAGTGGGTCTTTCACGTAAGCATCCACAACCGACTTGTCGCGTGAGATCAGATTCACGTTTAGGCCTGTGGGGATAGTGAGAGTTGGCAATGCTTTTGCTAAAAATCCTCCAGCGGCTTTTTTGATGTCCATCACAAGGTCGGTTTTGACTTTGATCGGAAGGGCACTGCAAATATAAGCATCCAAATCGTTTTGGTAATTGTCTGTTGCTGTATAAAGAAAAGTAACCGCGGCACCCATCGAGTGACCGAGTAACGTAACCTTACTTACGCCTTCTTTTTGTTTGGCGATATCAATGAGTTGTTTTAGGTCGGCAAAAAAATCGGAAAAATGAGTCACAACACCGCGACGTCCGTCAGATTTACCATGGCCTCGGCAATCGATGAGATAAATGGCATAGTTTCGTTCTGCCATGGCTTCTAACAAAAAATTGTAACGACCGCCGTGTTCCCCAATTCCATGGTGGACTACGAGCACTCGTTTGGCTCCTGATTTAGGTCGGTAGATCTGGTAATAAATTTTACCACCATCTTTGTTTAGAAAGGTAGACTCCTCGCGGGAGTAGGCTTGTTCCCAATGACTCATAGATGTCAAGGATGGACGATGGAAACCTAAAAAGAAACAACTTTTCCTATTCCTAGGAAACCTGTTTTGCAAACTGGTTCCAAATGCGAAAGATCCTTCCCTTCGCCCTGATCCTTTGTTTTTGTCACATTCAGTGTTTGAACGAATCGGAATCCCGTTTCCCCGTGGATTTGGTTTTGGAATTAAAACATGCGTCTTCGAAAATCAAAATCGGAAAGGACCTCTTACCTTATCATTGGAAAAAAAATCCAGGAAGGCAAAGTGGTCTTCCTCTTTCCCGAAAATGGGAGAACACACAAATCACCTTCAATACCAATAAAGAAATTTTCTTAAACCATTCACTTGATGCCATCTTCTTTCCCCCTGGACAGGAATACCAATTTACGATTCCCAAGGGAAGGTATCAGTTTTCTTCGCTTGTCGGATTGTTAGGCGAAAAAGAATTCCAAACCAATGTGTCTGGGAAATTTAAAGTTTATTCTCAGTCCCAATTGCTCCTCGAATGGGATTTGACAGGGCTTACCAAAGAACAATGGAACAAAAAAGAAGAATCCATCGCATTGGAAGGAGACTTGCGCCTTGTTTGGGAAAGTAAAGAGAGTTATTTGTATCTCGGTGAACCTTTGTTATATCCAGAAGGGTATCGTGAATCAAAGAAAATAACGAAAAAACCAAAATCGGTCATCCTCATCGTAATTGATTCCGCAAGAAAGGATTTTATCGGAGCGTATGGCTTTCGGCATTCCGTAACACCTGTCCTTGACAAGATGGCAAAGGAATCTGTTTTTTTTGAAAATCCATTTGCCAATGGAAATTGGACGAAACCCTCCATGATGTCTTTTTTTCATTCGGAATACTCATCTAACCTTGGTTTGGGGAATTCTTGGTTTTCGACCAAACCCTACCAACGAAAAGTATATTATGGGAAAAAACGGGACAATTTAGCCAAAACCTTTCGCGAAGCAGGTTATTACTCCAAAACGATTATGAACAATGTCTTCTTTTTGGATTACACAACGGTGGGTTTGGATTTGGGCTTTCACAATTCCTACCAAGTGGGGATGGACATTGTGGACACAGAAACTCTCACGAACCATGCGATTGAGTTTGTGTCCGAGAAAAAAGACATCCCATATTTTTTGCATTTCAATTTGAACACTCCCCATGCTTCCTATTCCCCTCCTGCGGAAGATATGAAGGTCGTGCGTAACATCATTCCAGATTCGGAATTTTTTCGTTATGAATCTCCCGTGCAACGTTACTTAGGTGAGATGCATTATACCGATCGAGAAATTGGTCGATTGGTGGCAAAATTAAAAGAACTGGGTACGTATGACGAAACCATGATCATTGTAACCGGGGATCACGGGGAACTATTCAGCCCCGAACATGATTATAGTTATCACTTTATCATGCAAACTCGTTTTGGCCATGGGGAAACACATTATGATGAAGAAATCAATGTGCCTTACTTCATCAAACTTCCGAAATCCATTGCCCAAAAGACAGCTCAGAATTCTCAGATCAGAATTCCTGGTCAGTCTTCCTTACTGTCTTTGGCACCGACGATTCTTGGTTTCTTACAACTAAGACCACAAAACTCTACCTACCAAGGGGTTGATTATTCAACCTGCATTCTAAAATCCAATCCTTGTCCTAAGGAAAGCTTCATTTACACAGAAGGGCGTATGTCCGAATCGGTAAGGACAGAAAATTATAAATACATTCGTCGTTATCCAGGTTTTACGACCGTTAGGCGAACTTCGGCTGGGGAACCTCATACCATGGCAGAAGAATTGTATGATCTCAAAAAAGATCCGAAAGAATTACGAAACTTAAGCCTTGAAGCGGAAGGGGAAATTTTATTACAACAAGCAAGGGCCGATTTCCGTCGCGAAAACTTTTTAAAACGAAATCGTTTGCGGATTTGGATTCCCCCATGTGAGGAAGCAATCTGCAGGGACTATATTTCTCTCAATGTGCAAGGATCCTTGTATGACTGGGAAGTTTCTGAGACCGTCCAAATCAATTCTGGTTCTGCCAAAACAATCTCAGTCACAAAGGAGACCAAAAACAAAACAAATGAACCAGAAGAGATCATTCTCAAAACAGTGAACCCAGAGCTTGGTGCGTTTTTCCAATTCACACGCAATGGAAAAACGATCCCTGTTCGTTTTGGTAGATACGGTTTGGAATACCAAAGGTCGCTTTCTCGTGTAGACGACTTAATTGTATCTGAGAGACAACCGGAAGGACTTCTACAATCCACACTCCCTTGGGTGTACAATGATGGCGCTTTCAGTGGATCTGGTGAAACCGAAGTGCAAAAAGAAATGGGAAAAGAAGTCAAAAAAATATTGGAAACTTGGGGATACATTCACGAATAAATGCTCGTAGGGAATATGGGTTTTCACTTAGTCTAACTACACAAGTTCTATGAAAGATACGTTTATCGCTCCTCGTTTTGAATTTCCGATTGCTATGGGATTGGATTTGGGATTCCCCATTTTAACTAAACTATTGTTTAACTTAGATGGAGTGGTGATTCCCAAAGAGGATGAACTTCGCTTAAAAGAAACAAAAGACAAACGAGTTGTTTATCTTTTGAACCAACCTACAGAAATTGAATCCATCATTGCCTACCAAATTGCTAATACTATCGGAACTAGATTTCATTATATGGCCTCACGAAGTATTTTTAATTGGGGTTTTGGAATTGTTGGTGAAGTGATCAAACGAGTGGGGGCTTTTTCTGTTTTGCATGGAAGTTCCAATCGAAAAATGATTCGAACCACCAAACGGATCTTATCCGAAAAAGATGGAAAACTAGTAATGTATCCCGAAGGAATCATGTCTGGTGAGAATGACAACTTGGTTTCTTTTTTACCAAGCACTGCACAACTCATTTATTGGGGACTAGAAGAAGCCAAAAAAAAAGATCCTCACGCGGAACTTTTTTTACAACCTACCTTTGTGAAATATAAAATTACGGGAACAAGAGATTCCATTCTGAACGATATTGAAACATCCCTTTCTCGCATTGAACGTAAGTTAAAGTTATACCCAGGTGGAAGGACAATTCTTCGGCGATTTTTAACAGTGGGTCGTGTGATGTTAGAAGAAACAGAATTTGAACTTGGAATTCCTAAAGCCGAAATTAGTGGAAAAGATTTTGACTATCGTTTGGGAAGAGCAAGGCATACGGCGCTAAACCTTGCTGGTCAAATTTTACAGATCAAATTTCAAGATTCTGACAATGCCATCCAAAAGATCCGAATTTTATTTCATGCTTTGGATCGAATTGATGCAGGGATTCCTTTGGAATCAACTCCCAAAAATTTAACTGATCAGAAAATTCGACGCGCCAAACAGTTGGTGGAAACAGCCTATGCATTTCTCATCACACAACCCAAAAATCTCATCCAATGGCCATCTGCAGAAAGACTGATGGAATGGATTTGTAGTTTTGAAAGGCATATTTATGGAAAATCAGAAACGAGGGCCAAAAAAGCATATGTGTATGCTGCTCCAACCATATCCCTAACACCGTATTTCCAAAAATACAAAACAAACAAAAAAGAAAGTTATCTTTTGTTACTCGGTGACATACGCAAAGAAATGGAGAAACTTTTGGAACGTGGTAAAAAAGATAGTGAACCACTTGTTCCTCCTTATTCCGTTGGATTGGATTTACAAATTGGTTAATCCAAAACGAGTGTGATTTCTACCCTTCGGTTCTTTTGTCGATTTTCTTCCGTATCGTTTGGTGCCACAGGTAAATCATCAGCATACCCACGAAAGGAAATATGTTTTTCATCTAGTTTGTGATTATCAACTAGCGAATGTAATACGGACTTTGCTCGTTCTTCGGAAAGTTTTTGATTGTATTCTTTTTTTCCGACATTGTCTGTATGTCCAGAGACACGAATTTCCCTGTCTGGGTATTTCTTTAGAATTTCCGCAATTTTGGATACTGCGTTTTCCGCATCAGCTTTTAGTTTGCTCTCATTAAAATCAAACAAAATGGAATCTAACGAAAATACGATTCCATCCTCGGAAGTGCGTACCTTCACAGGGAGAGACTCGGCAACTTGGTTTGGTAGTCCTTCTTTTCTATCTCCGATGTCTTCGCGATTCCCAGTATAACCAACAATCAAATCATTTAGAACATCTTCCCGAATGGATTCTTTGTCTTTCGCATTCACTTGATTTCTTAAAAAATACACTCCCTTTATGTGGAAGTTTGCTTCTTGCACGGTTCCGTTTGGATAAATGAAAGTGTAAGATAGTTTGACTTCTTTGAATTCAGGAACTCCTCGTTCTGCATTGAAAAAAACTGTCCCTGTTGCAAAGCCAAAAATCTTATAAGGAACGTTAGGTGCCATTTTGTCTGATTCTGATTTTGTATAAAAGATAGGGTAAGTGTATGTAATCTTTTCACAATTCCCTGAGTAATTCCCTTCCTTCCAGGGAAAGATTCCTTGGAATGTGTACTCGGGTGTGACTTTCACCCGAATTCGTTCTGAAGTAAAATCAAATGATTCTTCTGCAGGGAGTTTCCAAAGATCACCTACCGATATGGGTGTGTCAGGGAAGGAAGGAAAACTACGCAGATTTGGCATGATAAATTCATTCGGTACCTCATATCGTCCATTTCTGTACAAAGTGAAATCAGAAATAAATTCCTTATCTTTCCAGAACGGGCCTGTTGTTTTTCCATAACGAAGGTAAGTGTCAAACCAAGCATTTACCAAACAAGAATCTTGGGAGCATTGTTTTGTTTTCATCACAACTCGATTTTTATCTTCACGTTCGACTGTTTTGGTTCCCACTCGAAAGAGGACGTCGTGGTATTCGTTTAGTTCTAAAACTTGGTTGTTTGTCCACTTCCACTGGAAACGCGTTGGTAAAGATGGATTCGCTACCAAATCTCCAAAAAGGAGGTATGTCAGAATACAAATCAGAAAGGTTTGGACTTTGGTCTTCACGTTGCAAAGATCGGGGTTTTTGATGAAAAACTGAGAGTGGATTTGGAAAAAACGATTGGTTTTTACGATTGACGAAGGATTGAATTTGGGCTTTACCTGATTTACGATGAAAAACCTTTCTCTGCTTTTTTACATTTTGATTACAATTCAATTTGTCGCCTGTAAGGACAAACAAACCCTAAAAGTTGCTGGGTCAGAAACCATGAACAGCATGATGCGATTTTTAGGCGCTGAATATGAAAAAGTAAATTCAAATGTTCGAGTAACAGTAGAAGGTGGCGGGTCAGAAGCTGGGATTGACCGATTGCGAAAAGGGGAAATCGATATGGCAGTTTCTTCCCGCGATCTAAACCAAGCGGAGTTCGATGACCTCCGAAAAACAGGTAACTTAGAAAAAGTTCGATTGGCGTACGATGGAGTTGCACTCGTTGTCAATCCTAAGAATCCAGTTTCCAAACTCAATTTGGTGCAAACTTCTGATATCTTTTCTGGAAAAATTAAAAATTGGAAAGAAGTGGGAGGATCCGATGCTCCTATTTCCATCGTGATTCGGAATGATAAATCTGGAACCCAAGACTATTTTCAAAATCATATTCTGAAACGAAAAGACTTAGGAATTAACGAATTCAATCTTCACAAATCGAATGAGTTTTCTAGTGAAGCAAAAATAGTAAAAGACAATGCAGAGATGGCAAAATACATCCAAGAAAACTCGAATAGCATTGGTTATATGGGAATGGGATCAGCTTTAGTAGATCATAAAGACCAAATCAAAGCACTTGAATATGCAAGAAATCCGAAGGATCCTTATGTAGCACCATCAGTTCGTAACGTTTACGATCGTAAATACAGACTGGCTCGTGAATTGTTCATAATTTACAAAACAGACCAAGGTGACAAAATTGATGCCTTTGTTACCTTCCTGACAAGTGAACAAGGGCAGGTGGCAGTTTTGCAATCTGGTTATCTCAGAGCATCCTTACCGGAAGTAGAAGTGTCTGCTGATCCAGTGAAGTAAACTTTTTTAAAATAAAAATCATTTCTTAGCCTATAAACCACTTCGTAATTCGGAACATCGAGGTGGTTTTTTTCGAATCCACAAATTCAAAGGACTAAAATCTAAACAAACACGTTAACTTCTCTGAAACAATTGTTTCCATTTGGATGGTGCTTTTAATTTGTTTCGACTGAGTTGGAAGACGGGAACAGGTGTTCCAACACCTTTTAACATTGCTCTTTGTTTGCGGTAAAAATAACCATGTTGTTTGACGAGCTCTTCTGGGTCTGTTGCATTCCAAACAGTTTCACTGAGCCAAACCTCTCCCGATTTGGCAAGACCTTGGACTCTTGCAGCAATATTCACCGATTGACCGAAATAATCGAGTCTTTCATCATTCACAACTGCTAATGCAGATCCTTCGTTTAGGCCTACCTTTAATCCAATCTCGTATCCTTCTTTTTTCCAATCGAGATTCATGGAATCAATTCGCTCCATCATTTCCAAGGCAGCGAGAAGTCCTTCTGTCGGCGTTGAAAACGTCGCCATGATAGCATCTCCCATCGTTTTCACAATGGCACCTTTATACTTTCGCACAATTTCTGTTAGGATACGAAAATGTTCTTGGACTAACTTATAGGCAATGATGTCGCCAGCAGTGTCATACATTTCTGTGGAACCTTTGAGATCCGTAAACATAATGGTGAGCGATTTCACATTCAGATTTAAGTCAGGAGAAAGTTTCTGGATACGAAACAAATCACGGAACGATTGATTGTTTAACAACATTTTTGCTGTCAGAAAGGAATGTCGTTTGGTGGGGAATGTTTTTGCGATCCTTCCTAGTTCCGTTGGATTGGGAGAAAGAACATTGAGTCCCATAGTAAATCTAGTTCGGTTGTGGATCGTAATCTGGTGGTGGCCTACGGGAATGGAAACGGTATTTGGTTTCATTCCACTCTCCATCACATCCACTAAAAAGATTTGGTTGGTTGGCGGAAGTTTTGGGTCAACAGAAAACAAACACATAGTGTTTCGATCGATGCTGACAAATTGTAGCAAATGACCTTGTAAGTTTCCATATGTTGTCTCATAGGAAAAGGTAAACGATGCATCAGGTTCAATTTTTGCAAAATCACGAATTGTAGATTGGATCCATGTTCTTAGTTCAATTGATTTATCAAAATTTTCAGAAAAGAAGTAACGAAAGTAATGGTTCACATCCACAAATGGATCGATTTGATTGTTTTGAAGGGAAGGATGGATTTGGAAGGCCACTTCGACTTGGTCATCAAGTAAGGTAGGTACGATGATGTTACAAGATACACAATGAAATTCTTTCCCTTCAATTTCATCTAATTTGTGATGGCTGTGTACAATTCCTCCACACATCGGACAAATCAAATTATAAGCAAAGTCGAACAATCCCACTTTTGCTGAATGAACAAAAAAATCAATAGTCTCATTTTCATCTAACTTATGTTCGTCTGCAAATTTGAGTGGGTTCACCCGGAGTAATTTCCAATCATCAGAATGGTTTACATAATTCTCTGCAATTTTTAGGATTTCGGGTTTTAAAGTCGGAAACGTTTTTAGTGTATCGAATTTTTGTTTAATGATCGTATCTTTCACTCGGTCCCCTCTAACTTTGCAACATATGGTAAATTACGATATTTCCCTTGGAAGTCCAATCCATAACCGACTAAGAAATCATCTTCAATGATAAATCCTGGATAATCCACAATGATATGAGGATTTGCTTTTTTCTGTTTCCAAAAAAGTGCAGCCACCTTTAAGTCTTTTGGATTTTGTTTTTGGACTTCATGGAGTAAATACTCTAATGTTTGACCTGTATCAACAATATCTTCGACTAACAAAACCGATTTACCTAAGACAGATTTTTTTAATTCTTTTGTGATTTTTAAGTTTCCAGAAGTTGTTCCATCTCCGTAGGAAGAAGCCGCCATAAAATCCACTTCGTGCGGAATGGCAATACTTCGACAGAGGTCTGCTGTAAAAATAAATCCCCCGTTGAGAATGCCAATCACAACAAGATCTTTGCTTAAAAAATCCCGAGAGATTTCTCGTGCTAATTCTTCAACTCGATGATGGATTCGTTCTTCTGAATACAGTGGTTTCATTCTTTTCCTATTTGCCCAGGGATCCAGAATACTACTAATTGGCAACTTCCCCAACTAAGATTTTTCCAAGAATCATCAGAAAATGTGAGCCCGAGAAAGGAAGCAGTCGGAAATTTTTGGAATAACGAGCGGTCTTTTTCTCCCACTACAAGCGCAGAACCAAACTCCTCTAAACCAGGATTGTGACCAACGAGACAAACAGAACGAGTGCTAGACGAAAGTCCTTGTAAAACAAAGAGTAAATCTTCTTTGTCAGCATCGTATAAACTTTCTCGGATTTCTGGTTTCGGAAATCTAAGGATTTCCTTACGAAGCGAGGAATAGGTCTTTAAGGTTCGTTCGGCTGGAGAGACCAAACATTGGTCAAATTCAAATCGACTTTCTTTGAGATAATCACGTAAAGCTTTGGATTGTACTTTTCCTCTTCGAGAAAGAGACCGATCCAAATCCGTTTCGTATGGTTCATCCCATTCGGATTTGGCATGCCGCAATAAGTAAATGTGTTTCATGCATACAGTGTATGCGAAACTGAGCCACGGGAAATCACGAAATCGCTATTTTTGTATTTCTTTTTCGTATTTGGAAATAAGCTCGTTATTGTTTTTGCAGGAAAATTTTGTCCTCATCTGGTTTAGGTGGTATTCGACGGTTTTTCTCGATTTTTGGATCCGATCAGCAACTTCATTTTGCGAAAGTCCTTGGACAAGTAGGTTGAGAATCTCCATCTGAAACGGAGAGAAGGGCAGTTGGACTTTGCTCACTCCATCAGAAACAAAGGATCCGCCTTTCATCACGAGTTGGATCACTTCTGGGAGTTTGGAGATGGGATCAGATTTGAGCATGTATCCATCTGCTTTGGACTTGAGTGCATCTTCCACATACACTCGGCTTCCGTGCAGAGAGAAGATGATGACCTTGGTGGGTTGGTGTTTTTCTTTGATTTCTCTTAGTACATCAATGCCATTTCGGTCTGGTAAATCAATGTCAAGAACCAATAAATCGATTGGATTTGATTCTAAGAATTGAAATAAATCAGCCGCCGTTCGAAATTCTCCCGCAAGAGAAAAGAAAGGATTGGATTTCAGAATAGATATGATTCCTTCAGTGACAACGGAATGGTCTTCTAAGATGGCAATTTTAACGGATTCCACAACCTTATGATTTTCAAAGTCTCCTTCGCATCTATCCAAAAATCTTTTTCCGCCTCAGTAAATTTTTGTCGTTATCCCTTAATTTTTGCCCTAATCCTTCTAACGAGTTCTTGTCGGTTCGCTGTGTCCCCAACCTTACTTGCGAAAGATGGTGTTTTGGATGGAAGCCATCTGGATTTTTCTAAAGAAACAGTCAATTTGATCGGGAAATGGGAATTTTATTGGAATGATTTCATAAATCCCAATGAGGTTTCTCCCCCCAATGTTTCCTTCTTACCAGTGGGAGTCCCTTGGTTTTCCCAAGTCAATGAAGATGGTGAGGATTATCCCAGTTTTGGGTATGCCAGCTACCGATTAAAAATCATTTTACCCGAAACTGGGCAATCAGATGATCCCTATGCCTTA